>NZ_JBHWUE010000197.1:0-7653 GCF_042738615.1 Rhodococcus sp. NPDC059968
TTGCAGGAGTTGTGTTGTCCGCGTTGGTCGGAAACAACCAGCCATTGCAGCTGCTCCTGCTCGTCGTCTGCGTATTCTTCGCGTTCTACCTCGTCGCGGTTGCCTACGCATTGCTCTCCTTCTTCGTCACCGTCATGCTTGCGATGCTGTACGGACTGCTCGGCACATTCAGCATCGAGGTACTCGAACTGCGCATCTACGAAACGGCGGCCGGGGGAATCGTCGGAATAGCGGCGGCGTACTTCATCTTCTCCACCGGAACGAGATCGACGCTGATCTCGAAGATCGACGATTACCTCGATCAGATGACTGCCATCGTCGACACCGGTATCGGAGCCGTCGTCCAACCAGGCTACGAGACTGACCTCGTCGCCGACATCCGGAAGCTGGACAATGCGCTGAAGGACCTTGTCGCGGCGGGCAAACCGTTGGAGATGGGACCGACGACGCGGACTCGTCGGGGAGCGAAACGGTTGTTGCGGATCATGACGGTCAGCAATCGGTCGTCTCATGCACTCGCCCGAGCGGGGGTCAGCGCCTCTCGGGGGGAACCGGACAGCGGACCGTCGCAGGAGACCGCGAAGGCATTGCGCCAAGCAGCCGACGTCACCCAGGCAACCGTCGCCGACGTCAAACGTGCACTCGCCGGCGAGCACGTTGAGCCTCCAGAGAAACTCACCGAAACCTCGGCACCCGACGTCATGCTGCAATCGAATACCACGCCCGGGCCGGTTCGCAGTGCCGTCCGTTCGCTCAGCACCCTCAACCGCACGATGGGGGAGGCATTGACGCGTGTCTGATGGCGTCGTACATACTCCCGCGTGAAGCACAAAGCAAGCCAGACGAAGGGGGAGGCCTGTCGAAGTCCGGTGCTGACCTGCAATGGTGGGCTGTCTTCGCGAGGAGGCGGCTGGCTCGATTCCCCATCGGCTGGGCGTGCGACACCTATTCGTCGAGGTCTACGAATCGGCAGTAGCGCGAGGCAGATCTTCGTTCGATTCTCATTCCGTGGCTCTGAGCGCCCCGACTATCGCCTCCTGCCAGTTCCGATCGGTGACGACGCCGCGGTCGTGGGCGGCGGGAGGCGGTACACCCGAGCTGCGCCGATCTGCGCCCACGACACGCCCGCCACCCGTGCTACACGCGGGTGTCGGACTTGTCGTGGTGGAACCATTCGAGTTGATATTTCGCGGCCGGCCCGGCGGGGCGGCGGTGGTGGCGGGCCTGGGTGGCTCAAGTGTGGTGTTCGGTGGGGCCGGGTTCGACGATGTGCCGCAGAAACATTCGAGTAACCCGTGCAGGAAGGAAGTCCAGTTCGGCGCGCAATAGAGGGCACTCAAACGCTTGCACTCGGCGGGACTACTCACTGCGAAGGCCCGGGCGAGAAGCTCGAAGTGTTCGAGATCGCCGCGAAGACCCCACCGCACGCGTTCACTGGTTCTATCACTCCGGGGTGGGGAACGAAGAGCCACGATGCACACGCAGCGACGAGATCCGGGCCATGCGTCAAGTCGATTCTTCCGCGCCTCAGACTGAGATCCGTCTTGCGTGGAGACGACGTAGGCTCGTCTATGTAACCGGTGGAAGAACAGGGCGATGACCAGCGATGACCACCAAGGACCTGCAGAAGGCACGGAACCGTTTCCTCGTCGAGCACGATCTCGACGGCTCGGTTCGGGAGACCATCTCGTCTTCGTGGCAACGATCGAGGTCGCACGAGGTACGACCCGATCAGCTCGCGCTCCCCTTCGTACGCGAACCGGGTCTGGACAGTCCCCTGGTCGCGGCGGCCGCCCCCGTACTGCTTCAACTGGCAGACGGGCTGGTCGCCGAGCCGGTCAGCGTGATCCTGACCTCAGCAGACGGCGTGGTACTGACCAGGATCACCGCCAGCCGACGACTCAATCAGGCACTCGACGACGTCAACCTGGCGCCTGGCTTCAGCTACTCGGAAAAATTCGCCGGCACCAACGGGATTGGCACCGCTCTCGAAACTCGTCAGCCCACCCTCGTCACGGGCGCCGAACACTATGCCGACTGCTTCGGGGAACTGGCGTGCGCCGGTGTCCCGATCAACGACCCGG
This sequence comes from Rhodococcus sp. NPDC059968, assembly GCF_042738615.1. Taxonomy (NCBI): domain Bacteria; kingdom Bacillati; phylum Actinomycetota; class Actinomycetes; order Mycobacteriales; family Nocardiaceae; genus Rhodococcus; species Rhodococcus sp. NPDC059968. The sequence continues at coordinate 2,085 of NZ_JBHWUE010000197.1, forward strand.
TGTCCGGCGCCCTCGTCGGTGCGCTCGATCTCACCGGGTGGGTCGAGGACGGCGGACCGTTGCTGGCCACACTGGCGCGGTCGGCCACCGCCCAGATAGAGGGGCGGCTGCTCGCCCAGGCGAGCGCGGAGCAGATCGCGTTGCTCGACGCCTACCTGAAGGCCTGTCGCCGCGCACCGCAGACCGGGGTGATGGCCCTCGGCGACGATGTCGTCCTGATGAACCGGCGATTGCGCCTGGCCTTGGATGCCCCAGATCAGGCCGCGTTGCTCGAGCACGCGGTCGATCTGACCACTGCGCCTACCGGAGATCGACACATCGTGGCCCTTCCCAGCGGGCAGACCGCCCGCCTGTCTTCCGTGGACGACGTCGGGCTCAAAGCTCGACGGCCGTTCTATGTACGGTGGGTCTGCTAAAGCTAACTTTCGGAATCCGAACCGTCGACCAATGCGACTGCACACGGGTTCTCGTTCGTGTCAGCGCATAATTCCCACGAACTTGTCGGAATCCTCGAGTCCGGTCGTTATCCCGTATGGGGGGTCTATCGGATGGTGCAGCAAATCGGATTCCCAAGTGCCCGCCGACGGTAACAACAGCATCGAGGTCGACAGGCCCCACACCACCATGGCCGGTCCAATCGGGCCCCTCGAATCGAGTACCCGACTACTCGCGTTCCCCACCCCGCGCAGACCATGCGGGACGCAGTGGCGTGGCGGTTTCGTCGGCTCAGGTGGTCGGTGTCGAGGCCTGCCGATGGGCGGTGGGCTGAAACAGTTCGATCAGATTGCCGGCGGGGTCGGCGAGCAGGATCTGGCGACCACCCGGGCCGGTGACCGGATCGCTGCGGAATGCGACACCGGCATCTCGCAGGCGGGTGATCTCGGCGTCGAGATCACCGACGATGAGGTCGATGCGGTTGCCGCCCGGGCCGGTGAGGTCGGTGGGGGTGGCACGTGCACCGGAGCTGGCCGGGCCGGACAGCAGGAGTCGCAGGGGGCCGCGGATCACGTCGGCGAAGGCGGGGGCGGGATTGGTGTGCAGGGTGAAGCCGAGGCGGTTGGTGTAGAAGTCGATGGCGGCGGGCACGTCATCGACGAGGTAGCGGACGCTGGCGTAGTCGTCGGGTGTGGTCATCGGGCACTCCTTATCACGGGTTCGGTGGTGAGGGCCGGCAGCAGGTACCGGATGCGGATGTCGATCTCGGCGGCGGTGGCCTGGAAGGTCGGGTAGGTGTCCTCGTCGGTGCCGCCCGCTGCCGCCGGGTCGGGGATGCTCCAGTGGATCCAGCGCGTGTCGTCGAACTCCGGGCAGACTTCGCGGGCCTTGTCGCACAGGGTGATTACCGTGTCGAATGGGCTGTCGGCGAGGGTGTCGAGGTGGCGGGGATGCCGGCCTGCGATGTCGATCCCGAACTCTTCTCGCAGCACCCGCACCGCATTGGGGTGCATGCCCGGTTTGGGGCGGGTGCCGGCACTGACTGTGTCGACCCGGCCGCTGGTGTGCCGGCGCAGTAGCGCTTCCGCGATCACGGAGCGGGCACTGTTCCCGGTGCACACGAACAACACCGCCACGGGCGGGGTCGGGTCGAACGGCGGAGGTGCGGGGCCCGGGCCGAGTGCCGGGTGTAGTGCGGTGCCGGTGCCGGCCAGCATCTGCGTGCAGCGATCCAGATCCAAGTGGTAGTAACTGTCGCGGCCGTCGAAACTGCTGCGGGTGGCCCGCACCAGCCCGCCGTCGCGCAGCAGGCGCAGGTGATAGGAGATCAGGTTCTGCGACTCGCCGACCAGCGTCACCATCTCCCGGACCCGGTAGTCACCGCCCGACAGCGTCGCCAACAGCTGCCACCGCAACGGATGCGCGGCCAGCTGCAGGAAGGGCGGGACGGGTTGACGCGACAGCACCACCCCACGAGGATAACACCGGATACATCAAATTAGTTTGATGCAATTTGGCGGCCGGGTGTGCGATGGGAGCAGGGTGTCGAAGACGACGGTGACGGATACACCGGATGGGCTGCGCAGGCGTCTGGGGCTGACCGATGCGGTGGTGATCGGTCTCGGCTCGATGATCGGGGCGGGGATCTTCGGGGCCTTGGCACCGGCGGCCCGGGCGGCGGGGTCGGGGTTGTTGATCGGGCTCGCGGTGGCGGCGGTGGTGGCGTACTGCAATGCGTCCTCGTCGGCTCGGCTGGCGGCACGGTATCCGGTCTCCGGTGGCACCTATGTGTACGGGCGCGAGCGGCTCGGCGAATTCTGGGGATATCTGGCGGGCTGGTGTTTCGTAGTCGGCAAGACCGCCTCGTGTGCGGCCATGGCCTTGACCGTCGGCGCCTACGCCTGGCCCGAGCAGGCCCACGCGGTCGCCGTCGCGGCGGTGGTGGCGCTGACGGCGGTGAACTATCGCGGCGTCCAGAAATCGGCGCTGCTGACCCGGGTGATCGTGGCGATCGTTCTGGCCGTACTCGCCGCCGTCGTCGTCGCGGCACTGACCCCCGAGGCCGCCGAGATCGCCCGGCTGGAACCCGGTTCCGACATCACGGCGGTCGGGGTGTTGCAGGCGGCGGGGCTATTGTTCTTCGCCTTCGCCGGGTACGCGCGGATCGCCACCCTCGGTGAGGAGGTGCGCGACCCGGCGCGCACCATCCCCCGTGCAATCCCGCTGGCACTGGGCATCACCCTGCTCGTGTACGCGGTCGTGGCGGTCGTCGCGCTGCTGGTGCTGGGTCCGCAGGGGCTGTCGGAAGCGGCCGCGCCGCTGTCGAGTGTGGTGGCTGCGGCCGGGGCCGGTTGGCTGGCGCCCGTCGTACGGGTCGGCGCCGTCGTCGCGGCGCTGGGATCGCTGCTTGCCTTGGTCCTGGGTGTCTCCCGAACCACCCTGGCGATGGCGCGGGATCGGCATCTGCCCCACGTCCTGGCGGCGGTGCACCCCCGGTTCGCGGTACCGCACCGGGCCGAACTCGCCGTCGGGGTGATCGTCGCCGTCGCCGCCGCCACCACCGATGTCCGCGCCGCGATCGGATTCTCCTCCTTCGGTGTGCTGCTCTACTACGCGGTCGCGAACGCCTCCGGTTGGACGCTCGCCCCGGCCGAGCGACGGCTCGGGCGCGCCGTCCCGGCGCTCGGGCTGGCCGGGTGCCTGCTGTTGGCGTTCACCCTGCCAGGCCGGTCGGTCCTGGCCGGGGCGGCCGTCGTGGCGGTCGGCGCACTGATCTACGCCGCACGCCGCCGCTTCAGCTCCCCGTCCGTGCCGACCACAGACGGGCCGCATCAGTAAACCCACAACTGGAAAGTAAGTCCACCACTGGCAAGGGATTCCGGGGCTCACCACAACAGCTGGCTCGACTGGCCGCGACGACCGCGCCCAGACGATGATCTGGATCCGCATCTACGTGGGAGCGGTGTCCTTCTTCGAGGGCATCGAGAAGTTCCCCTGGTCGGTCAGGTGCCGACGAGCTCTACGTGCTTCGCGAGGCGAATGTACAGTTAGGCGTCGGCAAGGAAGCGCGATTTCGTCGGTGAAAGGTTGTCTTCGACTTGCTCGACTACCCAGGCCGCGATCTGTGCCCGCGAGGAAAATCCGAGTTTGGCGAGGACGTGCTCGACATGCCCCTGTGCGGTTCGCTGGGATATCACGAGTGTGTCCGCAATCGCTCGATTGGTCAGCCCCTGTGCCACGAGGTCCGCGACTTGCCGTTCGCGCGGTGTCAGGTTTGTGTTCGGCCGTTCGCGCGGTGTCAGGTTTGTGTTCGGACTGGATCTTGATGGGTCACGGGCTGTTGTGTTTTCACCGAGCGCATATGTTACGGCTTCGCTGAGGGTGAGACTTCGACCTTGTTGGACGGCCTTACTGAATGCTCGTTCGCCAAGTGTGAGACGGACGCGGGCCAGGCTCGATTTCTGACCTGTGTTGGTGTTGTATCCATTCAGCCATTGGGCTTCCGTGGATTCCTCTAACTTCTCAATTGCTCCCATCAGCACCGCGGCGTGTTCGGTTCGGTGTTCGGTGGCGGCGATCCACGCGCACGTGGAGAGGCAGCTCGTTGCGGTCGAAGGGCTACTCAGGCTGCGACTCAGTTGTAAGCCTTTGGCTAGCAGCTGAGTCGCTTGAATGCGGTCGGTGCACGAGACGGTCGACCCGAGCGCTGCTAGGGCTTGCGCTCGGTGCACAGTGTCACCCATAGGTTCGGTGATGGCGAGGATTTGTTCGTAGCAGGTAATCGCTCGTGCTTGGTCTCCGCACCGTCCATACGCAAGTCCCAGTCCGAATAGCATCTCGAGTTGCGTATCGAGGTCTTCGGGTGCTCGGCGCGCGTCGAGGGCCTTCTCGAAATGAGTGACAAGCCAGTGCTGTATCGCCGCTCGAGAGCGCTAGTTGGCCCTCGGTGCGGGTAACCAATTGCTCCAGGACGGGGTCCGCCAGGTCTGCCGCATATTGACGTGCTTTCGCCATGCGAGCGGAGGGATCGGTGCTGTCGCCCTGTAACGCGGCGAGCATGCCGTCGGTGCAGAGCGCTGTGACCTGTGATGTGGTTGGTGGCTCGGCCTGGGAGGTCAATGCTCGACTGAGCCAATGCCTACCTTCGCTCAGTAGACCACGGGAGATCCAAAAGCGGCGAAGAGCGTTGGCTATGTGCAAGCTGACCGGAGCGTGGATCGGATCGGCGAGGCAATACGTCATCGCGGCGCGAAGATTGGGTAGCTCGCGATCCAAGCGGGTTGTCCACTCAGCCTGCCTGGGGCTGAGCCATTCGGCGTCTGCCCGCGCGGCCAGTTGTTGGAACCAGTCCCGGTGCCGGCGTTGCAACGTCGAATACACGCCGCTCTCCCGAAGCCGGTCCCGCCCGTAGTCGCGAACCGTTTCAAGCATCCGGTACCGGATGACACCGTGCGTCTCCTCTAGGATCAGGATCGACTTGTTGACAAGCTCAGCCAACACATCCAACAGTTCGTTCGGGCCGAACTCGCCAGCGCAGAGCGCCTCCGCCCCATCCAGCTCGAATCCTCCTGCGAAGACTGAGACCCTGCTCCACACCGCGCGCTCGGGTGCCGTGCACAGCTCGTGGCTCCAATCGATACACGTTCGCAGGCTCTGTTGGCGAGGGGGTGTACCCCGGTTCGCGAACCTCAGAGGTCGATAGCGATCGCTCAGGCGAAGCAAGATCTGCTGCGCCGACAACACCCGCAACCGCGCAGCCGCGAGTTCGATCGGCAGCGGCAAACCATCTAGCCGCTGGCAGATCAGTGCAACGACAGCCTTGTTGTCCTCGGTCAGGCCGAACCCGGGGACGGCGGCGCACGCACGTTCAGTGAACAGCCTCACTGCCTCATAGCTAGAGAGCCCTTGCACTGAGCACGATCGGTTCGGATCAGGAAAGGCCAGTGGCCGCACGGGTAGCGTGGCTTCCCCTCCGATTGCCAAAGACTCCCTGCTAGTGGCAATACCGTTTACTTAGAATCACACGGCTGTTATTCTCAAGCCCGTGCCACGTGTGGGATGGGTGAAGCCGAGCAGTGATCAGCGGTTGTCTGATCACATTTCGTTGGGGGTGTTGACCAGGGTTTTTCCGCCC
>NZ_JBHWUE010000198.1:0-7612 GCF_042738615.1 Rhodococcus sp. NPDC059968
GCACCATCCGACGCGCCGTGTTACCCCAGGTCGGCAACCGACGGGCGGCCCGAACGACCGACCATGATCAACTTATCCAGGAAACTCCCGCTAGCTCACAGACGAGACCACGCATTACGATGCCCCGGCGAAATGCCGTGGGCATCGCCAGGTGGCATGAACTATCCCAAGACGCTCCATCGCGTCGTGACGTGAGGGTGTTCGTGAGTTCGGTGGAATTTGACGGCAAGGTTGCTCTTGTGACCGGTGCCGGTAGCGGTACAGGAGCAGCGACGGCGCTGCTGCTGGCTGAGCGCGGAGCCGCGGTCACCGTGGTAGGCCGCCGTCAGAGCAAGACCGACGAGGTTGCTGCGCAGATTACCTCGAAGGGTGGCCGCGCCCTCGCGATTGCCGGCGACGTCAGCATTGCTCATACCCTTGAGAGCGCGGTGAGGGCTACGGTCGACGCGTTCGGGGCACTACACTTCGGCGTGAACAACGCTGGTGCGACAGGAATATTCGCACCCACCGCGGAGATGACCGAGAAGGATTGGCGGCGTGTCGTCGGAACCAATCTCGACGGGTTGTTCTTCGGGATGAAGTACGAGATCCCCGCGATTCTGGCAGCGGGTGGTGGCGCAATCGTCAACGTGTCGAGCGTGTTCGCTGACCGGGGGGACCGTCGGTCGACTACTCGACCGCCAAGCATGCGGTCCGCGGGCTTACCCGTTCCGCAGCAAAAAAAATATGGCGCATTGGGAGTTCGGGTCGACGGACTTCAGCCAGGCGTCATCGACACTGAGATGACCCAGGCCAACCCGGAAGGAACGCAGGCCGTCGCCGAAACCGGCATCCCGATGCGTCGTGTCGGACAGGCCCGCGAGATCGCTACCACCATCGCCTTCCTGCCTTCCGATGACGCCTCTTACATCATCGGGGCCCATCTCGCGGTAGACGGCGGCTTTCTCGCCTGACCACAGCAACGGAGCGACCCGCATTCTGGACCCCCCAAGTGCGCGAACGGATCACGATAAGGAGGCGGCCATTGTGAAGGTGGCCATTTTCGGAGTCACTGGAATGGTCGGCCAAGGTGTCATCCATGAATGCCTTGCTGATCCCCGAGTCGAGAGTGTTCTTGCGGTGACCCGATCACCGTCTAGTATCCGGCACCCGAAACTCACGCAGGTACAGCACCACGATTTCGCCGATCTCACACCGCTCACGCACCGTTTCGAGGACATCGATGCGTGCTTCTACTGCCTCGGAGTCTCTGCTGTTGGCATGAGTGAGAACGAGTATCGGCGAATCACGTTCGATTTCACGGTGGCCGCCGCACGTATGTTCGCGGGCCGAGACCCATCGATCACTTTCGTCTACGTCTCGGGTCAGGGTGCGGACAGTTCGGAGTCGGGGCGCTCGATGTGGGCACGCGTCCGAGGCCAGACCGAAAACACGGTACTGGCCATCCCGCTCCAGGCGTTCGTATTGCGTCCGGGCTATATTCAGCCCCGACACGGTGCTACCTCACGGACAGCGACGTACAAGTGGATCTACCGACTCACTGCACCGCTGTACCCGTTACTGCAGCGATTGCTGCCCACCATGGTCACGAACTCGGAGAATGTCGGTAAGGCAATGCTCGCCCTCGCGGCCAACGGATCCTCACAGCGCATCATCGATTGTCGCGGTATCAACGAATTGGCGACAGCCGGCCAGTAGCAGTTCGGGAGGGAAGGACGGCGTGGCGGCCGCTCGGACAAGAATGACCGCCACCTCCGCTCGATCGCGACTCGGTGGCGGCGCGCGGCAAGGTCGGCGGCGGCGGGGCCGCTCGTGACCGGCAACGTCGACGTCCGTCGATGCCATTGCAGTCGAATGCATTTGGTCTTCTAGTGATCATATGTGGCGGCGCTCGCGGTATACCAGTTTGTTCGACTAAAGCAGGCTGGGTCATCGTCACCGTTGGCTGTGAAGCCAACGCGTACGGCCGGATGGTCACCGGTCCGATCGCACCGGAGATGGAACCGCGCCCTCCCTGCAACCGGACCGCCGCCGGGCCGTCGAACTACTGGCCTTCCAGGAGCGCAACGGTGGCGACCCGGATTCCCAACCGCGCAGGGGAACCCCAGTATCCCAGACGTCAGCAACGCTGCATACTCTTGTCATCGCCCTCCTATATAACTACCCTATCGATGATAGAGCGAGGTTTCGCTAATCGACTCGGAGGAGAACTTGGATGAAGATCGCGCTGGACACTGACAAATGTATGGGGCACGCACGGTGCCATGCCATGGCTCCTGCTGCCTTTGATCTCGACGACGAGGGATACGCGGTTGTCACCCCCGCGGCAGCCACCACATCCGAGGATGACCTTCAAAACGCAGCAGCATCCTGCCCAGAGCAGGCCATTACGGTCACCCCGTCATGAGTGGACGTTCTGCGAGACCAGTCGGTCTAGTGGTCACCACCAACGAGCCCGGCGCTGCGCAACTGGTGAAGGTTCTACCCGCCCAGGCAGAGAGTTGGGGCTACGACTCACTCTGGGTGACCGATCACGTCGTCGGGGTCAGGGCGATGGACGGTGTCTACAGTGACTACTGGCTCGAGGCATTGACCGCGTTGACGTGGATGGCGGCGACGACGTCCCGGGTGCGTCTCGGGACCGGCGTTCTCGTGGTGCCACACCGGAATCCGGTGCTTGCCGCGAAGATGATCACCACGATCGACGTTCTCTCCAATGGGCGTGTCGACCTGGGGGTCGGTACCGGATGGAGCAAGATCGAGTATCGCGCACTCGGGGCCGAGAACTTGTTCGAAGCGCGCGGCCGGGCGACTGACGAGGCGCTCGACGTGATGAAGTCCTGCTGGGGAGGCGGAGAAGTCGCCCACGATGGCGAATTCTTCTCCTTCCGCCACGTTGTCCTGGAGCCTGTACCGCACCAACGCCCACACCCCCCGCTCTGGATCGGCGGTCACTCGGGTCCCGCCCTGCGGCGAGCGGCGCGCATTGCGGACGTCTGGCATCCCCATGATCTCGCGCCGTCAGAATTGACGACGATCGGCAACAAGCTCGACGACCTCGCCGAAAGGGCCGTGCCGCGGTCTGTGCGACTGCATGTCACCGAGGATGACATGCCCGCAATCACCGATCTCGTCGATTCTTACCTTGACATTGGTTGTGTGAGAGTTGTTCTGGAATTCCGCTCGCAGCCGTGCGATGTCGTCGCCCGGCTGTCGGAACGAGCGGCCGAACTGCTCGAGCTCGACCAACCGACTACCTGTGAGGTCATACATTCATGAGCGCTTCTGAGTATGTCGTCGAAGCGGTTCCTGCACGACCGACTGCGTACATTGTCGAAGCTGTGCGGAGTCCCGTCGGCCGGCGAGGCGGCGGCCTCGCCTCCGTACACCCCGTGGATCTGGGTGCTCACGTTCTCTCGTCCCTCATCGAACGTGCCGGGATCGATCCGAGCACCGTTGAAGATGTCATCTTCGGGTGCCTCGATCAGATCGGTCCCCAATCGGCGGATATTGCCCGCACCTGTTGGCTTGCTGCCGGATTTCCCGAAGAGGTCCCCGGCACGACGATCGACAGGCAGTGCGGTTCGTCGCAACAGGCGGTCCATTTCGCTGCTCAGGGCGTGATGAGCGGGACACAGGATTTGGTTGTGGCCGGCGGTGTCCAGAACATGAGTATGGTCCCGATCGCCTCCGCGACATCGGTCGGCACTGCGCTCGGACTCCCCGACAATCCGTATACCGGGTCGCGACGGTGGTCGGGCCGCTACGGTGACCAGCCCGTGAGTCAGTTTCATGGCGCCGAGCTGATCGCCGACAAGTGGTCAATCACGCGCGCGGACATGGAAGCCTTCGCGCTCCGCAGCCATGAACGAGCGCTCCGCGCGATCGACGAGGGACGCTTTGACCGCGAGATAGCACCGCTGGAGGGCATCAGCGTCGACGAAGGCCCTCGGCGAGACACCAGCTTGGAGAGGATGGCCGGACTGCGGCCCCTCCAAGAGAACGGCCGCATCACGGCCGCCGTGTCGAGCCAGATTTCCGATGGCGCAAGTGCACTGCTGATCGCCTCCCAGGCTGCCGTCGACCGGTACGGGTTGACCCCCCGGGCGAAGATTCATCACATGTCGGTCCGGGGCGCCGACCCCATCATGATGTTGACCGCACCGATCCCCGCTACCGAGCATGCTCTGCAGAAGACCGGACTGAGTATCGATGAGATCGATCTGATCGAGATCAACGAAGCCTTCGCGCCTGTCGTACTCGCCTGGCAGAAGGAGATCGGGGCGGATCCCGCGAAGATCAATGTCAACGGTGGTGCCATTGCTTTGGGTCATCCGCTCGGAGCCTCCGGGGCACGACTGATGACGACCCTGCTTCATGAGCTCGAACGCACCGGTGGCCGGTATGGCCTTCAAACGATGTGTGAAGGCGGAGGACAGGCAAACGTCACGATAATCGAGCGGGTATGACGCAGAACCTGCCTCACTACGCGTGCCTCTACGAACGGAACCGCTGATGTATCTCGAGCTCACCGACGACCTACTTGACTACCGAAATCGCATCCGGGAGCACATTGCGGCGCGGCGCCCGCCAATGAATCGGCTTCCGGGCACGCGGAGCCCGAAACCCGCTGATCTCCCCGAGTACCGACAGTGGTGTGCGAGCTTGTTCTCGGCTGGCTTCGTCGGCGCCGACTGGCCAGAAGAGTGGGGTGGACGAGCAGACCACAATGCCCTGCAGGACTTCATCCTCGACACCGAACTGGCACAGGCGAAGACCCCGCGTCCTATCGGTGCGTACAACTTGATTTCCGGGGCATTGCTCGCGTCCGGGACCCAGGAGCAAAAGGAGAAGTTCCTCCCCCGGATCAGACAGTTCGATGATCTATGGTGTCAGCTGTTCAGTGAACCTGACGCGGGAAGCGATCTGGCGTCGCTGCGAACCAAAGCCCGCCGAGAGGGCGATGATTGGGTTGTAACCGGCCAGAAGGTCTGGACGACCCACGCGCACATCGCCGACTTCGGTTTCCTACTCGCCCGAACCGACCCCGCTGTACGCAAGCATGCGGGCATCACCGCATTTGTAGTTGACATGCGCACCCCCGGAATCACGGTCCGACCGTTGCGCGAGATCACAGGCTCGAGCGATTTCAACGAGGTGTTCTTCGACGAAGTTCGCATTCCCCACGCGAATATGATCGGCGCCGCAGGCGAGGGGTGGGCCATCGCCAGGTCCGCGCTTGCACACGAACGCTCACAGAGTCAACGAGAGGACTCGATCGCCGACGCAGTTCGTCAACTTGTGCAGATCGCCGCGGACAGTCCCCGCGATGGACGACCCGCGTCCGAGTACAGCGACGTTCGGCAACGGATCGGATCATTCTTCGCTCGTGCCCAAGTGTCAGATCTCCTTGGGTTCAAGGGCCTCCTGAAGAGCGCAGAGGGGGTCGCGGACGTCGGGGACTCGCCGGTGGCCAAGGTCGTCTTCACGGAAACAAACCTCGACATCGCCACCTACGCGCTGGAACTGCAAGGCAATAGAGGGGTGCTCGATTCACCAGACGAAGATGTCCTCGACGGTGGCCGATGGCAGGAGGCATACCTGTACGCGCGGGGGTTCACGATCTCGGCCGGCTCGAACGAGATCATGCGGAATCTGATCGCCGAGCGTGCACTGAAGCTCCCCCGCGATCCAGCGGCCGGATAGCGGGGCACTGCCCCGAGCGTCATTTCCCACGCACTACGAGAGGTCCTTCCATGCAGCTATCCACCTCTGAACACGAAGAACTCCGCGCGACCTGCCGCAAACTTCTCTCACGCAACGCAACTTCCGAACGAATCCGCGAGGTCTCGAACTCGCCGACCGGCGAGGACGACGCCTTCTGGAAGCAGATTGCCGATCTCGGATGGACGACTATCACCATTCCCGAGGAGTACGAGGGTATCGGTCAAGGACTCGTGGAACTCGCTATCCTCGCTGAGGAGTTTGGCCGCTCACTGCAACCCAGTCCCATTGTTCCCAGTTCGGTTGCCACCTGGGTAATTCAACGCCATGGGACTGAGGGATTGCGCTCGCAGTTGCTTCCCCAGCTCGCCTCAGCCGAGGCGATCGCAACGTGGGGTTTGCAAGGACCCGGTGACAATGGTCCTCTTACCATCTCTTCGGGACGCATCTCGGGGAGGCGCCTGTATGTTCCCGAGGCTCACCGCGCGAGCCACCTTGCGGTCGACGCACAGTTGGACGGGAAGCGAGTCCTGGCCGTGGTCGACACCAACGGCGAGGGCGTCACGATCGAAAGGCAGCACACACTCGATCTGACGCGCCGCTATTTCGCGGTAGCCTTTGATTCGACCCCCATCACCGGCGATGGGTTGATACTTTCAGACGACGCGCACAGCGATCTCTTCCGAGCAGGCGTTGTCCTTCAATGCGCCGAAAGTGTGGGAATCGCTCGAAGGTTGCTCGATATGACGGTCGACTACGTGAGCACACGCAGGCAGTTCGATCGACCTATCGGCAGTTTTCAGGCGATCAAGCACCGAATTGCCGACATGTACATCCAATTGGAGGGCTCGGTCGTCGCCACCGAAGAAGCGGCCTGGGCGGTAGAGCATCGTCGGTCGGATGCTGATGTCTCCGTCCATGTGGCGAAATCATGGACCGGCCGGTCAGCATCAGCGATCGCCAGCGACTCGCTGCAACTTCATGGCGGCATCGCCTTCACCTGGGAGCACGACCTCCACCTGTTCCTGCGCCGTGCAAAGGTGAACGAACTTCTCCTCGGTACACCGGCGTGGCACGACGAGCAGCTATTCAGGGCACTTGCTGCTGGCACTGCGTAAGGCAAACGGAGTGTGTGGAAACCGCCGGGTGGCGACGATCCCTGACGCGCCGCAGCGCACGGGTTCGAATCCCCTTCTCATCAACCTGCGGTCGTGACAGCAACCCCACCAAGTAAGTTGGAGCGTGAAGTATAGACGGAGCTCCTCTCGCGCGCATGGGAACGTCGTTCCCTCCCCAGCCTTCGGGAACACCCGAAGAAGTCGCCGCCGTTATCGCTCTTCTTTCCCGACAAGCCAATATTCGTTACTGAAGGCACCTCGGCGTCGACGCTGGCACCCTTCTACCGACGACACGACGACGTGAACGGTCCTTCACCCAACTGAAGAACGATGCCGCCACTTGCCGCGCCACCTTTGTGGATCGGTTTCGGCGAATTAGCGGGTGATCGCCTCGGTTCGAAACATGATCCACGAAGACCTCAGGCTACGCGCCTCCTGAAGCCCACCGAGTAGGAAATCGCATGCGCTTGCCGTCGCGAGCATGCCCTGTCAACCAGGAGTACCTATGACCTACCCCGCCGTTCCGACCCCAGGTCCAACCACCTCAGCCACTCACGACAGCCGAGTCGATTCGCGGGCGCGGAAGGCTGCTTCCGCGGGTTTCGTTGGAACATTCATCGAGTACTACGACTTTGCGCTGTATGGAGTCCTAACAGTCTATTTCGGGCTCTACTAACTCATTCGTGGGTGGTTTCTGCCGGGCAATTGTGGTGGGTGGCCGCCGAGTCCGAGCATGGCAAGGGCGATGAGGGCATCGGGGGTGCGGAAGC
>NZ_JBHWUE010000199.1:0-7582 GCF_042738615.1 Rhodococcus sp. NPDC059968
GAATGTGATCCTCAAGAAATCTCATTCTTTCACTACGGCAGGGCATTTCGCGTCTACGACCCGCGCTCGACTGCTATTGGATCGGCGCATCCAGGCTAAGTCGACCCAGGTATTTCGCGTAGTTGTCGAGTGTGCTCCTGGTTTGCCTACACATTCAGGCACCGCCAGCCTCACTTCCTCACCCGTCACAGCGGATACCACAGCGATCGGTCACGTCACGATGCGCTGCAGTGCCTTCGCCGAGTCGAGGATCACCGGGTGATTAGGCCCAGCGGTTCGACCCGCACCAGTTCGGGGCGCAGCCAACTGGCCGGCACCGACCACTGCAGGCGGTAATACGACCACCACGAAACCGCCTGCCACGCCCGCTCCCCGTATGCGGTCCCGTCTCCGATCAGATCCGATGCCCGCTCCCTCGGGTGACCGTCAGATTCCGGGTCACCACCTGCGTCGGGCGCGACCCAACCGCACCAACTGGGCAGGATCATCCAAATCGAGCACCCGCAGATCATCCGGCAACTCGAACAGCCCCAGCGCGTGCCGAGACTCCGGCAGCGAGGGACTCTCCACCGATGAACTCGAGGCCATGTAGGCGGCGAAGAATCGCTGGATGGTCATTGCAACGAAGGTTATCGATTCCCCGCCATGGCCGAGCCTCACGTAGTGCAGTGATCCCCCTCATCTTCGCGAATCCGACCATGACCGCGAGCAGATCGGCAGAGTTAGCGCGGGGGTTGCACAGGGCATAACGAACCGCGTCGTGGGCGGCTGGTCGCGTACAGGATGCCGGCGATCGTCCACTGCCGAAGCGCTGCTTGGTGCGCCGGTCGAGTGACATACCGCACACAACATTTTTGACTCACAGGTACAGAATCGTATTACGATGGGAGAATCGGAGCATCGGCAGATGGTTGAAGTTCGAGCCGGATGTCTTGGTAGACAGAGCCGTCGACCTGTTCTGACGCCAGGCATATTCCGGGACGACCACGGTGGAGCTGGTCAATGAGCGCGGCATCCGCACGCGCGGTCTCTCTCGCTCCTTCGGGAACAAGCACAACCTGCTCGGCCTGGCCCTGCGGTAATACAGCGCGGAGCACCTCGAGTCTCGGGCAGAGGGTTTGGAGGATGAAGGCCTGATGAGGCGAAGCCGAACGCCGCGGCGGCATGCCTGTCCCGCGTCGGTTCGAATGAACGAGGTTACTTCCTCGTCCTCTCCGTTGCGGAGCTGGGCCATGCCGACGAGTCGGTAACAGAGTCTGCGGCTGAGCCTTTCGACGGAATCCAGTCGGAATTCTGGGTCGACATCGAATCAGACTCGGCGACCGGCGAATTCGACTCCGAAGCGGCACGATCGAGCGTCTCTGACGTAGGTAGCCTCGCGTGAACCTCGTTTGGCCCCATGAAGACTCGACAAAAGAACATTGAATCGGACAGAAACAAAGTAGGAGATCGGCTGTGTCAATCAACGTGACCGAACCAAATACCACGACCGAGCCGTCGGCCGAACCCATTGCCAGTAACCCACAACCGGTTGCACGGACGACGTCGATCCCGCCGAACCCGGAGCCGGTGCCGGCGGACGCCCCGGTGGCCACGTTCCCTGAGCCACCGGCCGAACCGGCAGAGGGCAGATCCACTGCGGCCGCTATTCGCGGGATGGCCAGGTCTCTGGTCACCAACATGACCGCCAGCTTGAGTATTCCGACGGCCACGAGCGTCCGCACGATCCCAGCGAAGCTCATGATCGACAATCGCATCGTCATCAATAACCACATGAGGCGGGCACGCGGCGGCAAGATCAGTTTCACACACCTGATCGGCTGGGCGCTCGTACAGGCCCTCGAGGATTTCCCGAGCCAGACGGTGTCGTACGCCGAAGTGGACGGCAAGCCGTTCGCCGTGACGCCTGATCACGTCAACCTCGGAATCGCCGTCGACGTCGCGAAACCCGATGGATCACGTTTCCTTGTCGTCCCGAACATCAAGCGGGCGGACGAGATGAGCTTCGGTGAATTTCTGGGGGCGTATGAGGCTCTCATCGTCAAGTCGCGAAGCAACGCGTTGACTGTCGAGGATTTTGCCGGTACGACGCTGTCGCTGACCAACCCCGGCGGTATCGGGACAGAGCATTCGATCACCCGCCTGATGAAAGGTCAGGGTTGTGTGATCGGTGTGGGCGCTCTGGAATATCCGGCCGAGTTCCAGGGGTCCAGCGAACAGACCCTCGCCGATCTCACCATCAGCAAGACGGTCACCCTGACGAGCACCTACGATCATCGGGTCATCCAGGGCGCGGCTTCTGGGGAGTTCCTCAGGCGAGTCCACGAACTCCTGACCGGGCGGCATGGGTTCTACGAAGAGATCTTCGCGGCCTTGCGAATCCCTTATGCACCGATCCATTGGGCACCCGACATCAGGGTGGATCCGACGAGCGCGGTGGACAAGACAGCGCGTGTTCAGCAGCTCATCGATGCCTTCCGTACCCGCGGGCACCTGATGGCCGACATCGACCCGCTCGAGTACGTCCAGAGGTCCCACCCCGATCTGGACGTGGCCAGTCACGGGCTCACGTTCTGGGACCTGGACCGGGAGTTCGTCACCGGTGATTTCGGCGGCGACCAGCGGCAAATGAAGCTCCGCGACATTGTCGGTGTTCTGCGTGACGCCTATTGCCGAACCGTCGGCATCGAGTACATGCACATCCAAGATCCAGAACAACGCGCGTGGATCCAGAACAGGGTCGAGCTGCCCTATACGAAGCCGACCCACGACGAGCAGCTGCGGATCCTGGGCAAGCTCAATGAAGCGGAAGCCTTCGAGACGTTCCTCCAGACGAAGTACATCGGCCAGACGCGCTTCAGTCTCGAAGGGGGCGAGTCGACGATCCCCTTGTTGGACGCGATCATGCATGCGGCGGCCGAGAGTGGTCTCGACGGTGTGGCCATCGCGATGGCGCACCGAGGACGGCTCAGCGTGCTCACCAACATCGCAGGCAAGACCTACGGTCAGGTGTTCCACGAGTTCGAGGGAACTGACGTCTCGGACAACATCGACGGCTCCGGGGACGTGAAATACCACCTGGGTACCGAAGGTATCTTCAGCGGCGCAGACGGCGAGAAGATCCCTGTCTATGTCGGGGCGAATCCTTCTCATCTCGACGCGGTCGACGGCGTGCTCGAGGGCATTGTGCGTGCCCGGCAGGACCTGAGGCCGGCCGGTACGTTCCTGACCTTACCGATCATCATCCACGGTGACGCGGCGATGGCCGGCCAGGGGGTCGTCGGAGAGACCATGCAGATGTCACAGCTGCCCGGCTACCGCACGGGCGGCACGATCCGCATCAACATCAACAACCAGGTGGGCTTCACGACCCTGCCAGGTCAGGCACGGAGCTCGGTGTACTCGACGGACGTCGCCAAGACGATCCAGGCACCGATCTTCCATGTCAATGGTGATGACCCCGAGGCAGTCGTCCGAGTCGCAGAGCTCGCCTTCGCCTACCGTCAGACGTTCCACCGCGAGGTCGTCATCGACCTCATCTGCTACCGCCGGCGTGGCCACAACGAAGCCGACGATCCGTCGATGACACAGCCGCAGATGTACGACCTCATCGAGGCCAACCGCAGTGTCCGGACCCTCTACACGGAGGCACTGGTCGGGCGTGGTGACATCACCCTCGAAGAGTACGAGCAGGCCGACCTCGACTTCCGTAGTCGTCTCGAGAGCGCCTTCGCCGAGACTCACGCCGGACAACCCGGCCTCGTCCCGGTCTCCTCGACAAACACGATCGACGCACTGGAGAGGATGCTTGCTCCCGAACCCGAAGCAGCGAGGAGTCCCGAAGCCACCGGGGTGAGTCCCGACGTGATAGCTCTCGTGGGAGATGCCTTCAACAATCCGCCGGCAGGGTTCACCGTCCACACGAAGTTGCAACAGCTGCTCGACAAACGAGCGGAGATGAGCCGTAATGGGGACATCGATTGGGCCTTCGCCGAGCTCCTGGCATTCGGCTCGCTGTTGGTGGAGGGGACACCCGTTCGGCTGACCGGTCAAGACAGTCGCCGTGGCACGTTCGTCCAACGCCACGCAGTGCTTCACGACCGTGACAATGGTCAGGAATGGCTCCCGCTCACCAACATTGCCGAGGACCAGGGCCGGTGCTGGATCTACGACTCGCTGCTCAGTGAGTACGCCGTGACGGGATTCGAGTACGGCTACTCGGTGGAACGGTCCGACGCGCTGGTGCTGTGGGAGGCACAGTTCGGCGATTTCGTGAACGGCGCTCAGATCATCGTCGACGAGTTCATCAGCTCGGCCGACCAGAAATGGGGACAGCGGTCCTCGCTGGTACTGCTCCTGCCACACGGCTACGAAGGCAGCGGACCGGATCACTCCTCGGCGCGCATCGAACGCTTCCTACAGCTCTGCGCGGAGAACAACATGACGGTGGCGCAACCGTCGACACCCGCGTCGTACTTCCACCTCCTCCGACGCCAGGCATACGCGCGCCCCCGCAAGCCGCTCATCGTGTTCACCCCGAAGTCGATGTTGCGCATGCGCGGCGCGACCAGCGCCCTGTCCGATTTCACCGGCGGCACCTTCGAACCCGTCATCGATGATCAGCGGGCGATTGACAAGGCCGACGTCCGCCGCGTGCTGTTGGTGACCGGGAAGCTGTACTACGAGCTGCTCACCAGGCTCGCCAAGTCACCAGACCCGCAAATCGCGCTGGTGAGAATCGAACAGTTCTACCCGCTGCCCGAAGCAGAGCTGGCTGATGCCGTCGGCTCCTACCCCAACGCCGAACTGGTCTGGGTGCAGGAAGAGCCCAGAAACCAAGGCGCCTGGACGTTCCTTCTCAGCGAGCTCGGGACCATCGGCCCGCGGCGAATTCGCCTCGTGTCTCGCCCGGCCTCTGCCGCCCCGGCAACGGGTTCGAGCAAACGGCACGCCCAGGAACAGAGGACGCTCATCGATGAGGCGCTAGAGAAGTGGCGCGCTTGACGACAGCTGCCTGTTCACGAAATAGACACGGAGTACTACGTTTTGCAACAGTGGCAGCCGGTGCCCCGCATTGAACGTCGGTGGCCCCCGGGGGGCGGTTTGGTGCGAGGGCGTGGCTACTTGACCCGGTCGGCCAACACCCGACCGACATGAATTGCGGAAACCGACGGGCTACCAACACGCAATCGGGAAACCGACACGGAAGTGTGGAACGTCGCCGGCGGAGGGGGCGCGTTGCACCGTTCAGATTTGCACAGTCCTCAGATCCGGCGCATCACCGATACCACCTTGCCCAGAACGATTGCGTCGTCGCCGTCAATCACGGCATACGCGGGATTACGGGGCTCGAGGAAGACGTGGCCATCGCGGCGCCGCAGCACCTTGGGCCTTACCCCCGGCTTGTGGACACGGGTGGTGGATTACGCGGCGGATGCCAGCGTAGCGGTGTAGAGGGTCTCGTAGGTGTTCGGGGACCGGTGTCCGCACCAGGAGTGCCTCCTTCTGGTGTTGTAGCGGGTGACCCAGCGGAACACCTGGCGTCGGCATGTGGCCTCGTCGGGCCAGGTGTTCGCGTTCTGGAGGACTTCTCGTTTGAGGGTGGCGTTGAAAGATTCGGCGAGGCTGTTGTCGGCGCTCGTGCCGACCATGCCCATCGACTGGGTGACGCCGAGACGGTCGCAGAGGGCGGCGAAGTCCTTCGACGTGTACTGCGCACCGTGATCCGAGTGAAAGACGGCCCCGGCCAGTCCATTACGATCCTGGGCGGCGGCACGGAGGGCGTCGGCGACGAGGTCGGTGCGCATATGGTCGGCGATCGCCCAGCCGGCGAGCTTACGGGAGTAGCAGTCGATGACTGCCGCGAAGTACAGGTTGGCTCCGCCCTCGATCGGCAGATACGTGATGTCGCCGACGTAGATGCGGTTCGGTGCGTCGGCGGTGAAATCCCGCTCGAGCAGGTCGGGCACCTTCCGGTCGGCGAGTTCGGGGACGGTGGTCGTGACCCGTCGTCGGCGCCGGTAGCCGGCGATGTCGTTCTCGCGCATCACCCGGGCCACCCGCTTGTGGTTGACTTTTTCGTCCGCAGCAACACCGTCGTTGAGCTCGGCAGTGATCCTCGGGGCTCCGTAGGTGTTGTCCTCGGTGTGGATCACCCGGATTCGTGCGGCCAGCTGCGCGTCGTCCTCGGCGCGAGCGGCCCTTCCCGGCTCTGCGGATTTCCAGGCGTAGTAGGACGAGCGCTCGATCTCGACGAGCTCGCATAACCGCTTCACCTGATAGGTGTCGGAGTGGTCGGCGACGAAGCGGAAGCGGTTCACCATTTCGTCTCCCCGGCGAAATACTTGGCCGCCTGGCGGAGGATCTCGCGTTCGGTGGTGAGCTTGGTTGTCTCGGCTCGTAGGGCAGCGTTCTCGGCTTCGAGGCGGGTGAGTTTCTGCTCGACGGTCTCTGGTGCGTCACCCGCGCCCAGGCGCTGGCTGTGGGGCCGTGACGGGGTGTTCACCCGGGTGCCGTCGACGTGCGTTTTGGTGCCGGTCCCGTATTGGTCGATCCAGCCCGTCAGGGTGCCGCGCACGATCCCGGGATCAGCGGCGATCCCTCGAATCGTTGCTCCCGGCGTGGACTCGTACAACTCGACCGCCTGGCGCCGGAACTCCTCCGAGTAGTTCTTTCGTGACATGACTGAAGATCATCTCGCTTCCCCAGCAGGTGCTGGATTCAGCGTGTCCAAGAAACGGGGTCAAGGCCCCTTCACCGTGGCCTCGCCATCAATCATCGCGGCGACGATCTCGCCGGAATGAGCTTCGTCCTGGCGGCGCACCACAACGACATCGCCATCGCAGATCGCGGCGTCGATCATCGACTCGCCGCGCACCCGAAGCCCGAACACGGTTCCGGAGCCGACGAGTTCGCGAGGGAGCGTCAGCATCTCATCGGCGTGCTCCTCCGCCAGGATCGGTGCGCCTGCCGCGATGTCGCCGACTACCGGTACCGTCACATTGTTTTCGGACGAGCGACCTTGCTTCGCGGAGAGGAACGGGCGCACGTCCAATTGCCGAGCCATGGCCGTGCCCCTTCGGAGAAAGCCCTTTTCCTCGAGGCTCTTCAGATGCTTGGACACCGACGACGCTGACCGCAGGCCCACCGCGTCCCCGATCTGCCGGGTGCTCGGCGTGCATCCGTGTGCAGCCACGCAGTCCCGGATCGCTGTCAGAATCCGCTGCTGACGCGATGGCAGGGTGGAGGCATCGAGGCCACCGAACATGTCGAGATCGTCGTAATCGGTCACCGAAGAATCGTAGGGGGTGACGACAGCCCCCTCGAGCACGGTGTAGGCGTGCGAGCAGAAGCGGGGTCTCTAGTGTCCTGAGTTATTGATTCGTTGATTATTTTGGTATCATCGGGTGATGACACGCGCTGGTCGCCCGAAGGCGGAATTGGTTCTGTCCGATGTCGAGCGTGACACGCTGCTGGGTTGGGCTCGTCGCGCGAAGACGTCGCAGGCGTTGGCGCTGCGGGCGAAGATCGTGCTGGCGTGCGCGGAGGGCCTGACGAACAAGGATGTCGCTGCGAGACTGGG
>NZ_JBHWUE010000200.1:0-7566 GCF_042738615.1 Rhodococcus sp. NPDC059968
CGGCGGTGAAACTCAACGCCTCGGCCACACCGAGGAACGTGCGCAGCAGCTCCGGGTCGTACACCGAGCCTCCTCCTTCGTACACCTCACCGGCAGTCATGCATCTTTCCAATGAGAGTTATAGCAGAGATTGCACTCAGCTATCCCCCGCCGTCAACGACGATGAAAGGACACGGAACCCGGGGCCAGGCCCCAACAAGACAACGCCCCGTCACAACGCGGTAACCGGATGAGGGACCAAACACATCGGCAGGCAATCGCACCAATTGCTCACGCCCTAACAGATAAGGACAACGGTGACACTCACCGACCGCACGCGCACCGTCGCTCGGATCACCGCCGTAGACCTGCTGCTCTACGCAACGATGGTCCTGGTGTGGGGCTCGACCTACTTTTTCACTGCGATTGCGCTCCGTGGATTTGCCCCCATGGCTCTGGTGTCCGCGCGGATGGCTATCGCCGCTCTCATGCTCTGTGGACTGGTGTGCATAAAGCGCGTACCGCTGCCGAGCAGACGCGTTGCAATGCAGTTGTTTGCCCTCGGTATCTGCAACGTCGCCATACCGTTCACCCTGCTGACCATCGTCCAGACCCACCTACCGTCCACGTTGATGAGCGTTCTGTCCGCGACTACACCGATCTTCACCTTCCTCATCGCCGGCCTGGTAATTCGGGCAGAGCAGGTCACCGTCAGCCGCGCGGTCGGTATCGGGTTGGCCTTCGTCGGCGTCGCGTGCATGCATCCACCTCAAGGCGGCGGCGGATGGATATGGCCACTCGCCGCGGCGGCGGCAATGCTCGTGTTCGCCATCGGTAATATCGCCAACAACCGTTACCTAGCGGGGGTTGATCCGCTGTTGATCGCGGCCGGCCAGATCACGACCGGCGCCCTGGTTTCCGCACCACTGGCCATCCTGGAGGGACACCCCATCGGGAGACCCGGCTGGGCCCCGGTGGCCGCGCTGATCGAGCTCGGACTACTCGCCTCAGCCTTGTGCTACCTGCTGTATTTTCGCTCGATCCAACGTCTGGGCTCGACGGTGACCTCTTTCAGTACGTTTATGCAGCAGCCGATCGGACTCGCGTTGGGCGTATGGGTGCTCGGGGAAACGATCACCGCCCAGCAATGGGCCGCACTCGGCGCCATTCTGACCGGTCTTGCGATATTCACCAGCGGGGCCACACTCGCCCCGCTACTCAGGCGCCCATCATGACTCGCACCCGATCTTGCCGGAATACGGTCCATCCGCTAGGCAAGGGAGAGTCGACAAACTCGGCCTACGACAACACCATCCGCCGACCGAGACGCACCAGCTCCGGAGAGTCGACGCTCCCGGCATAGGATAGGAATTTCAACGGTCAGCCGGAGAGCGCTGATACTCCCATCTTCATCGCTGCGGCGAGGACAATCACTCTTTCGAACGTCCACCCAAACTGCAAGAGGGAAATAGTTTCTATCTTTGGTACTCAACCGACGCCGATGGATGAATCACACACGTGAGCAGCACATCTCATAATCCGATGCAAGCCATGGTTCCTAAGCACCGGCCTCATTCCCGTACAGCAGCACGGAAGCTGAACCTGACGCGTGCCCACGGCGTAACCCTCACGCTCGCTGCGACCCAACAGCCCTCGGCCAGAACATGATTTTCGCTTTCGCTGGAATGACCCAGCCTGATACCGAAACGCTATCCCGAACGGCGGCGGCGTCCACGGCAAAGCTTCCGATCGTGCCTAGACCTAGACGATATGAGGGGCTGGGCTGAGACACCACGCACATGTGAACGTGGGTTGCCAACACGAAACGGGTTGTTGAGCGCCGCTTCGAATGACGACCACTGGGCCGGTGATCGTCACTCCCGATGCAGATGTATGCCGGGTCGAGTGCCGGGGCCCGACGATTGCAGCCCGTCCCCATGTCAGGGGGCTGCTCCACATCGCGCCGGCGACCCTGCGGAACGGGAGAGACCCGCCAGGCCCCCGGAACACTGTATGGATCGTAAAAGTAGACGCGGATCGGTTGCGGCGCAACGCTGCCACCCGCAAGTGGCATGAGTATGCGCGACATCGCTGACCGGATCGGACGGTCACCCTCGACGAGATCCTACCGGTCCCGACACGCCGCACGCGATCGCTGATTCTTCGCTTGTGAGACCTACCGTGCGCACGCCGAGGTCGCGGAAGTCGTCCTCGACGGCTTTCTCACCGTATCCCCAGCTGGGGCCAGCTGGGGTGTGTCGGCCGGGCGCCGCTTTCGATGTTGTGGTCCACGATCACGTCGTCGTCGTCGCCTTCGACGAGCTGGGCCATGTGGCCGAAACTCGATCGGCTTACCGAGCCGTCCAGTGGCGATGGGCCGGCTGGGCGTCGAGTCGTACAGGCCGACCCGCGGCCCCCGCGCCGACAACGATCCGATCAATCCGACCTGTCACTCAGTGACTCGAATCGCAGCCGCGGGGCACAGCATCGCTGCCTCGCGTGCGGCCTCATGCAATTCAGCCGGCGGTGAATCGGCTAGAAGTACGACGACGCCGTCCTCGTCGCGTTGATCGAACACCTCAGCGGCTGCCCGCACGCATTGCCCGCCACCAACACATGCATCCTCGTCAACCTCGATATGCATCTTCTCCATCTCCTTTCTGGCCAAGGCGAACCTATGAACAGGAAACCCTGGTCCCACTTGCGATAAGCGCAAGCGGTCGTGAACAGTCCCCGGGAGACATGCCAGGTGTTCGGGGGTATGGGCCGCCCAAAAACACTGGGTCGGCACAGCACCCATCGATATACCGAGGATACGAGTGACTCCCTACTCTCCCGTTAGCTTCGGGTAGCTCGGCGAAGTCGCGAACGTAAAGCGTGCATGAACCCCGGTACCTCGAACCTGTCATTCGGATAGACACCGAACGTGTCATTCGGATAGACACAATGATTGACCACCCTTCTCACCGGACGCGACCGACAATCTGTCTATTCTGATCGCGGCAAGTCAACACAGATTTCAGCATTCAGCGGCTCAAGTGACGGCAGCGCTTATGCCGATCCACGCGCCGCCGTAGCTGCCCGAGCCATGCACGCACTGATGATGGCTTTTGACATGACAAATCAACGCAGCACCGGGCTAAACCGCCGGGTGGCCCGGGGGATCTCACCCCGGGGCCACCCGGCGGGCTAAACCACTCGCCCACCGCTACAGCCGGTAGCCACCGCGGGCGTCGAGGCCACGTAGTGGCGTATTCGCGTCGGAAATTGCGATTCGTTTGCAGCGTCGTGCCCGACAGCTCGCCCCGCGCACAGACGTCGCGGGTATCAGCGCCGTTTCGGTGCGCTGCACCAGTTCGCACCCTTGTCGATCGATGAATCTCGCCATGCTTGACTGAACAGATCGTCGTTCGGTCAACCTTGTGCCCGCGCTTGGGGATACCCAACACACACGGCGGTGCTCGAGTTGGTCCGCCGTGCAGTTGCGAGCGTCCAGCAAATTTCCTGCGAGCGCTTCGAGCCACCTCGGCCCGGCCCTCTGACGCAACGGTCCTCGACTCGGCGAGCCGCAAGCGGTGGTTGCCACTGTGCCGGTTCGCTGGTATCGCGACCGCCAGAAACGTCCGCACCTGCTCCGGCGGAAACATCACCCACCCCATCCTGTTGCCCGCTCGTCACGTCCCGACGGCCTGAAACCGCAGGCAGGTCGTCGGGGTTCGTCCGCGCGACTCATCGCGGTTCGCAATGAGAATTATTGCATCAATTAACTTTCAAAATTGGTGGAGTACCCCTGACGATAGAGACACACATCGAAAACGAAAGAGGCACTTCGTCGTGACCAGGGCGGCCGACAAACGCGAGCATCCCCGCACCCCATCGAAAACACCTACCACGCCACAAGTCCAGGTTCGCCGCGACTGGAATCCCGGAACTTCCCACTGCTTTTGCCCGGCCCAACAGGGTCGACCACCAGGCTGTGGATGCAGCGCATCGCCCAAGACTGTCGCCAACTCCATCACAGTCGGTATCAGCATTCCATTGCCGAGGCCATGATGGCGGCACACATGTCACGCGTGCGACCTAGTGGCCAGGCTGCGCGACGGAAGTGCAGTGACCTCTGGGACCGGTTCAGTGCCTCCGATCCCGGGCTGATCCGCCTCACCAGCACCCTCGCCGCCGTCGGCGGCGTCCTTCTCACCCTGCTCGTCCTCGGTCTGGTCGGCACCTCGGTCTTGGCGATGGTAGTTGGCGCCTGGATCGCCATGGTCGCGGGCTACGCGGTCAGCGATCCGAACCCGCGCGGTCAAGCGATCACCCTCGCCTGGGCGCTGCCGGTCAGCATCCTCACCGTGATTCTGGGCACGCTCCTGGCGCCGAACCGCGTGCTTGCGGACACCGTCTTCCTGCTGCTCATCTTCATAGGCGTGTACGTCCGGCGGTACGGGCCACGTGGCAACGGCTTGGGCGAGTTCACCTTCCAAATCTTCTTCGTCGCCCTGTTCGCCCGCGCCACACCCGCACAATTGCCCAGCATGTGCGCCGTCGTGGTCCTCGCACTCGCCTGCTCCGGCCTCGTCCAGCTCGGCCTGGTCCGTGCCACACCGGAGCGCACCCTGCGTCGGCTGCGGCGCGCATTCCGGGCCCGACTGGGGGCGACCGTGGACGCCATGATCGACATTGCCGATGTCAAACCCGACACCCCCGCCGCCGACCGCGCAGCCGCCGCGCTGCACCGGCGCACCGCCCGGCTGCACCAGTGCGCCTTGATGATCCAGTCCCGACTTGAGACCGGCATCGAGGACCCGGGCACCGCCAGCCTGGTGCAGCGGCGCATCGCCGAGGCGGAGATCGCGACCGAGCACCTGGCCATCGCGTGGCTGCGGGCACTGCGCCCACACCCGGACAACGCCGTCACCACCCTGGCGCTGCACCTGCCCACCGCGCGGCGCAGCACCCGGGCGTCCGGAGCCGTCGCCGACCGGCCCACACTCGTCGACCCGGCGGTGGCACGGCTGACCGGTGAACTCCGCGACCTCCGCCTGCTGGTGTCCCGTCCCATCAGCGCCGGACACGACCCCGGACTGGCCAGGGTCCGCGACCGACTGCTCGGCTACCGCCACGACCAACGCATCCCCGAGAACACCACCGCCGCCACGGCGGACGTGTACCGCGCCGCCGGTGAGCTCACCCGGGCCCTCACGGGCCTACGGCTCATCCTGGGCGCCGCCCGCGGCGATGGCGACCAAAGACCCGAGACCGCGCGCTCCCGGGTGGAGCTCGAAGCCGAGGACCACGCACTGCAGACCGACGAGGCCGCCACCGCGGAGCCGACCGGCCTGGCCCGGCCCAGCACCCGGGCGGCACTCCAAACCGCCGCCGGCTCCGCGATAGCGATTCTGGGCGGCGAGCTGCTCTCCCCTCAGCACTGGTATTGGGCGCTGCTCACCTGCTGGCTGGTCTTCCTCAACACCGCATCGGTAGGCGACATCCTCATCAAGAGTTACCGGCGGCTGGCCGGGACCATGGCAGGGGTGGTCCCCGGCATCGGCCTGGCAGCGCTGGTCGCCGGCCACACGTGGACGGCCTTCGCCCTGACGATCCTCTGCCTCATCGGCGCCTACTTCACCGCGTCGGTGTCCTACGTGCTGGCGACGTCCTTCGGCACCGCGATGATCGGCCTGCTCTACAGCCTGCTCGGTTCCTACAGCGACGGATTGCTGGTATTGCGGATCGAACTGACCGCGGTCGGCGCGGCCAGCGGGCTGATCGCGGCGCTGCTGGTGCTACCAGCGCGCACGAGGCACCGGACAGACCAGCAACTCGCCCAGGTACTGCACCGGATGCGCACCGTGATCACCCAGTCGGTCGCGCAGCTCACCGGCCAACCGCACACCAGCCCACTGGACGCCGCGCGGGAACTGGACGGCGCCATCGACGCCTTCCGCATCATGACGCAGCCGCTCACCCACCCTGCCAGCCCGCTCCGCGAGCGGCGCAGCCGCGCCCGCTACATCCTGGCCATGCTCGAAACCTGCTCTTTCCACGCACGCAGCCTCGCCGCCACCGCCGAACTGATGCCCGCCAACCCGCACACCCTCGCCGACCCCCGACTGGCCAAGGCAGGACAGCGACTGACAGACAACCTGACCACACTGACCGAGTTCGTACAGAACGACAGCCACGCGCAGCAGGCACTGCAGAGCGGCCCTCCCTTGACCGCCCCCATTCCCGGCGGCCCCAGCCGCGCAGACCCCGGCGCCGCCGTCACCGAGCAGATTCTGCGACACCTGCAGCGGCTCGACGAGACCGCGCTCAGCCTGGGCCACCCACTTGCTCGACTGACCCTCTAAGGATCTTCTACGGACTGCATTGCCCATCACGGTCCTTGATCAATGCTCAGTCGAAGACCATCACCCCAAATCCTCAACGCCACGCGGGAGTCCCCCTCCATGCCCGAATAGCGGCCACCCATTCCGAAATTCAACGCGCAAAGACCCCGAAGTCGGTAAGCCCGACTCTGCAACCAAGGAGTGCCTCTTCCAAATGCCGTTGCTCATTATTCATGCTGTGCTTGCGTTCACCAGTCTGATCACACCCCGCCGCGCCGCCGCGGTGATCCAACGGGTTCAAACAAACATCGCCCTCGTGCGAGCCAACGCAAGATGGTTAGCGATGGCAGCGTCCGGGCCAGAGCCGTTCGAGACTTCGACCGAGGGGACCTCTGGGCCCATCCGTCTAGCAACTCACCAGTTGACGGACTCTGATCGTCCTCCTTCGGTTTCCTACCAGTAATTCGGTTGACCCGAAGGGCTTACCCGCGTAGCAACAACCGTCAATCTCGTTCGCCACGCCCCACAATCCTCAGTTCGAGGGTTCTGGTTTCAGGGGCACGGCCCTGGACAGGATTGCCGAGGTGAGGGCGGTCGCCGATTGCTCCGGGGCGCGAGGATTGGTCAGCAGCACAAGGTCGAGAGCGGGCAACGCCGGAAGCCCGGTCGAGGCGGGCAACTCCACAATGTCCGAGGGCAGCAGGGAGCGTGCGAACACCGCGATCCCCAGCCCGGCCCGGACCGCGGCGAGAACCCCGTTGACCTGAATCGCCCTGGATCGAGTGGAGACTCCGGTTCAGGCCACCTCGGGGGTTGAGGTAGCCGGGGGACGCTGTTCACGATAGCGGGTCTCGTACCAGGTCGGCGAGAGATAGTCGATCGACGAGTGCAACCGGTCCGCATTGAACCAGCGAACCCACTCGGCGGTTTCCCGCTCCACCTCGGCCCGACCGCTCCACGACGCGTCACGGTCGATCAGCTCGGTTTTGTAGAGGCCGATCGTTGATTCCATCAGCGCGTTGTCGAGGGCGTCCCCGACACTTCCGATGGATCCGGCGATCCCCGAAGCGATCAACGCCTCGGTGAAGGCCAGAGACGTATACTGGCTCCCCGCATCGCTGTGATGCACCAAACCCGTTGATGTGAAACGGATGTCGGTTCTCCTGCGGGTGAACAACGCCTGCTCGAGCACTCCGGTGACCAACACGGTGGTCTTGGATGTCATCACCTGCCACCCGAGGATCCGGCGGGAGAACAC
>NZ_JBHWUE010000201.1:0-7225 GCF_042738615.1 Rhodococcus sp. NPDC059968
ACCGGACGCTTCTTCTGCGAAGGCATGACAACCGTCCTGACCGGCAGAGGGGAAGGGGAAGTCTGCCGCCCCAACCTAACCGAAACAGGACAGAAGTAAGCAGCGACACGCTACTAGTGATCGAGTCTCTTGTGGAACTCCTTCGAATTCTTCGCCGACAAGTCGATCTCGATTCCATTCACGGAGAAGGCGATCGTCTCGCCTTTGCCGCAATTGGAGTTCCGTCGATATCGTCGACGTGTTCGACAACTATTTGGCGCGCCATTCCATGTAGAGGCATTTCAGCGCGGCCTGCTCGCTGGGGGAAGTGGCCCCTTGGCCGGACCGCCCGGTTGTACCGAGCGTTGAGGGATTCGATCGCAATCGTCGAGCATCCGCTCGCTTGATCTCGGTGTCGTAGTTCCCGAAGGGTGCAAACAGTACGTCAACGACCGGCCGTAGGCCGTCTCGACGCTGCAGTCGGTGGCGTTGGCGGACGTATTCCGTACGCCGCACCGGACGTACTCGCCATCGCACCGCCACCTGCACTGGGCGCTCGATCGACCAAGGCCTGCATCATCGCCGCGCTGCGGCGGGCGGGCCGGCAACGTCGGCTCGACGACACCGCGACCCGCATCCGGGACGCGCTCCGCCACCCGCAATTGCGGCAACCGCCTTTGGTGGAGCAGGCGTCGGGCCGCCAGGCACGCGCCCAAATCGGCACGCTGAACTTCGAATGCGTCAACGCCGCCGAACTCATCGGACCACGCGGTGCACCCGGCGCCATCCAGGTCCGCACCATCGACACCACGCACTGGAGCGGCCACGACATCGCACAAGCCCTCGAACGCGACACCGCCCAACGCGGCTGGACGGTTTAACAGCAGACCCGGTCTCACTCAGTGTTGAGTGATGCGAGGCCCCATCTGCGGCGGACGTATTCGCGAAAGAATTCGACGTGTGCGGCGTCGACGATCCCGGGCAGCACGAACGTCCACAATCGCTCGGTACGGATGGGGAGATCTCGAGTTGTGTTCCCGTGGGTGGACCACATTCGAACGCCGTCGAACGCGGCGACGAGGAAGGTGGCGAGATCTTCGGAATCGGTGTCCGGGAGGAGGTCTCCGACATCGATGGCTCGATCTGCGATCGTCGCCACCAGCTCCACCCACTCCCGATGGGGATCGGTGACCGTCCCGCGGGCATCACCTATCTCGCCGGTGAGCCTCATTCCGGCCCGTATCAGGGGGCTCCTCAGCAGTTGGTCGACCAGCAGGAGCGACATGCTGATCAGCGATTCGAGCGGCGGAAGAGCGGTGTCCAGCAGGTTCCGGCACGCCCCCATCGACGTCGCGTGTTGTTCGTCGATCGTCGCCCGCGCGAGCGTCTCCTTCGAGGTGAAGTGGAAGTACAGCGCGCCCTTGGAGATTGCCGGGTGGCTGACGATGTCGGCGAGGCTGGTGTTCGCGTATCCGTTCGCCGCGAACATCTCCGCGGCCGCCTGGATGGTCGCGCGGCGTGTCTCCTCGGCACGGGACTGTTGTGCCATTCTGTCACCCTCCATCGGCCCGCCCCTCGATGCGACCTGCGTCCTCTGACGTCACGAGCAATACCGGCTTCAGGGCATCACGTCCCGGGCCGCGGAGGTGCTGATTCCGGCGGCACGCGCGGCGGTCCTGTTCTGATCGCGGTGTCGTCCGGGGAGTCATCCGGTAGTTCTCGATCCCGGATCTGCCTGCAGCCCAATGGCAGATATTGGGCCCAGCTACGCTCTGCCTGGTCGCCGGCATCTGATGACTCCACGGTCACGGATTTTCTCATGATTGCTTTACAAACAATCTTAGAGTATGTAATGTCGCGAAGATACAGACAAGTGGTTTGTTTCACTGTCCCGGTTCACGGGATTGCGGCATTGCATCCCGGGCGCACGGTGGTCGCGACGACGGGTCTGGCACCAGGTCGGGTGCGCCACGGCACGGATTCCCTGATGCCCGGGGGAGCGTTACGGCTTGCACGCGCCTGACAGAGTAGACGGTGGGCCCGGCTATGTGTGGTGATGCGTTGTTTCATTCCGTCCTATCGCATTTCGCGTCGGTGCAGGCGTGCTGGGACAAGGTCCCGGCGACGTTCAACGAGGTTGTCGAAGGCGTGGCAGCCGCGCTGGCCCTGACCGGCAGCAGCATCAGCCTCGTCCTCGACGAGGGACGAGAGAACACGACCGTCGTCACTGCCGACTCCGCCCAGCTCGGACGATGCGAACGAGATTTCCCTGCGGGCCGACGAATATCGCGCTCCGCCTGCGCCGGGCGTCTCGCCGATGCCACGCAGTCGGCGGCATGGCCGCCGTTGGCAAGTCAGGTGTGCCGGACTCCCACGCCCGCGGGCCCGAAGCCCGACTTCTTTCCCGGGGCCAGCCTCCGCTCACAGGTTTTGGCGCACACACTGCGGATCACGGTCAAACCGCTGCTCGGTGTGTGGGCCCAGTGGCCGAGTCCCCTGTGGCCGGCCGGACTGATCGACCACGCCGCCCGAATCGTCCCGCCCCTCCGTGGGGTAGGCCGCCATCGCGTGCGCCTCGGCAACTGCGACGCCGAATTGATCGACGCCGGCAATACGGGGGCGGCGACGGTAGTGCTGTACCTCCACGGTGGCGGTTTCCTTACCTGCGGGTTGAATACCCACCGCCGACTTGTTTCGCGGATCTCCGCGTCCGCCGGGGCAGTGGTGCTCAGTGTCGGCTACCGGATGATGCCCAGACATCCGATCCGTGATGCCATCGCCGACGGAGTCGACGGTTACCGCTGGCTGCTCGTGCATGGGTTCGAGGCGGAGAAGATCGTGATTGCCGGTGATTCCGCCGGCGGCTACCTGACATTCATGACGGCCTTGACGCTCGCCGACCTGGACCTGCCACGTCCGGCGGGCCTGGTCGCGCTGTCACCGCTGACGGACATGGATCCCGCGGGGAAGCTGGCCCACCCGGGCGCTGACCGGTGTCCGGTCTTTCCGCGTTCGGTCCTCACCACGTTCGCCGGCTTGCCCGATCAGGGCGCTCACCACGGCACTACCGGGGAACCGCGCATCTCGCCGGTTGATGGCATCCTGGCCGGCCTGCCGCCGGTGTTGATCCAGGTCGGGTCCACCGAGATGCTCTACCCGGATGCGGAGCTCATGGCCGAGCGCCTCGCGGCCGCTGGGGTGCCGATCACGCTGGAGGTGTGGGACCGCCAGGTCCATGTATTCCAGGCGGCCGCCGACCTCATTCCCGAGGCGGACCACGCGATCCGGCAGATCGGCAGTTTCATCCGCACGGCAACGACCGCACGCACCCTTCACAGCGATCGCGCCGACGAAACCGCGGCGTGGCGAGTATCCGCGCCAAGCGCCTGCCACGTCATGCACACCACGCCGGTACGAATGCCTGTTAGACGTCTCGGGTAGTGAAGACGGGGGCCGGCTGGCAGCGTGGCGCGGCCAGCTGCCGTACTCGAGAACGTCGAACGCTGCGTGCGAGCGCATCTCAGGCGGCGGGTCGGCCACATGGTCCGGACCGCCCTGGCCGATGACGGCCGGGACTTCGCGGCGTAGTACGTCCGACGGAACGATCTGCACGTCGGTGTCTGCTGCGGTGTAGGCGAGGTGTGATCGAACTGGCCGATCTCGTCGAAGAAGGCGCGCAAGGACTCGGTAGATGATGCATCCACAGAGTGCCCGACCGCGTTGTCGGGCAGCTTCTTCAGTGGCGCTGTGACTGAGTCGGGGTTGCGTGAAGCGGCGACAGCGGCCGCCCCGGCTTCTGAAGCCGATTGGGCGACTGCGAGTCCGATGCCGCTTGTGCCGCCGAGGACAACGACACGGCTCGCGGGTTGAGTGACATAGGGTTCCCTACTCTCGATATGGCTTGGAGTTGTTCTTCACCCCCGCCTCAAGCTCTGCCCTCGCAGCTGGTGGAGGTGGTGGTGCGTCTCGGGAGGTGCGTACGAGACGTAAAAGACCGCATCAGGCGGTTGCGCTCCACTGGCCGAACCGCCACGACCGGATGCGTGTGCACCAGTGCCGGCGTTTCCGGACGCATTGCTCACCTCCAGCAGCGTTCCGCTTCTCCTCCTTCTTCGTTTTGTGCGACGGACGTCGAACTGCGGCCCGCCAGGCAGGTCGCCGCGACGATCTCGGCGCTCCCCAAGGCGGCCGGTTCACCGGTCTCGGCGGCCGGGCCCGATGCGTCGTGCAGCGTGTGATGGCGCGGCGTTAGACGATATGAGGGGCTGGGCTGAGGCCCCACGCACATGTGAACGTTGGGTTGCCGACAGGAAACGGGTCCTGGCCGGTAGAGCCACAAGATGTGGGAGGCCCCAGCGATGAATCAGCGTACGAGCATTGGATTGGATGTGCACGCACGATCGGTGGTCGCCTGCGGCCTCGACGGGCAGACCGGTGAGCTGTTCGAGCGAAGATTGACACCGGATCATGGCGAAATCGTGGGCTGGAGCAGGTCCCTACCGGCTCCGGTGGCGGTGACCTACGAGGCCGGGCCGACCGGCTTCGGGCTGGCCAGGTCACTGACCGCGGCGGGCATCGAGTGTCTGGTCGCGGCACCGTCGAAGCTGCAGCGCCCGCCCGGCGATCGGGTCAAAACGGACGCGCGTGACGCGCGGCATCTGGCTCGTCTGCTGCACCTCGGGCAGATTGTCGAAGTGACGGTGCCCGGCGTCGAGCAGGAGGCGGCCCGCGATCTGGTGCGTGCCCGTGAGGACTGTCGTCGGGATCTCATGGCGGCCCGGCATCGGGTGTCGAAGTTGCTTCTGCGGCAGGGGATCGTCTACTACGGTGGCCGCGCGTGGACGAAGGTGCACGACACCTGGCTGCGCACCCAGCACTTCGACGCACCCGCTCTGCAGCTGGCGTACGAGACCGCCTACGACACCATGCTCGCGGCGGTGGACCGGCGGGATCGGCTGGATGTGGCGATCGCGGCGATGGCCACCGACAGTGACTACACCCCGGTGGTGACTCGGCTCGGCTGCCTGCGTGGGGTCTCGACGCTGACCGCGTTCGGGTTGGCCGTCGAGATCGGCGACTGGCAGCGCCTGACCGGACGCTCGATCGGCGCCTACCTCGGGCTGGTGCCCACCGAACACTCCTCCGGTGCGTCGCGCTCGCAGGGATCGATCACCAAGACCGGCAACGGCCACGCCCGCCGGCTGCTGATCGAGGCCGCCTGGCACCACCGACCCCGGTATCGTCCCGGAGCGGAGCTGCGGCGCCGCTGGGAGCAGGCCAGTCCTGCGGCCCGGGCCCGCGGACAGCAAGCAAACCAGCGCCTGCACGCCCGCTGGGCCGGGTTCGACGCCCGTAACAAACGCCCGGCACTGGCGAACACCGCGATCGCCCGCGAACTCGCCGGCTGGTGTTGGTCGCTGGCCGTGCTGGATCCCTGAAAAGCCGGTTCCCCGTTCCACATCCCGGTTGCGAGTGTGGTCGTCGACTCGTCGGGCGGCAAGGTCGGTTCTCCTCGCTGCGCTGCGGGGACTCCACCTTGGCCCCCTCGTCGCCGACGACCGGTGAGGCAAGGACCGGGAACGGGAACCCCCACACCCGTCCGGACGAATCATGCGGTGGTGACGGCAGCGCCCGGGAGTGATCCGCGAGACGACCTATGAGCAATCCTCAACTGTACGTTGGGATCACGCTCGACGTTAGACCAGCGATCCACTCCAGCCGAATAACCGTCCTGCGGTATCCAACCCGCGCATATCAGAGTTGACCACGCGTCGAAACCGACACGCTCGCCACCACCCAGATCGACCGGGCCCACAGAGGCGGCGCCCACGACGACGGTCCTGGACGCCGCCTCGCCCTGCGTCCTTGACAAACCGGCGTACATATCAGGTCGATGCGCTGACCGACGAGGACCGCGCGGGACGTCGAAGTGCGGACGCCGCCATCGTGAGCGCCACAGCATCCTCCGCGAGCGCCGCCTGCCAGTCCGGCATCCGCCGGTCGGCCCACTGCCGCCACCACGCGCCGCCGAACGAGCCGGCGAGGGCACCGACAGTTCCGATGATCAGGGCCGACGCTGTGTCGACCCGGTCGCGGCGGGCCAGCGCCGCGGCGCCTCCGCCGCCTGCGATGAGCCGTCCGGTGAGCGCGGGCTGGGAGAGGCGCGACGGTACGTTCGGGTTCTTGTCGGCGACCAGTTCGCCGCCGACGAGCGCCGTCGCGCCAACGATGCGGGCCCGGTGTGCCGAGCCCGGGGCACCCGACAGCAGTGCCGTCGCGATGCCGGTGGAACTGCGGAGACCGCTGGCCACGCCGATCACCGCCGACCGGACGGTGCTCGACCGTTCGGCCGCCGGGTCCTTCAGGTGCCCCGTGGTCTTGTCCTGTTGCCGCAGGACTGTGGTGACGGTAGCGCCGTAGACCAGATGCGGCACGAGGTCGCTGAGCCAGTCCTGGGCGGTCCACTGTCGCGGGTCGCTGATGCCGCGCAGGGCGATCGGGATGTCGGTGGCTGCCATCGCGGCGAAACCGATCCCGATAGTTCCGGCAGCCGGGGTCAGGTGGGCGCCGGCGCGGCGGACGAGGGAGGCGGCCACGCCGAGTCCGGTGCCGACGGCGATCCCGCCGAGCGCCCCGAATGCCGACCGCCGCGCCGCGAGCGCGTCGCCGCGTCCCGGTATCGCGACGCCAAGAGCGGATGCAACGGACTCGACCGTCTTCTCCGGGACGGTGCTTGCGGGGCGGCCCCGGATCGCCATGTCCAGGTAGGTGACGGCGTCGAGCATCGTGGTGCCTGCGGCACCTGCGACGATGCCGGTCGTGACAGCGTTCATCGAACTGCCTCTCTCGCGTTGATTCGACGACGGGGTCGTCCTTCCCGGCAGCATCCCCCGGCGGCGTACCGGGCAAACGTGGACTGGGATTGGGCGCGAGGCGACGAGGGGGACACATAACGTCCCTGGAAGCGGTGGAGGCAAGTGCTGATGCATCGATGCGAGCGCTCCGCTATGGCGATTCGAATCGGCCACACGATCGTTTCGGCGGTGAGCGCGGTGCGGTGTGCCGGTCGGAGAAGAACCCCGGGCCGGTGGTTCGATATGTGCGGCATTAGTGCGGCATTAAAGACGTTTCGGTAATTGAGTGAGTGGTGATCATAAGGAAAGTCCGGTGTGGTCGAGGAAGCTGTGGCACAGGTCGAAGTTCGAGCCGATCCGGGTGAGGCCAGTCTCGGTCGCGATGCGGACCT
>NZ_JBHWUE010000202.1:0-7146 GCF_042738615.1 Rhodococcus sp. NPDC059968
AAGGCCGTCACCGCCTTCGCCGACTCCACGGGCGGCCGACTGACCCTGTTCCGCATCCCCGCCTACTCGCCGCAACTCAACCCGGACGAATGGGTCTGGAAGAACGTCAAACACGACCGCATCGGCCGATCCGGCATCACCGGGCCCGACCAGTTCAAGACCCTGTGCACCCGGGCGCTGCGGCGACTGCAACGCATGCCGCACCTCGTCCGCGGCTTCTTCGCCGACCCCCACCTCGCCTACATCCGCGCCGCCGCATAGCCAGTCGACATACTTACGCTCGCCTTAGTAATTACCCGACTGGTGGCCGACGTGAGCAGTTCCTCACCTCGACATGGCTGTCGCCTCGCGGTACGAAGGCACGCTGGGGTCCGGGGTCGAGGCGGCAAGCCAACGCCTTGCCAGCGGCGGCTGGGTTGAGGATTACGAGCGCCGAACCCCAGCTCAGTGGATCGGCACCATCGACAAGATGACACTCCTCCTTTGGGGGCGCGACGACAGGTTCTGTCCGACCGACGACGCATTTCACTACTTGTCCGCGCTTCGGCGGTCCGAATTGCTCGTGTTTCCGGAAACGGGCCACTGGCTACCACTCGGATTGCGAAACCAGGGTTGCACAGTGGGACCGAACCACGGCCCGAGGTGGGCGAGCGCTGGCCTTCGATACCGCGCTCTGCCGTTACCGCAACACCGTCGAGCGTGGTTTGAACCGACTCGAACACTGGCGCGGTGTCTCAACCCGCTACGACAAGTACGCCGTCATTAACCTCGGCGGAGTACTCCTCGCCTCAACGATCACAACCCACCGACTGCGCAATTAGCAGACAGAACTCAGCCACGCATCGACACGCTGTGCGATCTCCTCAGACCCGTTCTCGATGATGAAGTTGTGCCCATGGCCCGACAGGCCCCAGTCCGTGGCCAGTCGGGTAATCGGTACCCCTAACGCTGTCGACGTCTCCTCCGCCCTCGCCTCTGGTATGAGCTGATCTTGGTCCGCGACAAGTAGGAGCACGGGGGTCTGACTCCCCCAACCCGGCGCGACAGCGGGATCTGTTTTCAGATCCATATTCAGCCCGAGGGATGCGTTGAAGATTCGGGGGGTCAACGGCACGAGTGATGATCGATAGTTGCCAATCGCCTGCTGTGGAAAGCACTCGCTGTTGGCGAACAGCGAACGAACCATCTCATCTGTGAAGACCACACATTGGTCCAGGGGAGCTGGATCCCAGCCTGCGACAGGGCTCTCCACGGAGGCCGGGGCAAGCGCTGCGATGGCACGGATCTTGTCTGGATGACGCTCGGCCACTTTCAGCGACAATGCGGCGCCGATGCTGTGTCCGACCATCACGACCGGGCCTGTCTGTTCCAAAAGTGCAATGAGGCCGCCAACAACGTCGTTTGCGGAAACTGCGACGTTGTCCAGTGTGAGGCCGCTCGAGCGCCCGGTTCCCGGCCAGTCGACTACGAAGACGTCCCATCCAAACGCAGCGAACCTGGGTGCCCAGCCCGCGCGACCATCGGGAGTCGTCGTCCACGCGGTCCCGGTGTGGAAGCCGCCATGGACCATGACGAGCGGGCCCCTTAACCTGGATACACCGATTGGCATGAGCGCCTGAGAGTGTCATAAAGACGAAATGCCCTGCGGTGGTGAAAGAATCGATCTTGTCTAGGAACCGATTCACACCACAACGGAGGGCATCTCGCGGATGCAACTATCTCACACCCGGCCCGTGAAGGCCGCCAGGTTCGATGATCCCAATCTTGTGTCGACCGCCGGACTGGTCCCGGTGATGGCATTGGCCCAGGCCAGCGGCCTGCTCACCCTCGCCGATCAGCACCTGATCGTGCCGACGGACAAGGGTGCTAATGCCGGCCGCAAGGTCGGGTCCCTGGTCGGTGGCATGGTCGGAGGTGCCGACAGCATCGCCGACCTGGCACTGTTGCGGCACGGGGCGATGGGCACGGTCTTCGACCGCCCGTACGCACCGTCGACGCTGGGATCGTTCCTCCGTCAGTTCACCTTCGGGCACGTCCGCCAACTCGATGCCGTCGCCTCGAGGTTCCTGTGCGCTCTCGCCCAGCGATCACCGCTGGTTTCGGGGATCGACACCGGCCGGGTGCTGGTCGATATCGACGACACGATCATCGAGGTTCATGGTCACGGCAAGCAAGGCTCCGGATACGGATACTCCGGGATCCGCGGGCTGAACGCGCTGCTCGCGACGGTCACCACCGACACCGCGGCGCCGGTGATCGTGGGGCAGCGGCTGCGCCGGGGTGCGTGCGGCTCCCCGCGGGGTGCCGCCCGGATCGTCGCCGACGCCCTGGCCACCGTCGACCGCCTCCGCACGGCGGCCACCGACCCATCCACTGACGCAGCCATGGACGCCACGGACGTACCGAAAGCACTGATTCGGGTCGACTCCGCGTTCTATGGATACCCCACCCTCGGTGCCGCGATCGCAGCCGGAGCCGATGTCTCGGTGACCGTGCGCCTGACCTCGACCATCAAGCGAGCGATCGAATCGATCGACGACGACGATGCCTGGACGCCGATCGAGTACACCGACGCGATCTACGACGAGGACACCGATACCTGGATCTCGCGTGCGGAGGTCGCCGAAATCGACTTCACCGCGTTCGCCTCTCAGCGCAAGGCGCACCGGATTCCGGGGCGGTTGGTGGTGCGGCGTATCCCCGACCTGCGGCCGAAGAAGGACCAGGACCAAGGCACGTTGTTCGATATCTGGCGGTTCCACGCGTTCTTCACCACCACCGACCGAGACGACCTCGATACCGTCGCCGCCGACAAGCTGCACCGTCAGCACGCGATCGTCGAGCAGGTGCACGCGGACCTGAAGAACTCCGCGCTCGCGCACCTGCCCTCGGGTCGGTTCACCGCGAACGCGGCCTGGCTGGTCTGCGCGGTGATGGCGTTCAATCTCACCCGCGCCGCCGGCACCCTCACCGACGATCCGAAGCTGGTCAAAGCGACCACCGGGACCATCCGGCGGACCGTGGTCTCGGTGCCCGCGCGGATCGCCTCCTCCGCCCGGAAGTTGACGCTGCACCTACCCACACATTGGCCCTGGGAGTCAGGATGGATAGCCCTGTTCGACAACGCATTCGGGCGCTCCGATCCGATCATCGTCTAACACCCGCGATACCTGTCCAGCATCGACGCGAAAGCCCCAGTGGAACAACCCGATACGAGAGGTCGGACGATCACCGATGCCCGCACCCCACCCGCTGCCGCACAGCGACACTCACGGCGACCCCATCAGCTGATCGGTGCATTCGGGCTTAACACCTTGGCTCCCGGAGACGGCCGCCAGTGCTGTACATAGACCTGATGCGGGACTTGCCCAACGAATCGCTCCGACATCGATACCACAACGTCGTCGTCAGTGGTGATGGGGTCCAACTTGTGTCCAGGTTGTCAAAAGGTCGAACTGCCGCCGCAGATCAGGCGTTGGGCAGCAGTGAAGGATCGTCATTGTATGTCCGGCGCCACCAGTGCCGCGCGGGGCAGACGCGTCCTACAGCCGGCCGTGTTGGCAGGAATCGGATGCTCGCTGGTTCGCCACTGACAGGTGTCGGATGGCGACCGATCAAGGTTGGGGGACTAGACCTACGGCCTCAATGCCTGCTACGGCGACGGCCTCGTCGTTGTCGGAGGTGTCCCCGGAAACTCCGACGGCACCCAGTAGGGACCCCTCCGTCTCACGTACAAGAACGCCGCCAGGGACAGGCACCAGCGATCCACCGATTGCGGCGGTTGCCGCGGCAATAAAGTATGGCTGCTGCTCTGCCCTGCCCATGAGCGAACGGGAGCCGATCCCGAGTGCAAGTGCTCCATGGGCCTTGCCGAACGCGATTTCAAATCTCTTGTTCGAGGCCCCATCCTCGCGTTCAGCTGCCAGTACGTGTCCCCCGGCGTCGAGGACAACAATTGTGAGCGGCTCGAACCCTTTGTCGTTGGCACATGTTCGAGCCGACTCAATGATTCTTCTCGCCGTTCCGAGGTCAATGGTCATGCGTTTCTCCATCACTATTTTGTCGCACTGTCACCTTCGCGCGGTCAGGAGAACCTTGCCGCGCCTCGGAGGCGCTGGCTAGGCCTCCTGGTACCGCTGTAACGTCTTTCGAAGTGGCGCCCCCCGAGCTGGAGGCGGGACACATGCGGCCGGCAAAGTCGAACAAGACATCTCGTGCAAGGGCATTACGGGAAGAGGTGTGCGGGGACGGCGCGGTTCTCCAATCTCGCTGCACCACGGGCCCCTCGATGGGCATACTCCGCCCGG
The DNA here is from genome assembly GCF_042738615.1 of Rhodococcus sp. NPDC059968. Lineage (NCBI taxonomy): Bacteria > Bacillati > Actinomycetota > Actinomycetes > Mycobacteriales > Nocardiaceae > Rhodococcus > Rhodococcus sp. NPDC059968. The sequence continues at coordinate 4,308 of NZ_JBHWUE010000202.1, forward strand.
CGGGGATACGTGAGCAGCTCGGCGATGTCCAGAACAGGGAGGGTGTGTTTGGCGGCGAGGTCTTCAATTCCGGCCCGCGGCAGCACGTGACCCTGGTCGGCTACGAGCGTGGCCATTACAGCGACCTGGGGCAGTCCGGCTAGTGTGCACAGATCGACGGCAGCTTCCGGATGCGTGAGGCGTTCGAACGCGCCGCCCGAGTGGGTGCATAGCGGTAGCACGTGGCCCGGCCGAACCAAGTCGGTGGGGCTTGTGCAGGGAGCCGCCAACGTGCGGAACGTGCGGGCGCGGTCCACGGCACTGATCCCGGTGGTTACTCCGTGCCGGGCGTCCACACTCACGGTGTATTGGTCGTCGAGGGTAACTTGGTTGCGCGGCACCATCGGAGGAAGGTCGAGCTCGTCGGCTCGGGCTTCTGACATCGGCGCGCAGAGCAGGCCAGAGGTGTGCCGCACAGTCCATGCAACCCACTTCATGTCTACCCCGTGTGCGGCCAGGACTACGGCGCCGGCACCGGTCGAATCAACAGTGAGCACCGGTCGTCCCTCCCGTAGTGAGGCCAGCGCCGCGTCGACTCTCATGCTGATTCCTGTTGGATCCGGTGAAGACCACTGCGGTGAAACACGATCGGTGCGACGTTGGGCTGAAGACTCAAATCGTTGATGCGCAGCACGATAATCGTATGGTCGCCTGCTGGAAGTTCCTGCTCGACCGAGGTGTTCAACCACACACTGGCTCCCTCGATGAAGACGGCGCCGCCCTCATGTGTATGAGTGGTCAACCCCTCGAATCGGTCTCCGATCTTCGCTGACAGCGATCGTACCGCCCCATTGTGTGTCTCCCCGAGAATGCTGATTCCAATGCGCGGCGATTCTTGTAGTCGTGGCCACGTCGCCGAGGTGTTCTGCGGGCAGACAGCAACTAGCGGAGGATCCAGCGACACCGAGACAAAGCTACTCGCCGCCATACCGATCCGTTCACCACCGATCTCCGCACACACCGCAACCACTCCACTCGGGTATTGGCCGAATGCCTCTCGAAGGGTTGGCCCGTCCAGGGTCGACTGCGCGATCATGTGTGCTCCCTCCCGGAGGATTTCAAGATAGCGTCGCCTGTCATCACGGTCGTTTCCATGTATATGTACCTCACGTTTCCGAGTCGGGTTCACCGTCGGTGTGGTTGCGCCCCAATGGAAGGGGCACACCTGATGGCGGAGGAGGTCGTGGTCACGCGCGTGCTTCGGCACGCGTGGGGGTTCACCGGAGCCACCCGATGAGCATCGATGTGGTTGTGGCGTAGATTCATCCAGTCGGACCAATTCTCACCACCGCCAGCGGGGGGAATCAGCTGAGAAGGTTCCCACGCAGGGTGGAGGCACTGTACTCCTTGCGGAACACTCCGCGGCGTTGAAGCTCGGGCACGACTGAACGGCAGAATTGTTCATGTGAGCCGGGGAAGGTTGTCGGCATGATGACGAACCCGTCGCACGCGCCCGACTCGAACATGTCCTGGAGTTCATCGGCGACGCTTTCCGGCGTACCGACCAATGAACCTCCGCGCGAGCGCTTTGCAGCTGCTTCCGCCAGTGTGACCCCACTCTTCTCTGCGAACTGGCTAAGTTCGTCAGTCCTGCCTCGGGTTCCCTGGTTTCCTCGAACGTTGCTGACTTCTTCGAGGGTCTGATGTTTGCTCAGGTCGGCACCGACCGATAGGGATGCATACGCCAGGTCATACTCGCTGTGCTGCAGACTATCCAGGTAATCGGCCCGTTCGCGAGCGATCGAGTCGGTCTCCCCCAGGATCGGAGTCACTCCGGGAAGGATCTTGCATGAGATTGGGTCTCGGCCGGCCTCCACGACTTGGCGTTTCATATCTTCGTAGAAGGCAACCATCTCCGCTCGACTGCCTTGTCGAGTGAAGACGACTTCCGCCCATCGCGCCGCGAACTCCCGTCCCCGATCAGAACTGCCTGCCTGCATAATGACCGGATGTCCTTGAGGGCTCCGTGGTGTCGGGAGCGGTCCGCGCGATTTCACCCACTTGCCTTGATAATCGGCGTAGTGAACCTTGTCTGTATCGCCGAAAACTCCGCGACGCTTGTCGAAAATGAACGGATCGTCGTCCCACGTGTTCCACAGAGCGCTACATGCCTCCAGTACCTCGTCCGCACGGTCGTAGCGCTCACCATGCGGAGGCAATCCGTCGAGCCCGGCGTTGGCTGCCTCGAGTTCGCTGGTGGATGTTACGACATTCCAAGCCACACGCCCCTTGCTCAACATGTCGATCGAGGCTAGGGAGCGCGCGATATGGAATGCGTTGTGGAAGCTGGTCGAGATTGTCACGCCCAGACCAAGCCGCGTCGTAACTCGCGCCATGATCGGAAGAACCGTCAGAGGATCGAGATAGCTGTTCTGTCCGCCCGAGCGAATAAACATCTCGAGCCCCTTGTAGGTGTCGGCCACACCGAAAAGGTCGGCGAAGAATGCGCCATCGAACTTCGCAGCCTCTAATGTCTGGGCCATGTGTTCGTAACGGACCGGATCGAAAATGTCGTCCAAGGTCGCCTCGGGGTGCCGCCATCCACCCGAGTGCAGCGCAGTCGGGCCAGTCTTCAGGTATCCGATCAAATTCATCATGCGAGTCATGATCTATCCCTCTTCTGTTGCAATCGTTTGTCGTCTGATCAATTTTGACTTCAGCAGCACAGTGAATGTGCACGTCGGCCGGCTGCCGGGGTGGTTTGTGTCATGCGTCGCTGAGGTCGACGGTGCGGTTGTCGCCGATCCGGTATGCGCAGATGGCGCTGAGTGTGCAGAATGCTGCGAGCATGATCGAGACA
>NZ_JBHWUE010000203.1:0-7105 GCF_042738615.1 Rhodococcus sp. NPDC059968
CACGACTTAGGTCATACACCAATCCGCCACCCGCACCACAGTTGACCAGCCATAACACCCTCCATGATCAACTTATCCAGGAAACTCCCGCTAGCGGGACTGCTCGACTTGTTCGCCGCCAGCATTCGGGCTGAGCGCGGCCCACAGGGGTGACGGGCCAGAGATGTTGGCGGTGCGGAATTCTTCCCAGTACCACTCAGGCCCGAGGAGTGCCTTGGCGCGCGGGATCATCTCGCCGTCAGGTCCGGAGTAGTAACGAACGCGTTCGGGCCGGTTGTCGGTGGCGGCACGAAAGATGACTTCGGCGGTTACGGACGGTGGGGAGCCGAGACTGGACTGGGGTGAGTTGAAGAAACTGTCCATCGCCGCGAGGTAGTCCTCGGGAATGTCCGTAGCGTTATCGATCTTCGAGAAGATGGGGGTGGCGTGGAGGCCTGGAAAGATTGCCTTGACCGAGACGCCGAACGACGCGAGTTCGATGTTCAAACCTTCGCTGAAGGCGGCGACCGCGGCCTTCGAGGCGGCGTACACCGAGGTATAGGGGTAGCCCTGATCGGCGCTGATAGAGGACAAGTTGATGATGACTCCGGAGCGCTGCTTGCGGAAGTGTGGCACGAACGCCTTGGTCAGAGCCATCAGCCCGAACACGTTGGTCTGGAACTGTCGATGAATCTGGTCCGAGGTGGAGGCCTCGATCGGGCCCATCTGGTAGTAGCCGGCGTTGTTCACCAGCGCATCGACCCGGCCGAACTGAGCGAGGGCCTTGTCGGCGAAGGCCGCGTCGGCCTCCTCGTCATTCACGTCCAGTAGCAGAGTACGGACGTTCTCCAATCCCTTGTGGACGTCCAGGTCGGCGTCTTTGCGGACGGTTGCGACGACATTCCAGCCTTCTCCGGCGAACTTCTGGACCGACTCCCTGCCGAATCCGGAGGCGGTACCAGTAATGACAACTGTGCGGTTCATGAGGATTCTCTCCTAGGTAGAGTGTAAGTAACTTCCTACTTACATTGCCGACGATAGCTCCCGCTGCTCGAACTTGTCAAGTAACTACCTACCTACATATCATCGACTCATGACACGCAACGCGGATGAGACCCGGCGGAAGCTCCTCGAAGCAGCTACCTCGGAGTTCGCTCAGTACGGCATCGCCGGCGCCCGAGTGGACAGAATTACCAAGAGCGCCGGTGTAAACAATGCCCTGCTCTACCGCTACTTCGGGAGCAAACTCGATCTGTTCGACATCGTCTACAGCCGACTCGTAACGGAGACGGTCGACCAGGTTCCCCTCGACGTCGACGATCTCCCCGGCTACGCAGTGCGGCTGTATGACTACTACTCCACGCATCCGAACGTCATTCGCTTGACCGCGTGGAGCCAGTTGGAACGACCAGGCCAACCCCTTCCCCAAGCCGCCCGCGACGCTCAGCAAGACAAGACGGAGCGCATCGTCGCAGCCCAACAGGAGGGTGTCCTTCCGAACACGCTCCCCGCGGACGAACTCCTTGCCCTCATCGTCCACCTCTCGCTTGCCAATACTCCGCTCGTCCCCAACGCGCAGGAACACATCGACCGCGACCGGCGGCGCACCTCGGTTCTCACCGCAGCGCGCGCCATCCTCAACGGTGCCGCCGACACCTCTGCCGGAAGCCATGACACGGTGGCCTCAACGGACTCCAGTCGACAACACGCGGGTTGAGAACCTTCGGGATGGCGCGGGAACGCCGGTTCCGGCGCGCGAAGCGTCAGTGATCAGACCCGCTCTCAGGGGTACAGCAGGGATCCCAGATCGTGATGCCCGCGGGCGACGCATCACGCAGTTTGCCCGGCGCCATGGAAGGAAAATGAGGTCCCCACACCATATTTCGCGTAGCCAGCAGTTCGTTCTTGAACTCTGTTCTCGTCTTTGCTGCCATAACCGAATCAACATCCGCAAGCCCGTTCCAGCGGTGAAGGAACTCGACTGGGCTGTGCACGAGATCTCCGACGAGCACGGCGGAGTCAGGGGCTCCGACCATTACGACGCTGCTGCCCGGCGTGTGCCCAGGAGTATGGCGCATCACGAGATCCTCGATTGTCATGGAACTTCCGCTCCAGAGTTGAAACCGATCCTCGCACCCCGCAATTAGGTTCGGAATCCGAATGTCTGGACTGTCCACAACGTCGACGAAATACGACCAGTCTTCTTGATGGCAGTAGATCGTCGCGTTGGGGAAGAAGGGCTCACCCTCAGGGGCCAGCCATCCGATATGGTCGACGTGCAGATGTGTGAGAAGCACCGCGCGAATCGAGGTCCGCTCTACGCCGAGGTCGAAGAGTGCCTCGGGTAAGCGGCCAGCCATCGCCAAGCTCCCTTTGTCCGGCGGCACATCAAACATCGGCCCGCCCCCTACGTCCACGAGCACATTCGAGCCCGGAGAGCTTTCGACCAAGAAACCTCCATACGGCATGCTCAGCGCTCCCGACCTGCTCAGGAACTGCTCGTGGCCATTCCAATCGTCCGCGGAGAGTCCGGGGAAGGTGGACAGCGGATCGAGTTCCATGATCCCGTCGAGGAGTGGGACGATTCGTCCGCGATTCGTGTCGGTGCGGTGGTAAGTCATCGATCTCTTTCCCTGTACCCAGTATTTGTCATCAATCGGAGTGGACGTGGGGCCGCTACGGTGGCGTCAGCACGACTCCCGGGCGAAGCCTTATGGTTTCGACGGAGCGTCGAGTCAGATTCTTCCGTTCATGTCCCGACAACCGAGGCCCATTCACCGATCTCCTTATCCTGCGTGCACCGATCGGCAATCACAGCTCAAACAATTCCTCGAGTTCGAAACACCTGCAGCACCCCGACGTACCGGCGGCAATCTTTTGGGGGCTGGTCAGAATCGATGTTCGAACCTCTCACTCAACTGTATCGTAGTTAGATATGCTGAGGTGACGATTTGGCCGTCCGACTCACAGGCGAGATGGCAATAAGGAGGCCCGAATGATCGATAGTAATGACCTTGCGCCCAACGCGGGGCGGACCACGGCGCACCGTGGGAAGCATGAGAAGGGCTGTGAACGAGTCGGTTTCGTTGGGCTTGGTGACATGGGAGGGCCGATAGCCCGGCGTATCGCCGAGGAGGGCTTCCCGCTGACGGTGTGGTCGCGACGCTCGAACTCGCTCGAGGCGTTAGATCCGGGAACATTTGCTGCAGCGGATTCGCTACGCCAGCTAGGTCAGAGTGCAGACATCATCGGAGTCTGCGTCTTCGGTGACTCAGACCTTCAAGAGGTGGTCCTACCGCCCAATGGTTTGCTGGCGACGATGGCACCCAACTCGATACTTGTCATCCACAGCACGGTATCGGTCGCCGTCTGCCAGGAGGTCGCCGCAGCGGCCACACTTCGGGGCGTACACGTCCTGGATGCGCCGGTCAGCGGTGCCCGTGAGGGGGCCAAGCGGGGAAGGCTCACAATCATGGTTGGGGGCGACCGCGACATCCTACGAAGGGTCATTCCCGTATTTGAGGCATACGGCAGCGTTATTCGCTGGATGGGACCCACGGGCGCCGGACAAAGGATGAAGGTTCTGAACAACGTACTGAGTTTCGGGAACGGCCGCCTCGCGAGTGTCGCCATCGAAACCGGTGAGCGACTCGGATTGGACGTCGAGTCGGTTGTCGACGTCCTGTCGTCCGGAAGTGCGAGCAGTTTCGCACTCAGATCCTTGGTGGAGAAGCTGATGCCAGACCCAGGTTTTGCTGATCACGCGTCTGCCATGGTCGAGAAGGATACGAGGATCTTTCAGGAGATGTGCCGGCACGCAGGGGTTCCGGTCACCGCTCTGGAGAATCTAGCGGTCGAACGCATTGACAATATGACGCCACACCTCGGAGTCAACAGCTCGGAAGCTCAATCGTAGTGCCACGTCCGCCTCGCTGGAATCGAATTCCATTCGGCTGCCACAAATCTGAGAAGGAGTCGCCCAGTCCAGTGCCCGAGCCGTGACCTCAGGAACTGGACTGGGCGGGTCTAGCGGCCAGCAGTTGCACTCGGCCGGAAGAAGAGTGCGAGCTGGGCAATTCCTGCTATGAGTCCTAGAACGACGGAGATGGCGAACCCGAGCCAACCCGACAGGGTGTGATCGATTCCGACCAGATTGTCAATCGACCACCTCCCGGCTCCCGTTATGGACACCGAGACGCCGACGACAGCTAAGACGACGTTGTATTCCCAACCATTCGCATTGACAAAGAAACCGCTCCCACGATGAACCGTGTAGCCGGCCACAAGCATGAGTGCAACGATTGCAGCGCCGGCCAACGGGGTCAGCAGACCCATCGCAAGCAGGATCCCGGAACCGATCTCAGTCGTCGCGGCCAAACGCGCGTGCAGCAGGCCCGGGCGCATTCCGATGCTGTCGAACCACCCGGCGGTGCCCGGAATACGACCGCCACCGAAGAACTTGTTGTATCCGTGAGCTGCAATGACGAACCCTACAACAACCCTGAGTAGTAGTATTCCCGCAGAGACCGCAGTGTCGCTTACCATCAGATCATCTCCGGCAGTTGGTTACGGACCAGGTGCGCCGCGTCGGACATGATCGTGTCGACGACGTCCTTGCAGCTTGCAACTTCGTGGATGAGGCCTTGCGCCTGGCTTGCCCACCACAGGCCGCCCTCGACGTCGCCGTTCTTGAGGACCTGCTCGCGGCCCCTCTGTCCGGAGGCGAGGTGTGCGACCTGGTCGAACGTTGCGCCTGGAGTCCGCGAGATCGCCGCGATTTCCTCGGAGACGGAGTTACGCGCAACTCGCGCGGAGTTGTGGAACTCGCGGAATACGATCACCGTCGACCGTTCATCGTTATCGACGATCTGTTGCTTGACGTTCGGATGGATCGGCGCCTCATGGGTAGCCACGAAACGAGTGCCCATGTTGACCGCGCAGGCGCCCAATGCGAGTGCGGCGACCAGTCCGGCCCCGTTGGCGATTCCTCCACTGGCGATGACGGGGATGCTGAGTTGTCTCACTGCGGCGGGGATCAGCACCAGCCCGGGAACGTCATCCTCACCGGGGTGCCCAGCGCATTCGAATCCATCGATGCTGATGGCGTCCACCCCGAGTGCTTCCGCCTTGACGGCGTGACGAACGGTGGTCGCCTTGTGGATGACTTTGACTCCGGCGCTCTTGAACGCTGGAAGGTGCGGCGCAGGGTTGCTTCCAGCGGTCTCTACCACTTTGACGCCGCTCTCGATGATGGCGTCGCGGTATTCGTCGTATGGCACCGGATTGATCGTTGGCAGGATGGTCAGGTTCACACCGAAGGGCTTATCGGTCAACTCTCTGCACCGCACGATCTCCTTCGCCAACTGTTCCGGCGTCGGCAGTGTCAAGGCGGTAAGGAATCCGAGCGCTCCTGCATTGGCCACTGCGGCGATGAGATCGGCAGTACCGATCGCGGTCATGCCGCCACAGATGATCGGGTGATCTACTCCGAAAGTTTTCGTAAACGTGGTCGAGAACAAGGTGCGCTCCTTCATCATGTCTGATCTTTCAAGCCTGTGCCCGTGCGATGTTGAGCATTTCCTCGCGGTCAACAACCTTGATTCGCTCGCGACCGGCAGGCTCGCCGAGGCGTCGTTCGAGGGCATCGAGGCGGTACCAGTCATCCCACGTTGTGTAGGCGATGTTCCTGGCTTCGAGGAACGCCGGAACCGCGCTTTCAGAGGGCTCGTGAGCGCCGGAGAACGGCATATCCTCGAGCAGGCACGCCACAGTCTCGGAGGCATCACCTTTGGTGTGCCCAATCAGCCCTACCGGTCCCCGCTTGATCCAACCAGTGACGTAGGTCGCCGGAATGGGGGTCCCGTCCTCGGCGAGGACGCGTCCGGCCTTATTGGGAATTGTGCCTGACCTCGCATCGTACGGCAGCGCGTCGATGTTGCGAGAAAGGTAGCCGACCGCCCGGTAGACTGCTTGTACATTCCAAAGGTTGTATTTACCTGTTCCTTTGCCGTTGCCGGTACCATCAAGCTTCATGCGTTCGGTTCGCAGACCAACAACCTTGCCCTCGGCTCCGAGGATCTCCGTGGGGGATTCGAAGAAGTGCAGAAAGAGCTTGTGCGTGCGGTCTCCGACGTCACGGTCCGCCCATCCCTGCAGCGTGTTCGCTACCATGTCAACTTGCTTGGAGTCGCTGCGCGCCCGTGTCGAGCCCTCGTCGAAATCGATATCGTCATGCGCAACGATCACCTCGATGTTCGGTGAATGATCCAACTCGCGAAGCTCCAACGGCGTGAACTTGGCTTGTGCGGGGCCGCGGCGACCGAACACATGCACTTCGAGTGCCTTGTTGTCCTTCAGGCCCGCATAGACGTTGGCCGGGATTTCGGTCGGCAGTAGTTCATCGGCCGTCTTGGCGAGGATGCGAGCGATGTCCAGTGCGACGTTGCCGACGCCGATCACCGCGACCGACTCCGCTTCGAGGGACCACGTGCGGGGCACGTCCGGGTGGCCGTCGTACCAGGAGACGAAGTCCGCGGCGCCGAAGGAGCCCTGGAGGTCATTGCCAGGGATATCGAGCGGCCGGTCCGTGTCGGCGCCGGTGGCGAAGATGACGGCATCGTAGAAGCGCCGAAGGTCATCCAGGATGAGGTCGGTGCCGTATTCCACGTTGCCGAAAAATCGCACTTGAGGTCGGTCCAACACCTTTTGCAAGGCCTTGACGATCGCCTTGATTCGGGGGTGGTCCGGTGCCACCCCGTAGCGGATGAGGCCGAACGGCGCCGGCACTCGCTCGAACAGGTCGATGCTGACGCCCGGGTCGGCAGCGGCTTCGGACTTCATCAATGCGTCCGCGGCGTAGATACCCGCTGGACCGGCTCCGACGATCGCGACGCTAAGCGCTCGTGCGCCGCTCTGCCCTTCTGTCATGTTTCAACCTATCCGTCTGACGTATATCGACGGCGCCATCATATATAACTATGTCATAGTTGAAAAGGGCGAGTTTGCGGCAACGGACAAGCGGTCGCACCGAGTTAAAGACGTTTCGGTAATTGAGTGAGTGGTGATCATAAGGAAAGTCCGGTGTGGTCGAGGAAGCTGTGGCACAGGTCGAAGTTCGAGCCGATCC
>NZ_JBHWUE010000204.1:0-7083 GCF_042738615.1 Rhodococcus sp. NPDC059968
GCCTGTGTCGTGCCCAGCGCCGACTCGAGGGTGGGCAGCACCGGCATCACCAGTGACTGCAGAAGCGCAAAGGCCCCGACACCGATGGTGAGGACGGCAAAAGTCAGCTGATAGTGCGTCCGCATCGAAGCGGTTTTCATGAATACTCCCAACAAAGCGGAGCGTTCACTCCGCATGCGGAGAATCTATCATTCGACGCGGGGGCGTGCATCGTTCGAGCGGGTGATGGTCGTTCGGGGATGGGGCGGTCGCGCGTGGACGGCTCGGAACCAGAAACCCGCACAACATTGTTGCGATGCGCACACCAACGGACCCGAACTCGCGTCGTGTCTTCCCGCCGTCGGTACGTATCTCGTTGGCTGGGAGAAGGTTCGTGACTTCGCGCACGGTTTCCGCTACGCATTCCATTCACGTCGATGTGGACGCTCCCGCGCAGCGGGCACCGTGGGTCCCCGACCTCAGAACCAGTGACGGCGCCCGCCTACGGCGCGGCCGGTTCCTCCGAGCAGCGCGAGGATGATTCCGATGACCAACAGGACGATCCCGATGGTCGAGAGGATCGAGATGTGTGCCACGAACCCGATCACGAGCAGAATCAGTCCGAGAATGATCACGATGAACCTCGTCTCGTCGCGGTGTGCTCCCTCGCCCCCCGGGGGTACCCCGTCGGCGTTGTCGGAAAACGAATGGCGGTCAGCAGGTGATCCGGGTTGCCTCTCACTGCTTCGTCGAGCGCGACATCGCTGCCGTTTTCGCCGCGAACCTATTCGCGGACGAGCGTCACGACTTCGTTCAGCGGTGCCCGAGCGGTGCGGTAGGTGTTGGCCGGGTGGTCGAGATCGCTCCGAGCCCGAGGCTCCGCGCGGCGAGAAGGAACGCACCCACGTACAAACCGGTGTCGGCCCCGTACGATATATCCAGTGCTGGCTCGCGCCAAAGGATATGGGGCAATGTTGGGCGGCCGCGTCACCGCGATTCTCGCTCCTGTGCTGGCCGGATACGCGCTCGTGGTGATGTCACCGAACAATATGTACCGGTCGGCCGTTCCCATTTTGATCGCAGTCGGGCTGCGGTCGGTTTGTTCAGAATCAACGTCTCGCAGGAACGTCCTCGCGTAGACGGCGAGGCGGTGAAGTCCGGCCTCGTGTCGAGGGCTGAGTATTAGAGGTTGCGGTTACCGAAGCGCAGCAAGCACAGTGGTCATGGTGACCGTGACGAGGAGCAGCACGTAACTGACCGCGTGTACCCGGTCAGCGAGACGGGATGGATGCCTCAGCGTGACGATCACCGGGAGTGCGCCGAGGAGCAGCGCCAGGGCCGCGGCCACGTCGACGGAGCCGACCAACCGACTATCCGGCCGGCTTCGTGCTGGATTGGCACGAACACCGTCGTGCGAAGTTTCTGTACGGCGCCACAGGAACAATGGTTGTCGAGACTGGCAACGGCACCTGGACGGTCCTTACCGCGCAAGGTGTCATGATTCCGTCGGCCATACGGCATCGGGTGCGAATTCTCGCTGCTCCGCGAACTGCTGCTCGTCGCCCCGACCTACCCGCCGAGTACGACCGTGACGGTCGCGAGGGTGCCATCGCGGCACTGCTGCTGTTCGAACTGGCGACTCTCAGGTCGCTGCCGCTGCACCTGACGCTGCCCACGTCGGCCGACCTGGTCGCGTTGTGTCGGTCCTATCTCGGCAAGCCGGAGGTCGGGTGACGAATGCCGAGTGAGCGGGCCGGGTGGCGATGAGCGAACGTGCCTTCACCCGGCTATTCCTACGCGAGGTCGGGATCGGTCCGGCGGCCTGGCGCCTGAGGGCCCGGTTGCTGGCGGCCATCCCGATGCTGCGCTCGCAGCCAGTGACCGAGTCGCCTCGGCCCTCGGTTACGTACCTCCGGCAGCCTTCTCATTCGCCTTCAGCCGTGAGTTCGGGATGGCACCGTCCGGGGTCGGCCGACGCGAGGATACGTCCGTGAACAGGTGAGTTGCCGGTCAGGTTGGGTGGTCATGGTCATGGTCATGGTCATGGTCACGGTTCAGGCGATCCCAGCGGGTTCGGCGCGTCGGACGGCGTGCCCGCCGAATTGGTTGCGCAGCGCCGAAACGGCTTTCATCGCGGGCGAGTCGTGCTGTCGGGAGGCGAATCGCGCGAACAGTGCGGCGGAGATGACCGGTGCCGGGACGGCGTGGGCGATGGCTTCTTCGACGGTCCAGCGGCCTTCACCGGAATCCTCGGTGTAGCCGGACATCGCGGCCAGGTCGGGGTCCTCGGACAGGGCCTGCACCAGAAGGTCGAGCAGCCAGGAGCGGACCACGGTGCCCTTGGACCAGGCGCGCAGGACCGCGGGCACGTCCACGATCGAGTCCTCGGCGGCGAGCAGTTCGTACCCCTCGGCGTAGGCCTGCATCAGCCCGTACTCGATGCCGTTGTGCACCATCTTCGCGTAGTGTCCGGCGCCGACCGGGCCGGCGTGGACGAACGAGTCCTGGCGGTCACCGTCCGGCCGCAGCGCGTCGAAGACCGGCATCAACCGGTCGATGTCGGCGGTGTCGCCACCGACCATCAGCGCGTAGCCGTTCTTGCGTCCCCATATCCCGCCGGAGACGCCGCAGTCGAGGTAGCGGATGCTTTGTTCGGCGAGGATGTTGGCGTTGATCGTGTCGTCGGTGAATCGGGAGTTGCCGCCGTCGACGACGAGGTCGCCGGGTGCGAGCAGGCGCGAGAGCTGCCCGATCACCTGACGGGTCGGGGCTCCGGCGGGCACCATCACCCACACCGCCCGCGGGCTGGGAAGCGACTCGACCAGCGATTCGACGCTGTTTACATCGCTGGCGGCGGCGTTCGGGTCGTATCCGATCGCCTCGAGTCCGCGTTCACGCAACCGCTCGCGCATGTTCAGGCCCATGCGGCCCAGACCGACCAGTCCCAGTTTCATCGTCACCGTTCCACTTTCGATTTTCGATATCGTGCCGAGGTCTATGTCTACGGGGGTTTCGGGGCGGGCTCACCTGACCGGACGGGCAGCTGACACTGGCCGCTCGGCCAAGTGCATTACCTCGCCGGGCCTTCGACACTGGTATTCGACGCATTGTCTGAATGCGCCTGTGGTGGAGCGAAAGACGGAGTGCAACAGAAGTGACTGTGTCTGAAGTGCAGGAGCGGAACCCGCTGGCAGCTGGCTCGGGCGCCGTTGGTGAGGCGTTGATCGGCAATCCCGGTCAGGTCACCGAGCCGGCGTCGATGGTGATCTTCGGGATCACCGGGGACCTCTCGCGCAAGAAATTGGTTCCGGCCATCTACGACCTCGCGCACGGTGGCCAGCTGCCGCCGGACTTCGATCTCGTCGGCTTCGCCCGCGACAGTACAGACGCCGAGACTCGGCTGCGGGAGGCGGTGATCGCGCACGCGCGCACACCGTTCGACCCGGTGGTGTGGGCGACACTGGCCGAGCGTATCCACCTCGTGCAGGGGTCGTTCGACGACACCGCGGCGTTCGCGAGGTTGGCCGCCCGGCTGGCCGAAATCGACGTCCGTCGTGGTAAGTCCGGCAATTACGTCTTCTATCTGTCGGTGCCGCCATCCTCCTTTGCAGCGGTCTGCGACCAGCTTGCGATCTGCGGTCTGAACCGGAATGCGCACGGATGGCGCCGGATGGTGGTGGAGAAGCCGTTCGGGCACGACCTCGCCAGCTCGCAGGCCCTCGGTGTCGCACTGGAACGAGTGTTTCCGCCATCCTCGATCTACCGCATTGATCACTACCTGGGGAAGGAGACGGTGCAGAACATCCTCGCGTTGCGCTTCGCGAACGGAATGTTCGAGCCGTTGTGGAACAACCGGCACATCGACCACGTGCAGATCACCATGGCCGAGAGCGTCGGGGTCCCGGGCCGTGCCGGGTACTACGACGGTGTGGGCGCCGCCCGTGATGTCATCCAGAATCACCTGCTGCAACTGTTGGCGTTGATCGCAATGGAAGAACCCGTCGCATTCGACGCCGACAGCATCGCCGCCGAGAAGATCAAGGTCCTCTCCGCCACCGAACTCCGCGGACCACTCGCGGAGACATCGGCCCGGGGCCAATACGGTGCAGGAGTGGAGAACGGTGTTCCCGTGCCAGGATTGGCTGACGAGGCCGGGTTCCCCGCCGACTCGGCCACCGAGACCTTCGCGGCCCTGACAGTCGGCATCGCGACCCGCCGGTGGGCCGGCGTGCCGTTCTTCATTCGCACCGGCAAACGCCTGGCGCGGCGGACCGCCGAGATTGCGGTGACGTTCACACCCCCCGCCCACGGCTCACGCGCTGCCAGGGCCGCGGCGGTCTCGAATGTGCTCGTGTTCCGGGTCCAGCCGGACGACGGAATCGAACTGCACATCGGCGCCAAACGTCCGGGCGGTGGCATGCACATTCAGCCGGTCAGTCTGGGGATGGACTTTCGGTCGGTGTTCGACCCGGCACCGGAGGCCTACGAACGGCTGATCTGTGACGTGATCCGCGGCGACGCCACCCTCTTCCCCCGCCGTGAGGAGGTCGAATGGTCCTGGCGGGTCATCGATCCGCTCCTCGAGCACTGGGCAGGGTGCGGTCGCCCGGATGCGTATTCGTCCGGGACGGCCGGCCCGGAGTCGGCGGAACGGATCCTCAGCCGGACCGGCCGGGCGTGGCGGTCGCTCTGACCCGTCCGGGCTGGTAAGTGCGGCGGAGGGGGACCGACCGAGGCCGCTCGTGCATTTCCGATCCTTGGGAATGCGAAACCGTAGTTAACGCACGTTCATGAAATGTGGACCGCGATGAGCGCGCTTCCGTCGGTCAACATCGTGCGCCGTTCTGTGTTGTCCGGGGTGCGGGTTGCAGCGCTGCCAGTGCGTATGACTATTTCGAGAACAAGGACGAGCTCCTGGTCGGGTACCGGCCCGCCTGAATTGGGGAGATTCGGCATTGACGAATGCAGTCGGAAGCGCCCGCACGACCTGTGTGGGCGCTTCCGGCATCGCATGTGCAGGTGTCGGCGCGTGGGCGGACGCCCGGTCACCTCCCGATTGTCCGCTCGTACGCTCGGCCGGTAACGGTCGTCCGAGTGGCCGCGACGACCGGCGGAGCGGGGGAGATCGTTGACATAAAATAGTGACGCAGGCCATACTCCCTGGGCGCTATTCGGTCAGGTGTGCGTATGTCGAACGGTGGAGTGGGAGGAGCGCTTTTTGCTCGAGTGATCGTCGGGAGACCGTTGCTGACCATGGAAAGGCGATCGGAAGAATGACCGCGTCGTACAGCTGTCGGGGCAGTGGCCGCCCATCCGTGCCGATTCTCTTGCACAGCGGAGACGTCGAGGAGGCGACCGCAGGTGTGGGCCAGGTGTTTCATCCTCACGAGCTCACGCGGGTTGCGCCGGTGTCCCGGTTCGAAGCAGATCTGCAAGCGGTAGCGACCGGTCCGTTGGTTGCGGGCCAAATCCGCTACAACAGCAACAGCGACCTCTTCTGCCCCTCCATCGAGGGTTACCACGTGAACATCCCGTTGTCGGGTCGACTTCTGTCGGAGTCGAACGGTGAGCAGACCATTGTCGAAGAGAACAGCGCGGTGGTCTATCAGACCGGCTCCAATGCTCGGATCCTGACTCCGCCGAACAGTCGGCTGAACATGTTCGCGATGAAGCTCGACCGTGTGGCAGTGCATGCTGTACTGCAGGATCTGCTGGGTCGGCCCGTCACCGAATCGGTCCGGATCCATGGTGGACTCGATCTGACCGGAATCGATGGAAGTGCCTGGCGCACACTTGTTCTGAACACGTATCAGAGTCAGATCGTCGGGTCGATGATGATGAACCCGATACTGGCCGAGCCGTTGGCGTACTCGATCGTCGTGGGGCTGCTGTCTTTGACCGAGCATCAGTATGCGGATGATCTGGCGACGCCGGCGGCATTGGCCGCACCGGCTACGATTCGTCATGCCGTCGAGTTCATCAACGCACACGCGGCGTTGCCGCTGACGCCGGCCGACATCGCCCGGGAGGTCGGGCTGAGCGTGCGCGCACTCCAGCGCGGATTCCGCGAGTTCATTGATGCGACTCCGATGGAGTATCTTCGCGGCGTCCGAATGAAAAAGGCGCATGAGGACCTGGTCTGTGCGCAACATGACGCCGAGACGGTCGCCGGCATCGCGGCACGGTGGGGCTTCTATCACTACGGGCGATTCTCGCGGGACTACCGGCAAATGTACGGGGTCAGTCCTTCACACACCTTGCGGTACGGCTGACAGGCCGCACCCGGGTTCTCGTCCGGCGCCGCCACAATGCTGATGTGGAGGGCATCGAGAATGGGCGCTGGATGGATAGTGTCGTGCGCTCTCGGGATAGATACGTCCGGTCGGGGTGCCTAGATTCGTCAATAAGGGCAGTGGGAGACCGGCCCGACCAGCACCCATCGAACGGCGCTGACCGACCGATCACCTCCACGCCTCACCGCATCGACACGGCAAGAGATGATCGAAATGACGAGAACAACGACCGCATCCACCAGCACCGGGACTCGTGTGGCTTTCGGCGAACACGAGCGCACCCCCTTCCGGGATCACCCCGCTCTGACACTCGATGCTCGATTGACCGTCGGAGCCGGCCGTGCCAGGATCGTTGCATCCCATGACCCGGCGACGGGCACGGAGCAGGTGGTATTGATGCTCGGAGAGACCGTCGGCGCGCACGACGTTCCGGTGCGCGTTGTCGACGAGGAAGCGCTGCTCATCGAGGGTAGCCGCTATGCCCACACCCCTCAGCTGTTGATCGGCGATTCCGCACTCGCGATCACGGATAACCCTGCGCCGCGGCGGTGGGAGGTCGGCCGCCAGCTCCGCGAAGGTGGACCCATCCGCGCGTTGCTCGAACTCTCCGGTGCTCAATCGGTCGAAGTCGACTGGCTCCCGGCTACCGCCGCCGCGTGAACTGACGGCTCCCGCGAAGACTGACGAATTTGGCCACCGCCAGGCGTCGTGCGGGGCCGTTCCGCTGACTACCTGAACGCAATCGAAATCCCACCCCGATGTCCGCTGCCCTCGAGGGCCTCGGAGATCGGGGTTGGGGCCCGCGTCGCTA
>NZ_JBHWUE010000205.1:0-6860 GCF_042738615.1 Rhodococcus sp. NPDC059968
GCTCACGGGTCTCGGTGTCGTACTTCCTCGGTGCTGGCATGACTTCATTCTCCTGGTTCAATCAGGAGTCTCCACCCGACCCAGGACAGTTCAGTCCAGCGCAACGACCGCGACATCCTCAACCTGCTGTCCAAACGCGCCGACGTCCTGCACCTCGGACCGGCGAACTACTGCTGGTTCACCGACCCCTCCCGCGCCCTCTGCCTCAAACTTGCCGGCACCCCCACCGCGACGCGGCCGATGATCGGCATGTGCGACTCGGCCCGATGCCCGCAGGCCACCCACCACGGCGTTCACCGACCCGTCTGGGCCGAACACGCCGAACGCACCGAGACCTTTCTCGGCCAGCTCGGCACAACCCGCGCCACCGAACACGAGCGCCTCATCGGCGACTACAACCGAGCCCAGCGCGTCATCACCGAGATCGACGACGCCACCACCCTTCACGATAACGAGGACCCGATATGAGAATCACTGCTGCCCAACGCATCCAGAACGAAGGCCGCATCCGCGCCGCGATGGACCGGCTGCTGCGCGGAGAGATCCCGCCCGGCGGCAACTGCGACGTCAAAACCCTCGCCCGGGCCGCCGGCGTCGACCGCGCCGCCTTCTACGGAGATCGGCCCTACGCGCACCTGCGCACCGAGTTCGAACAGCGGCTCCAACAGTCCCAACGCGAGGGGCACACCCCCGACCCGAAGGCAGCGCAGATCGAACGGCTGCGCGCTGAGGTCGACAAGCTCAAAACCTCTCTCGCGCAGGCAAACACTACGATCGAGCAACTCACCGACTTCCGCACCCAGGCGCTGGCACGGCTGGCCGCCCAACACGAAGAGATCCTGCGTCTCCGCGGCGCCGCCGACCCGAAGGCCAACGTTGTCCACCTGCCCGCCGCGCGGCAACACAAGATCATCGGGCCATGTTGACGCGCCTCAACACGGTGAGCTCGGTCACAATCGCCGGTCGCTTATCGCGACACGTTCGGCGACCAGCGTCGCAACCCGCGCGCACGAGATCGTCCTCGTCAAACGCGACACGAACTCATCCGAACACGGACTTTGCGGAGAAAAGGCACAGCCATGCGACCGCGTTGTTGCTGGCGGGGACACCGGAGTGGGTGGTATCGCGGCGGCTCGGTCACGCTCATGTCCAAACGACTTTGGACCTTTACGGCAACCCTCGGGAATTGCATCGGGCGGGAGAGTTTCCGCAGGTCGCCTGATGACCGCTCCGACGGCAACAGTTTCGCGGGTAGGCCCGACACACCGACTGAGCTGGGGTGCTTGCCCGGAGGTTCCGTTAGATGCATGATTCATGCGCTGGAGGGTCGCGGCGGATCGGGGTCGGGAGGCCGGTCGGACCGACCTGGACCAATGGCTTACCGATCCCGCCGGCGGGGCCTACCGCTGCGAAACCGGCACCTTCCTCCGATCCAGCAAACTCGCCACCGCCTACCTGGGCTCGCCCTTCGCTGGCGCAGCCCCGGGCAACCCGATCAACGACGACGGCCCGCTGGACCGTCGGACTTGAAAGCTGTTGCACAACATCAATATCGACACCACCCGCCCGGGTAAGCCAGCGCGACTGAGTGGTGGCGCCGATGGTGGCGTGGGCCTTTGCGTGTGGCGACCAACGGTGCGGGCCAGGTCGTCGACCGGTTGGAGTCGGATCGGTTTGCGGCCGTGGCTGATTCGAACGCTGTCGTTAGTTCATCGAGATCTGGTCGGTCAGTAGGCCCGATCGCGAATGGGCCTTGGGCGTAGACGAGCACGAGCAGGCCGGCGAGGCGATCGGGCGTCAGCCAGGCCGCCCGATCAGCACCGAACGACTGAAGCTGAGACTGAACCCAGCTCGGCATCCGACCCCAACCAGGCACGCAGCACCGCGCTGTTCGGGGGGGCATTCGGACAGTTGTGATATCTGACGTCACCATTATGGGTTCGCGAGGACGAGGCGTTGCGGGCGGCGGCGAATTGGCGATCATATGCGGCTGGCTGGCAGGTGGCCGAATGAATGGACAGCGGCCACCCTATCTGCGCCCGGCCGACGACACCGACCCGATCTGGCAGCTCCTGCAGGAGTTGCCGCGCAATGGCGCGGACCGATCATCGGACCCGCTATCGACAACTGGGAAAAGATCACCGAGAACGCCAAGGCCCGGATCAAGCTGCACGGCCTGCCGGAGACGATTGCTGCCGAGCTGGCCTGGATGGCGCACTGGCAGGCCTTGGACGGCACCCGCTCCTCCGTCCTGGCCACCAATCAGATGGCCAACATCCTCCGACGAGCGATCCGCGAACAGCATCCGTTCCCACCGTCGATCCGGGCGATGGACTGGGATCAGGCCGCGGCGTTGCAGCGATGGTTCTATGCGACCCGATGGGGGCGGCTGCCGCCCCATGGCAGCATCGCCCGGCTGCGGGTGATGTTCCGGTTCGCTCGGCTGGCGTTGCTGGCGCGCTGTCATGACGGGCACTGGTGGGATCTCGACGAATGGCACCCGCGCTGCGATCCGCGGATTCCGTTGACCGGGCGGGAACCGCAGGCCAACTACGGCTGTTCGCCCGGGCAGATCCGTCATCGCTGGCTGCGAGAGGCGGCGAAATGGCATTTGGGGACCGCACTCGAGGCCGGCACCTTACGGTGGTCGACGGTCAGCCAGGAACGAGTCAAATGCCTGACCAGGTTCGACCGTTGGCTGGGCACTGTCGACGACCCGCTGCAGGTCCTCGGCGACCCCGCCAACGCCGCCGCGCAGGCGGCGGCGTTCCGGCGTTGGGATGCCGACCCCGCCAACCGGCTGCTGCGCAGCAACGACCGCCGATTCACCGACAGACCGGTGCATCCACGTCAGATCAACGACGACCTGCGAGCGGTCGGTGAGCTGTTCGCGTTCGTCGCCGATAACCGCGGCGAAGCCCACCGGCTGCTCGGCGCCGAGCCGTGGTCACGGGTCACCGAGGCGCACGCCGCCAGTTGGTTCCGGCAGGTCGCCCGCGTCAAGCGCACGCGCGAGTTCAACGACGACCATTACGTCGACGACCACGCCATGGGCCAGATCCTGGCTGCGTTGCCGCTGCTCGGGTTGCCCCGGGAACAGCAGATGATCATCACCCGCGGCGATGGAACACAATTGCAGGCCAACGGATTCGACGATCCACAAGCCATGCGGATGATTCTGATGCAGATCCTCACCGGCCGTCGCGCCAGCGAAATCCGCACCTGCGCCTTCGACTGTCTGACCGCGCCTCCGGCGACCACAGTCACCGCGCCCGGCACTGAGAAGATCGCACGATTCCACTATGCGCAATCGAAGATCGATATCGCACCAGACACCATCCTGGTCGACCGGGAAGTGACCGAGGTCATCGGTGAGCAGCAACGCTGGGTCCGGGACAAATTCCCCGACCACGAGCCGCGGTTTCTGTTCGTCCACCGCGTCGGCAACCGCACCGGCGGCAAGCCCTATCCTCAAGGCACCTACAACTGGATGCTGCGTGAGTTCAGCGACTTGGTGCAGTTCACCGACAGTCAAGGCCGCGTGATCAGACTCAGCCACACCCACCGATTCCGCCACACCCGATTGACCCGGCTGGCCGAGCTCGGTCTGCCGATCCACGTTCTGCAACGCTACGCAGGCCATGCCACCCCGACGATGTCCATGCACTACATCGCCGCCCGTGAACAGCACGCCGAACAGGCTGTCCTCGCGACGGTGAAACTGAAAGCCGACGGAACCCGGATCCAGTTCTCCCGCGACGACCACGACAGCATGCACCTGTTCGACCGAGCCGACCGATTCCTGCCCAACGGCTGGTGTCTACTGCCACCGCTCCAATCCTGCGACAAGGGCAACGCCTGCCTCACGTGCTCGGTGTTCGCCACCGACGCCACCCACCGGACCGTCCTTGAGCGCCAACTCGACAACACAACCACCCTGATCGACCGCACCACAGCAAAATTCGAGATCCGACACGGCAGCCCCATGCCCGACGACAACGTCTGGCTCACACACCGCCGCGCGGAGAAGGCTGCCCTGACCAAGCTGCTGGAAGCACTGCCGACAGATCCCGGCCGCGCCATCCAAGGCGGTGGATCTCACGCCGCCACGACCGGCCCCGTCCCACTCACCCTCATCCCCATCACACGGAGGACACGACCGTGACCACCACACATGCAGACGCACAGCTGCCTTCGTCGCCGCCGCCAAGTCCAAATCCACCCGCAAGACCGTCGATGCCGCGCAGGCCATCCGGCGTCTGCTCAAACGCGGCGAACGCGTCACCTTCCAAGCAGTCCAGCGCGAGGCCGGCGTCTCCCACGCCTTCCTCTACAACCATGCCGAACTGCGGCCCCGCATCGAACGGCTGCGCGCCAATGCCCGACCGGTCGACCCCGACACCACCGCGCCGGATTCGGATAACACCCTCATCCACACGCTCAGCCAGCAGATCATTGAGCTGAAGAAACAGCACCGCACCGAAGTCCGGGCCCTGCGAGACGCCCTCGAACAGGCCCACGGCGAGAACCTCGACCTGCGCCGCCAACTCACCCGCCAAGGGACCGCCACCAACCACATTGCATCAATCGCAGAAACGTCATGACCAGCGCAAACGAAAGGCTTCTCAGCTCAAACCGGCGATAACGTCGGGTCCGCTGACCGCCAGGTTCTCGGCGCGCTGCACCCACTCCAACGTGCTCAGGGCTTGCTGGGTAGGAGCCGGGATCGATGAATCCTGTTCCCGCTATGAGGAAAACGTCTTTCCGGCGGGAAGCCCGGCGGTTTTGCGGCGCATCGCCTTCGTTGCCTCGTCCCGCCCGCGGACCTCCTCGTCGAGAAGGACCTTGAGGACCTCGGTGGGATCCCACCGCTGCGCGGTGGCGAGCACCTCCGGTGCGGCAGCCCGCAGGTAGGGCAGGCGCATCCGTTTGAGGACGGCGATGAGGTCGTCGGGTAACGGTGGCGCGGTGGGGTTCACGAGCTTGCCTCTGCACTCGTGCTGCCGAATCCGGCCCAGGCGGCGGTGCCGGGTTGGACCGAATGCCTCTCGTCGGCGACGACGAGCCCGGTCTCGGCTGAGGTGGCGGTGTGGTGCGCGACGATCGCCGGCAGGTCCCCCTCGGCGAACCGACCCGATTCGGCTGCTCTCGACAAAGCCGAGTCGACGGTGGCGGTGCCGACGAATGCGGCCAACTCGACCGCGGCGGTCATCTTCGCCCGGATCCGGACCGTGCCGGCCGCCGACGCGGCGACCAACCAGGCGTGCGCGCCGGGCCCGAGGTCGAGGAAGCGGGCTTCGGCCGCGGAGCGGGCCTTCGGGACCGGTGGCTTCGGTGCCCCGCCCGGTTCCTGCGGATGATCGGGATAATGCGCCGGGTCGATCCGCGGGTTCCCCGGCGTCGAAAGTAAATGTCGCGCAACCTCACTCAAACCCCTCCTGGTTTCGGCCCAGTCCGGGGCCTGAGGCAATGCATCGAGGTCGGCGACGACCACCAGCTCCGTGCCGGCAGCGCGCACCCACACTTCGGTGCCGACGCTGCGGGTGGTGCCCAACGCCAGGGTGTGCGGGGCCGACGGCAGGGTGTGCAGCCGGGCGCGTTCCTCTGCCAGGGCCTCGTCCGGGACGCGGGCGCTTTCGCGGTGCCGACGCGCATTGACCGTGGCGCAGAACTGCTCGCACGCGGCCTCGAGGTCGGCGAACGAGGCGTAGTCCGGCAGCAGGTTCGCGTCGGTGGGCACCAGATCCGCTTTGGCGATCTTGACGGTAGCTTCGCTGCCACCCTTCGATTCGGGGTCGAAGGGCACACAGGTGTGCACGGCCATGCCGTAATGGCGGGCTGTTTCGACGATCTGCGGATGCCGCACCGCAATACCGGCGACGTGATCGATGCTGACCGTGCGCGGATTGTCGGTCAACGCGTAGGTCGGCACTCCACCGAAGCGGCGCACCGTGGCATCGAGGCACGCGATCAACGTCGGCAACGTTTGATCCCACACCGGGATCACCACCCGGTAGCGTGACCACGCCAGCCAGGCGCAGAACAACAGGGTCGAGCGCATGATCCCACCGGGCCCGGGTACTTTCGGGCCCTCACCCCAGTCGAATTGCATCCACAGTCCGGGTTCGGTGATCCTCCCCCACTGCGTGGGAGGTACCCCCAGGCCGGTAGGTGCGGCGATGTCCGGCCCGCCATGCGGCTTTCGCATCCGCGACGGCGCGCCGGGTGGTGCGTTCGGTGCCGTCGAAGCCGAGAGCGACGAGGCGTTCGTGGACGATGTCGGCACGAACCTTGCCTTTGCTCCGCTCGACCCACTCCTCGATCTTGGGTAGATGGTCGTCGACGATGCGCGGTCGCCGCGACGGACCGGACACCGGCATCCCGGCGTCACGAGCGGCGACGTAACGTCGGACCGTTTTCGGATCGACCCCGGCCAGCTGCGCTGCGGAGTGCGCACTGCCGGTGGTGTCGTAGGCCTCGAGAATTTCCATGATGTCCCTGTCAGACTTCTTCATGCGTCCCTCCGGTGGGAGTCGCTCGTAGGTGGTCGAAGACCTCGAGCAAAACCCCGGAGGGGCGTCGGTGTCAGGACCGACACACCGCCGGCCCCATGTCCATCGACAGGGAGATCAGCTGTCCGTCAGCAGGGACGAACGTGTCCGCCTACAGGGAGGTTGGCATGTCCGCTAGCACGAGGAGAGATTCGTGGATTTTGGACTGTCCGGCAAGGCTTTCGTGATCACCGGTGGAAGTGAAGGCCTGGGTTTTCGCGTCTGCGCGAGAACTACTTCGCGAAGGCGCCGTGGTGACGGTGTCCTCGCGCTCGCAAAGCAAAGTCACCGAAGCCGTGACCCGGCTCG
>NZ_JBHWUE010000206.1:0-6594 GCF_042738615.1 Rhodococcus sp. NPDC059968
GATGACCCACGACTACAAGCGTCACGGCACCACCACCTTGTTTGCCGCGCTCGACGTCCTTACCGGCAAGGTGATCGGCCAGTGCCTGCCGCGCCACCGTCACCAGGAGTTCTTGAGATTTCTGCGCACCATCGACCGTGAGGTGCCCAAGGACTTGGAGATCCATCTGATCCTGGACAACTACGCCACCCACAAGCACGAGAAGGTCCGGGCTTGGCTCGATAAGCATCCACGGTTCCACCTGCACTTCACTCCCACCTCCTCCTCGTGGCTCAATCTCGTCGAACGTTGGTTCCGAGAGCTGACTGATAAAGCTCTGCGGCGCAGGGTCTTTCACTCCGTACCGCACCTCATCGCCTCCATTGAGGAATACCTCGATGCCCACAATGAAAACCCCCGACCATACGAATGGACCGCGACCGCCGAATCCATCCTCGCCAAGGTTGCGCGCGGCCGCGTCGCACTGGAAAAGATCAGCTAAATCAGAGACACACCACTAGACCGAGGTGGCGGTTCGGTTCGGTTCCACTTGTCGGAGACGGCCTCGCCGTCCTCGCGTCGCGTCTATGAAGGCCATCAACAGCGCCAGCAGCATGAACCCCGACGCGGTCAGCAGGGCGTCGGAGACCGCTCTCGCGTAGTCGTGACCGCCGAGGATGAGGGCGTGGTAGTAGGTCGCGGTGAGCGCCGCGGTGCCGATCGCCGCGCCGATTCGTTGGGCGGTCTGCACCGCCCCGCCCGCCGCACCGGCCATCCTCACCGGCACGTGCTGCAGTGTCAGCGTCATGTTGGGCGAGGTGACCATGCCGCCGCCGAGCCCGGCCACGAGCAGTGGCCCGACGATTGCCCACGCCGGAGGATCTCCGGTGGCGTGGCGGAGCACGAGCGCGGTCGCGATCAGCCCGAGGACCGTCGCGGTGAGCCCGCAGAG
Source organism: Rhodococcus sp. NPDC059968 (assembly GCF_042738615.1). Lineage (NCBI taxonomy): Bacteria > Bacillati > Actinomycetota > Actinomycetes > Mycobacteriales > Nocardiaceae > Rhodococcus > Rhodococcus sp. NPDC059968. The sequence continues at coordinate 932 of NZ_JBHWUE010000206.1, forward strand.
AGTGACCCAGCGTCCGAACCGGGACACGAGTCGGCCCGCGATCACCGCGGAGACGGCGACCCCGATCGCGAACGGCGTCACGGTCAGACCCGAGCGCAGCGGCGAGTACCCCAGCCCCTCTTGGAAGTACAACGCCAACACCAGCCAGATGCCGGTGAACCCGACGAAGTAGACGAGGGCGATGCCGGTTCCGGAGGCGTAGCCGGAGGTGCGCAGGAGCCGCGGGTCCAGCAGCGGTTGGCGCCCCTTGGCTACGGTCCGCATTTCCCACCAGCCGAACACCGTCAGCAGCAGCGCCGCCGCACCCCACAGCCAGGACAGCCGGCTCAAACCGCCGCTGTCCGCCTCGACCACGGGCACCAGCAGGCTCAAGATGGCACCGCCGAGCAGCAGTGAGCCGATCAAGTCCAGGTGGGTATCGCGCACACCGCCACCGGTCGTAGCGGGTACGAGACGGGCGGCCAGCACGAGCGCGACCAGGCCGATCGGCACATTGACGTAGAACACCCATCGCCAGGCGTCCCGATCGTCGCGCCGAGCACCCCGAACGCACGGCCGCGCTCGGCGCCCTGGAACAATTCCTGGATCAGGCCGGAGTTCTGCGGGATGAGCATGCCGCCGGCGACCCCTTGGAGCAGCCGCGCGGCGATCAGCGGCCCGGCGGTCGGTGCTGCGCCGGTCAGTGCACTGGTCACCACGAATGCAGTAAGCGCGACGAGGAACATCCGGCGCCGGCCGAGGGAATCGCCGAGCCGGCCCGCGGACACCAACGTCAGCCCCAGGCTGAGCGTGTACCCGGACACCACCCACTGCGCGGTCTGTGGCGCTACGGCGAGCCCGTGCTCGATGGACGGCAGCGCAACATTGACGATGCTGACGTCGAGGAGAATCATGAACGCCGCGAACTGAGTGACCGCCAGCGCCCGGCATCGGCCCCTGCGCGAGGGAAGTCCTCCGGGAGCGCCCGATCCTCGGTCGATGCTTTCGCAGCAATCCGTCTGGGCCGCCCCGATCGTCCAACCACCTGACTCATCGAGTCGATCCTTTCATCGGTGGGTATACCAGCAGCCCAACACCCCTCCCCCACAAGTCGACTCACCCGTCGTGCGGACGCACCGAACCCCGTGCGCACCGGGGCGAGGATGCGGATCCTCGTGTCCTGAGACCCGTGCTCTTCGGCGGCGCTCGGGATCTGAAGCATCACCGCCGGCCGCCGCGGCGCAACGGCCGGACCCGCCGATTCCTGCTGACCGCCATGCTGTTAGAACGACCGCATCGTGGACGCCGACGCCGACTCAGTCGATACCGCGATTGCTCGGCACATGCCGGCGGGACGCTCCTTCGCTGAACTGCGTTGCACGAGCACGTCGCCGCCGAGTCTGACGAGCCCGTCATCAGCATCGAGGTCGATCTGCGCGGCCGCCGTGTTCGCGTGCGTGGCCGATGTTGGTCAACTTCGAGCGCTGAGGTGTTCGTGCGCCCGGTGCACCGTTTGGGGATCGGACCTGCCCTTACAAGCTGCCGGTGCCCCAACCTCCGCCGAAGCCCGGGTCCCAGCCCACACCCCAGCCCGGGTTCCAGCCCCCGCCCCAGCCACCGCGATCGCCCCCGCCCCAGCCACCGCGATCGCCCCCGCCCCAGCCACCGCGATCGCCCCCGCCCCAGCCGCCGGGATGGCCCCCGCCCCAGCCTCCGTAGCGGGCGTGGTCGAAATGCCCGGCCACGGCTGTCGGCGCGGTCGCGATCACCGCCGGCTGAGCCGGAAGGGGATCCGCCGCGGCCGTCGGTGCGGCGGCGATGGCGACTGCGGCAGCGCCCGCCACCAATACCGGTGTGATGTAGGTCAGTTTGATTCGCATGGTGGTTCTCCTTCGATGGCTCCAACTGAACGCATTTCAGCATTGCGCTGCGGCGAACACCTGTCATCACCGCTGATACCCATCACTGCTCCCCACCAGCTGGAATCGGTAAGTACCTGCCAGCATGCAGCGCCGCGACAAACCCAACCGATTCTGCGATCGGTGACAAATGCCGCAGGATGCGGTCTCTGCCCCCGCTACCAGCGCAAGAACGCGCGCGATACATCAACTGCCGCAAGATCGCTTCGGCCCGCGCCAGCGACCAAAGATTCGCATGCTTACCGAAGCCGACCGTGCCGCCCCGGTAGGTGATCTCCTCCGGCCACGTGCGTAGGGTTCGTCGACGCGGCTCATGGCGGCGAATCCACCACGACCCACCGCACCGCGGTGCGCCACGCAGCTAACGGATTACGATGGCGAGCGCGCTTCCATCCTTCCAGCTACCTGGAACCCCGGCCCCCCGCTGGCTGGGACGCGGCGACAGCCGACCACGGCTAACGTCGGATGACATGGTTACTCTCGGAAGCACCGACCTCGACGTCTTTCCTATCTGCTTCGGCGGCAACGTGTTCGGATGGACCGCGGACGAGCCGCAGTCCCGCGCCGTCCTCGACGTCTATACCGCAGGGGGCGGCAACTTCATCGACACCTCGAACTCCTACCTCATCGAGCACGGTCGCTCCGAGAGGATCATCGGACGTTGGATGACCGACCGAGGCAACCACGACCGCATCGTCGTGGCCACCAAGGTCGGCGGCGGCCGCGAACCGGTCCGCAACCTGCGCGCGGAGACGATCAAGCGTGAGGCACACGCCTCGCTTGAGCGCCTGCAGACCGACCACATCGACCTCTACTATGCGCACTTCGACGACGAAGAGACGCCGCTGGAGGAAACGCTGCACGCCTTCGACGCGCTCGTCCAAGAGGGCACGGTGCGCCACCTCGGCGCCTCCAACTACACGCCGGAGCGGCTCAACTCCGCCCTCGACCTGCAGCGCACACACGGGCTCGCCGAGTTCACCGTCCTGCAGCCGCACTACAACCTCGTCGAACGGAACTTCGAGGCCACGCTGCTGCCCGTCGCCGACGCCTGGGACCTCGCCGTGCTGCCCTACTACGCACTGGCGAAGGGTTTCTTGACCGGCAAGTACCGGCCGGGCAGCGAGGTCGTCGAGTCCGACCGCGCCGAGGGTGCGCGCGCGTATCTCGACCAGGGTGGTGCCGCGGTGCTCGCGGCACTCGACGAGATCGCCGCCGCCCACGACACTACGGTGCCCGCCGTCGCACTCGCCTGGCTGCTCGCCCGCCCGCGGGTCGTCGCCCCGATCGCCAGCGCGCGCACCACCGAGCAGCTCGCGCAGATCCTCCCCGCCGCCACGCTGGCGCTGACACCCGCCGAAATCGACCGACTGTCGGCCGCCACGCAAACAGCGTGAGCTGGGGCGACCAGACTGGCACGAAATCACGGCTAGCGAAAACTACTGAGACACGGGCACTGTCATGTTCCGGCAGGAATAGAGACTCTTGGATTCAAGCTGCTTGATGCCATCGCACATCTTCTCGGAGATCCTGTCCACCCGGGCACATCAACACCGACGACCAGCCTTCCACCAACAGCAGCGGTCGCCCCCGCCTTAACCTGGATCCGTGGAGACTACGCCGGCCGTAACGGCGTGTGAATGACGAAAGCGCCTCCCGTAGTGAGACAATCAAGATTCTCACATCACAATTGTCCACATACGGAAAGGCACTTTCAGTGCAATCATCGCACACGTTCACGAATGGGTCCGCGGTGTTCGACGAATACAATCTCGTGTCCGCGGCAGGGTTGGTCCCGGGCCTCGAACTCGCCGAACAGGCCGGCCTGTCGGAGCTGATCGACGCCCATGTCGCCCTCACCTCCACGCGGGTGGCCTCGGGCGCGGCGAACCCGGTCGGGAAACTGACCTCGATCATCGCCGGAATGTGTACCGGAGCCGACTACATCGACGACATGAACCTGCTCCGGGCCGGCGGGATGCCCACCCTGTTCGACCAGATCTACGCACCGTCGACCCTGGGAATCTTCCTGCGCGAGTTCATCTTCGGGCACATCCTGCAGCTCGGGGCGGTGCTGCGCCGACACCTGATCGCCCTCGCCGCCCGCACACCGCTGCTACCCGGCATCGAAGACCGGGCGTTCCTCGACATCGACTCACTGCTGCGCCCGGTGTACGGGCACCAGAAACAAGGAGCGTCCTACGGACATGCCAAGGTCTCCGGCCGAACCGTGCTCCGCAAAGGGGTCTGAACCCGCTGGTCACCACGCTGTCCACGGCGCAGGCGGCGCCGGTGGTCGCGGAGATGCGGCTGCGGCCGGCAAGACCGGCTCCGGCCGCGGCGCCGCCTCCCAGCTGCGCTCGGCGATCACCACCGCCCGCGCCTGCGGGGCGACGGGCAAGATCATGGCCCGCGGCGATTCGGCATTCGGCAACAAGTTCGTCGTCGCCGCCGCCATCGCCGCCGGCATCGAGTTCTCGCTGGTGATGACCCGGAATCCGCGGATCACCCGGGCGATGGAGAGCATCGACGAGCGGGAGTGGGTGCCGGTGCACTATCGAAGGTGCGGTGACCGACCCCGACACCGGGGAGCTGATCTCCGACGCCGAGGTCGCCGAAATCGAGTACACCGCGTTCTCCGGCCGCCACCAGGTCACCGCCCGCCTGATCGTGCGCCGCGTCAAGGACGCCAACTACCCCGACGCGTTGTTCCCGGTCTGGCGATACCACCCCTTCTTCACCAATTCCGACCTGCCGACCGTCGACGCCGACCTCACCCACCGCAAACACGCGATCGTGGAAACGGTGTTCGCGGACCTCATCGACGGACCACTCGCTCACATCCCGTCGGGGCGTTTCGGCGTGAACAGCGCCTGGACGCTCTGCGCCGCGATCACCCACAACCTGCTGCGCGCCGCCGGCACCCTCGCCGGCAGCTGTGACGCCGTGCCCCCCGGGGCCACGCTGCGCCGGCACCTGGTCAACGTACCGGCCCGATTCGCCCGGCCAGCACGCAAACCCGTCCTCCACCTACCCGCGCACTGGCCGCGACAAGCCAACTGGACAACTCTCTGGGACAACATCATCGACTACGAACCGCCACAAGCGGCCTGACCCCGACACCCCGGCCACCGGCCCCGACCGAGGAACACCGAACGTGGATAAGCTGACAACCCGGTCAGCAGATCAGCCACGCCCCGAACACCGTCGCCCATCGGCATCACCAAAGAATCGACCCGAAAATCACCGAGATCACCGATCCACGGATTGAGGCTTAGATGCTGTGTGACAGGGCTCGGCGATTCCTTCGGGGAAGTGGTAAGTCACGCTGTGCGGTCTGGCGGCTTTGAGCGAAATCGATTCATCGACGATCCCTTGAACACCAGCACTCCGCCGCCGCTGCGTGGATCTGCCCCGGCGTCCCGAGACCCGTCGACATTGACACGCACGCTCATACTTGGGTTCAATTTCAAACGGGCGCCTTCGCGGCAGGAGTCGGCGAGTCAGCGGCTTCGTGAAGGGGTCCAACGTGACCTACTTGCTTCGGCAACATGGCGCCGTTCTTCTTCAACGGAAGCGTGACCGTGAAGTGACGTGACCGACAGAGGCCTCCCGTCGCCGTCGACAAGCGTTTCACCCCGCATCCGCATACCCGCGCGCTGGCGGACACCTAGTACACTGTCGCGGCTAAGTATTGGGATATAGATGGCGGAGCTTGATGCGGGCGTCGTCGGTGGTGAAGTGCCACTGGACCTGACGTTGATC
>NZ_JBHWUE010000207.1:0-6367 GCF_042738615.1 Rhodococcus sp. NPDC059968
AACGCGCTGCCCATCGGAAATCTCCAAAGCGGGTACCGGGTTCCTCATGTACGGATTCTATCGAATCGATCAAGAATTATTTGCGAGACACACCACTAGATGCTTTTGGACCACCACCGCAGCCGCCTCGCCTGGCGCTGCACAGCTGGTCTGCCGGGACTTCACCTAAGGACACATCGATTACCGAGGGCATCGGGATAGATCGAGCCTCCCCGACACCGGGCGCCCCGGCTCCCGAAACCCCTCGGACGCATCCGCAGCCGGCGCTCTCTGCCGCCGATCACTCTCCCCGATGTCTGCCGGGTGTCCGCACAGCCGGATCCGGATCTTGGGCGGGCCGGTGGAATCCCGGATCGATGGTCAGGTCTTCGGTGTCGGCAAAGACCAGCCGCCCGTCGTCAAGCGCGATTGTGCACGGACGGAATCAGCTCTGATCCCACGGCGATTGCTCGAGTCTGTTGAGCTCATCGAGAACCAGATCGACGGCGGTGGTCGGGATCCGGAAGTTTGTGCCCTCCAATGCCCGGAGGCGGTCGCGGACGTAGGCAAGCATGGCGAGCTCACGCTCGACTTCGGCTGCGGTTCGGTCGCTCACGGTCCCATTATCCTGCCCTGAGTCGGCGGCGAACCTGCGCCGCCCTAGGTGTCGAGAATAACGCCGGCAGCATCGGTACTCGCCGGCCACCACTCCGCCAATGAGGGTCCTGGCGTCAACAGTCCCATTGCCCGTGCATCACGTTGTGCCCAGTCTCCATGTCATTTCACTCCATTCTCATTGCGTCAGCATCGAACCCGGGCAATAGACGTCCTCCTCCGTGTGGCGGGTGCGCTCAGCGCAGTACCCGGGCGGCGAAGTCCAGCGACTCGGGCATCGAATCGGAAAGGCTGTGGGCATGGTCCGTTCCGGAAAGCTGCTGATACTCGACGTCGACAGCGCTGGAACGCATTTCGGCGAGTTGTGCCCAGGTGAGCGGGATTGGGACCTTGGTGTCGGTGAGGCTGTGCACGACCCGAATTGGTCGGTCGAATCCGCTGGTGGGGACATGCTGCATCTGGTCGAGCACACCGCGTACGTCCGGGGTGTCGAGTGGGGTGGTGAACAGTTCCGCGACGGTAACCGGGTGGGTGCGCAGATAGTCGTTCAGGTCGTTGCTGCAGGTCGCCTTGGCCTTTTCCATCAGGTCGATTCCGGTGGGGGTCAGATGTTGGCGGATGTCGAGTTCCGGGCGGCCGTCGTCGAGTCCGGCGAGGGTGTAGAGGACGTAGTGGGCGATCCCGGCGACCGGGACGGTAGGGAAGTTCGGTCCGGCCAGCGGGAAGAGCTGGTCGAGGTGGGTGGGGGCGGCGACGGCGATTGCGCCGCGGAAGTCGAGTTCGGGTGTGCGGGTGGTGGCCTGATGGGCAGCGAAGTAGGCGGCGTGACCGCCTTGGGAAAGGCCGGTGACGACCCACCGGTCGCTAAGTTGGTCACCGTAGAGTTGGTGGGCGGCGCGGACGATGTCAACGGCGTTGGCGCCGGCTGCGGGTCCGTCGGTGTACGCGTTGACTCCGTCGGTGCCGATCCCGGCGTAGTCGGTGGCCGCGACCGCGTAGCCGGCAGCGAGCGACTGTTCGATGAATTCCCGTTCGACGTCACTGGATCCGGTGACCGACGGTGCACACTCGTCGTCGATTCCGACGTTGCCATGCGCGTAGGACACGACGGGCCATCCACCGGCAGGTGGTGCGCCCTGTGGCAGGAAAACCGACCCGGTGGACTCACCGGCTTCGGTCGCGGTACGCAACGTGGAATAGCGGACTACAGTGCTGGAATCCGCCGCACCGACCGGGAGAACCGCAGCGGTGACAGCCTGCTCGGCGAGCAACGCGCCCGCCGTGTGCATGTCGTCAGGCACGGCGGCGGCGGGTGCGGCAGTAAGAACTATCCCGCTCACGCACACCGCGACAGCCAGTACGGACCGTCGCCTCAGACGTATGCCTCTTGGCGAGCCCGCGAACATTGACATCGACGATCCCCTCCGATGAACTCCGTGCCCGTTCCCCGACGAACACGATGCGGATCGTACCGACCGAACAGATGACGACACCCACCAGTCCGGCACACGATGAGACGACGAGGTGCTGGATTGTCTCCACCCCTCATGCCATCCAGTCTCGACGCAGCACCGCGAGAATGCTGCTGGAGGGTGTGCTCCTCTCATGACTCGCCCCTGTCGTCGAGCTGGACAAGATTGCGGTGGCTGATTTCCCACCGGCCGACTTCGAGCTCGTGAAGGAGGTCGCGGCACCGCTCATCGGTGCTCACGTCCGCGCTTTGCCCGATCACGTTGACAGGGCCGCGGTTTCCGTTCCGCCAGTCGATGACCGTGTAGACGAAGTCACCTGTGGCGAAGTCGCGTTGGCGGGTGCAGATGACGAAGTGTTCCGAGATTGCGCGGACGGTGTAGGGGCGACGGGGTCGAGTGGGATCGGGGTGGTCGGTGATCCCTTGGCGTTCATCAGTGTCACCGCGCACCCCCGGCTGCGAACCTGCCTTCGGAGAGGGTTCCCCGCTGATTGTCCGCGAGCGTGTCGCGGTCGATGGCGCCGCGGCCCAGTCCCTCTGGCCGGAGCCCGACGTGGAAGCCGTCACCGTCCCTTTCTTGGTGTGGGCAGGGGTAGATCGACAGGCCCTGTCGCTTTTCGTGATGGGTGCGGGCGGCGCGGGCATCCTTGCGCGTGAAGTAGGTGCGTTTGTCGCAGTGCGGGCAGGTCACCCAACAGGAGGTGGGGCGGTGTACTCGAGCGGCCAATTTTCCGGTGCTCCTATTCGACTTCGGATCGGTCGGATCGTCAGACGGCACGGGTGATCTGCAGGTTCAGCCAATCCGAGACCCACTGGATGGCGTTGCGGCCGGCGTTGTCGACGACCAGGTTCTGGTAGCTCTGGTGTGCACCGGAGGCGAAGAAGCTGGCCGCGTTCAGGCCCTCCCCGACTACCGCGGCGAGATCCTCGGCCCCCTGCGACTGCGCCATCGTCGACACCGACCCGGCGAGTCCTGCAAGGTCGAGGGTCTGCGCCTGCGTGATGATCGCGTTCCCCACGGGATTGGTCTGCTTGCCCAGAAACGCGGGGTCGGTCTTGCTGGCTTTGCCGGTGAGCATGTTCGAAGCCACCGAGGCGAGTTCGAGTCCGAGTGGGATCAACGCCGCAGTCTGCGCCGCAGCACCGACCGGGTCGGGTAACACCCCGGGCGGAGGAAACAGCTTGTCCGCGGCGGCCCACGCAATTTCCTGGGCCTGGCCGGCGATGTTGGCCAGCTTGATCACGTCGACGTTGCCGAGAATGCTGGTGACCAGCGCCGCGATCTGGGTGTAGCCGGACGGGTCCGGGATGATCGCGAGGATGTGGGAGACCCACTTCAAGTCGACACCGGCGGCCATCTTCACCAGCGGCTCGAACTGCACGTTCAGCTCTCGGGCGGTATCGCGGGCGGCGCGGACATCGCCGGCGGCGATCTCCTGCGGGAGCACGATCAGGTTGTGCAGGATCTTCGGAATATCGAGGGCAGTGACGCCGGTCACGACATTGAGGGCCTGGTCGACGACGACCTTCGGTTTGAGGACCGACAGCACGCTCGACGCCGTCGAGAGGGCACCTGCCGGGGTGGCGGCGACGGGTGCGATCTGGCTACCGAGCGTTACGGCGGTGCCCAAGAGTTGAGAGATTTCGGGTGCGGTGGCAGGCAGTGTGGTGGTGCCACCGTTCGAGAGGTGGGCTGCGGTGACCGCGATCATGGCCACCGAGTCGAGTGCACCGGACAGGTCCGCGTGGCTGGCCGTGGTGAGGACCTGTGCGGCCGCGTTTTCCGGTGTGCCCACCGGGGCTGCGGCCATGCCCGCGGTGGCGGCGGTGTTCGCGGCCCCGGACTGCAGCAGGTCGGCCAGTGGGCTGAGTGTCTTGCTCAGCGAGGTCGCAGTGTCGGCGATCTGGTTCACATCGATCGAGCCGCCGGTGTCGGTGCCGCGCAGTTGCCTTCCGAGCGCGTCGACATTCGATCCGAGAGCGGGCAGGTCGGCGCCACTGAAATCCGAGGTCAGCGCGGTGGCGACCGCCGCGTTTCCTCCACCGGCGCCGGCACCGGTGTTGCCGGGGGTCTTCGACAGGATCGACCCGAGCGATCCGAGGAACGGGTTGGCGCCCTTGCGGATCGAGCAGTACAGGTCTTTCGGATCGCAGATCGAGGCGACCCGCCCCGACAGTGTGCCCATGCCCTGCGACCGGGGACCGGCGATCCCCTCCCCGGAGGTCTTCGGCCCCACCGTCGCGGCGCCCTTCGTGCCGGCACCCGGGTCGGCGAGCAAGGCCACACCGAGGACCTGGTCCGCATCGACCGGCCCTTGATCGTTTCCGATCGCCGACGCGAGATCGCCTGCAGCGTCTGCACCCTGGGAGTAGCCGGTGATCGTGATCTTCGCGCCCCGACACTTGTCGGCGTAGGACGTCAACACGGCGGTGGCCTTGTTGACCGCGTCGGCCTTGCTGTCGGCGTAGGTGTGGCCGTTGTCGAACGCGCGCGCCATGTACGGCAGCGTGTAAATCTGCGCGCGGGCACCGTTCTTCGCCTCGATTGCCGTCGCGACCGGGGCCAGCGAGCCTACGGGCTGGTTCGGGTCGGCGTTCTCGTTGGTCTCCCACGTGCCGGGGATAAACAAGTTGAATGTCGACGCACAGTTGGCAGGGTTGGCATGGGCGATCACGGGCCCTGTGAGCAGCGCAGTCCCGCACAGCATGGTGGTGGTTGTGACCGCCGCGAGCCCACGTCTCGCTGACCATGCCATGTGCGGACTCCTATCGCGCTGCAGCCTGTGCCTTCCGGCTGTCAGTCTCGGTTGCAGTCCGTCTACCAGCAACGACCCCCGCACGCGGTCGGGCGTGTCGGTGGAGCGCCGTTCTGAATTGCGGCGGTTGGGCGCCCCCATCCGCCGAGTGGAAGTCGACGAAACGTCGGGCGCCCGGCCGTCGTGGTCGACGCGGCGGCCCAGAGATCGGCTGATCTGCCGCTGTGCTCGGTCGAAGCCGTTGCGGGGTAGTCGAGGGTGGCGTGCGGCTCCCAGCACCGTAACGACGCGGGCACTGGTGTCGTTGGGAGGTATGCCAAGTTCGCCGGCCTCGCTCTGAAGGTGGTGTCGGAGTTCGCGGCTGGAATGCGGTAGTCATGCCCGACCTCGGACCGTTGTGCACGGCGACATCACGTTTGACTCAGACCGCGGCCTTCTCCCCGCGACCGTCCGGCCGAAGGGCTGTCCGCTCGAGGACTCCTACGCGGGCCTGGTCGAGTTTCTCGCTGGCCGGCCCGTGCAGATGCTGGGTTTTCGCGAGCCCGCTCACAGTTGAGCGGGAAGCGGCCGATCCGCGCGGCGACGGCATCGACACCACCCTGACGGGCCGTATGCAGCGCGGCGTTGCGTCCACTCGGCAACGTCGGCATGCAAGCTGCTGCCCTGTTGCACCCTGCGGCGAAACATGCGGTCAGACGGGGGCTGCGTGCAAGCTGACCTCCTCCCCGCCGGCAACGGCCTCGCACACCGCTGAGATGTTGCCTGCGCCGCACCGCAACGCCGGTACCTGTCGGCAACGAGATCCGGCATTGCGGCCTCGGCCTCGTCACCGACGTTGCGTTGCACTCTCTTGTGTTTCGTACGACCTCAGCCGACTGGTCTGCAACACTGCCTACCGTAGGTAGGGGTTCCTGGACGTGTTGCGGTTCGCTGTTCACCGGTGCTGGCGGTTTTTTCTGTCGCCGATTGATCGGCCTTCTCCCAATCAGGTTGAAGCGCAGGAACTGGTCCTTATCGCACTTACAGGGGCAGGTCATCACCGTGCCCCAACCAGGGTGTACTGGTGGTCAAGCGTTGCCGCATTGCGTTCCTCGGCGATGTCCTCATGCTCGGGCAACGGAGGCCTCCGGAAACCGGCCTCTACGGCGCGTTGCGCGACCTTGTCGAAGCGGCGCATTGCCGTGCTCGCGGCCTTGGCTTTGGTGAGTGTGGCGATCTCGGCGTAGCTGCGCTGCTCGGTTATCCGCAGCCGGGCCGTCTCCTTGACTACCGGTTCGAAGTCGGCGCAGGTATCGATGAAGGCGAGGAGGTTGTCGATGGTCTGGGCCTTATCCGGCATCACGAACCGGTCCTGCGAATCCTTCGGCGGATTGCCGATTTCTGGTGCGTGGGCATTGCGACTGTCCGTTGCATTGCGTGCAAGGTGCTCCTCGTGTTCCTTGGCGTGGGCTCTAGCGGGAGTTTCCTAGATAGCTGTGGCTTCGGTGCGATTAGCGCTGGTGGGAGCTGGTTTTGGTGTGGTCGGGGTGTATTACCTAAGTTGGTG
>NZ_JBHWUE010000208.1:0-6252 GCF_042738615.1 Rhodococcus sp. NPDC059968
GTTCTCGTTCCACCAGCGGTACCTGGAGTCCGGCTCAATGCGACTCTAGGACGGTCACCTTCCCGCTCTCCCGTCGGGCGGTGGACCTTCCGGGGACTCGTCCGGGAGGGTCGGCGACGCGATCTGGGACCTGGTGGGCCCGATGGTCGAGGAGATTCGGATAGCGTACTGACGCAGGGTATGTGGGCGCCCTGCCCAGGGTTGTCGAGCGGCCCGTCCCCTGGGCGGTGGAACGCTGACCCGCGGGTGCTTTCGGCAAGTACTCGGGGGGTGATTCCCTCCCGCGCCGTGGGCGGATCTTAGTTGGCGGGCGTGCCCTGCGCGGAGGGTGTTCGTGCAGGTCCGCTCGCGTGCCGGTCCGGGCGGTGCCTATGCTCGACCCCGGAGTTCGCGAGCGAAGAGGTGGCGCAGCATGGCCCGAAACAGCGGCAACCGGCCGGGAGGTGGCCAGGCTCTGACGGTCGGTGTCCGGGTGCTGGTCTGCAGGAACGCCGGGGGCGACGTCACCGGTGAGGTCGTCGAGGACTACGCGGCAGTGACCTACCCCGGCGGCGGTGGGCACGAGTGGGCGCCGGTGCATCGGTGGGCGATCGCTCTCGACGACGGGCGACTGATCTTCGCCGACACCGAAGACCTGACCATCGATCCGAGCTCCCATCGCTCCGCCCAGGCCCCGGACCCGGATCCGGATCCGGATCCGGCCGCGCGCAGACCGGGCCGACACCGGGGAGAGTGATCGGCGGCGGACGCGACTCCCGCGGACGCGTCCCGGTCTCAGAATTTCGGGATGCGGGCGTCCCTGCAGTGCGGAGTCCGGAGGCACCCGAGGCCCTCGGATGTATCGATGGTCTTTAGGCGCAGTCCCGGCAGATCAACTGCTGATCGTCGGCGAGGCGGCTGCGGTGATGGACGAGGAAGCAACTGGTGCAGTTGAATTCGTCCGCCTGCTTCGGGATGACGCGGACGGTAAATTCTTCACCGGACAGGTCGGCGCCGGGCAGTTCGAAGGACTCCGCGGTGTCGGTGTCCTCGACGTCCACGGCGGGGGACTGGGTGTCTTTCCTGCTGGCGGTCAGCTGTTCGAGGGACGTGTCCGTGGAATCGTCGGATTCGGTGACTCGCGGTGCGTCGTAGTCGGTGGCCATGCCTGCTGCTTCCTCATGTTCTGGGTGTTCGGACCAGCCAGATTAGGGGGTGCGGCGGCGCGACACGCTTTCGGGGTCTGGCGTGCGGTGGCTCAACCTCCTGGGGCGTCCCGGTCGATGCCGTTTCTTCCAGGCGGTCAGTGCCCGCTTCAGTGCTCGCGCTCGCTAACTTGCTCTGACGGGAGCCGGGACTGGGAGACTTTCTGGCATGCAGCAACTTCTCGCTGATCACGAATCTCTCGTCACCGTGGTGATGGTTGTGGTCGTGGTAGCGCTCGCTGCCGCCGCGGTGTGGACGATCTTCCGTTGACCGGGCACGCTGCCGGATCGTGTGGTGCGGCGTCGGTGTCGGCGGTGGAGGTGGTCGGCTGTGTGGTGTGCCGAGCCGCCGCGGACACTGCCGCGATCATCGTCTGACCGAAGATCCTCGCGAAGCCCCTGCAGACTCACCCGCGCCGACCGCATTGTCGCACCCGAGGCGGCGACGGGGATCCTGGCGGTGGGGGTGCGCGATGTGGCGAGCGGTCTTGCCCTCGCCGCGGCGCCGTCCGGAGCGGCGCTGCGTGCCGCGGTCGCGGGGGTCTCGGATTTTCGGTGATCTCGCGGTCTTCGGGTTTGCGTTGTCCGATGCGGCGACCAAGGTCAAGGACGCCGGTTTTGCCGCGGCGTGGGGGACGTTGTGCGCCTACAGCGGATGCCACACCGGATGGTGGTGGCACTGCTGAGCAGTAGGGGTGGCGGGGCCCAGCCAAGCGCAGCCCCCGCCAACGATGGATATCAGCTGGCAGGGGCGCTACACGGTCAACCTGCACGTAGTGAACGAGCGGCGCAGTAGTGATTTTGGTGAGCCGCAGCGTGGAAATCCAGGGAATGTGATCCATACCATCGCACAATTTTCGGTTCCTCGCCGCCGTGTAATGGGGTGGCCTGACCTTCACTTCGGGGCTTCCGCCCGGTACGGACCGTTGTGCATCGGTCTGTCGTAGCGAAAGCGTTTCGCTTGCAGGGTGTTCCGATGTCGTGAGGCGACCTGCTGTGGTCGAGTTGGCTCGGTGCCGCGGTTGTCTGGGCCGGCCGCAGGGTCAGGGCGTTGTGGGAATGGTCAACTCGGTTCTTCCGTCGAGACCGGGTAGCAGGTAGTGCCGGCTGGTGACCAGCTGCCGCGGCACGGGAATTCCCTGGCGCTCGGTGTCGAGGCGGATGCCGTCATTCGGCTCGGCGTCGACAGGAAGGGCATTTCCATCGCCCGGAGAGGTTGGTGCGGCCACCGAATTCCCTGGCCGATCAGTTGGCGTTCGCGCAAGGATCGCGCGCTGAATGGTCGTCGCGGACGGTACGGGTCACCGTCGGCGTCGTATGTCGGACGGCGTTGACGCTGGTGCGGGTCAGGTGGGGGAGAGGATGGCGCTGTGGTCGGCGATGATGCGGGCGACGAGGTCGCGGCCGGGACCGTGGTCGAGTGGCAGGGGTGTGGTGGTGGGGTCGAGGGCCAGGTCGGGGTGGGGTGTGATCGTGGGGTTGGTGGTGAGGATCCAGGCGAGGGTGTCTTCGTTGTGCCGGGGCCGGTAGGCGAGGCCGTCGAGGTCGGGGTCGGCGGCCCGGATGGCGTGGGCCCACCGTCTTGTGGTGACGTAGTGCCGGGCTTCGCATTTGGTGAGCCAGAGGTCTTGTCCGACCGCCGAGAGGTGCGGTCCGTGGAGTGCGGCGACGGTGAGGGTGCGGGTCACGGTGAGGGCGGTCAGGGTGCGGCCGGCCACAGCGGAGGCAGGAACGATCCGCGCGATGGTGGGGTCCAAGGGGAGGTCCCGGCAGATGGTTTCGGCGATCGCACCGTCGGGGCTGTCGGCGATATAGAGGTAGGCGTAGCTGCGGCCCGAGGGAGTCGAACCGGCCGCCGGCGAGTTCGTCGGGCTGCGCGGTCGGATTCGGGGCGTGCGGGGCGCGGTGGCTGCTGTGCACCCGCCACACCACCGTTCCGGCAGTGAGCACGGTCCGGTGCGCCGGCCGGAGCAGTCCTCCGGCCGGTGGTTCGATGTTCGGCATCAGTCGGGCAGCACCGCGGCGGCGAGCCGCTCGAGCTTCTGACCGGCCGTGGGGTCCGGGTCGGCGGCGAGGTCGGCCGGGGTCTGCCCCTCGGGCAGGCGGGTGGAGGGGGTCAGCCACCACGACGCGACACCCCACGGGTCGGCGGCGGCGCCGAGGACTGTGTTGACGGCGGCGACTCTCTCGCGGACCGCGGCGGTGGCCTCGTCGAACTGGAATGCCGGGTACCGGTAGCTGTTGCCGACGGGCAGGGCCACGACCTTGCCGGTGGTGCGAAGCCGGGAGGCGACGGTGCGATCGGCTGCGGGCCGGTGCAGGACGGCGGCGACCTGACTGGCGGTGAGCATCGGGTGGTCGAGGATGTGCCGGCGGGCGACTTGCTCGATTTCGGCCTGTGTGATGGCGTCGTCGACGAGGTCGGCGCCGATCCGGGCGGCCTGGGTGCGGTCGGTCAGGGTCGGTGCCATCGCCAGCAGCGCGGTGACCTGGTTGCGGACCAGGTGCATCTCGGGGCGGGCGGCGAGTTCGGAGGCGACGACGTCGATCAGTTCGGGGGTCGACAGATCCGACAAACGCCGTTCGTCCGGCGACGGAGTGCCCTGCGGGCGGTCGACGGCACGTGTGTAGCGGCCGGTGGCGGTGTCGCGGCGCAGGCGGTAGCCGGCGAGCTTGTGGTGTCGCCGGGGGGAGATCGATCGGTGGGTCGACATGAGCACTCCTTGCTACGTTTGCACCGAAATCTTACATCGTTGCTTTCGTTGCGGCGAGTGCTGGACGTATGCACATTAGAAGGTCTTCTCGACTGTGCAGATAGGCGTTGAAACTGAACAGCCGTGCAAGCGGCGACGTTGCCATCCGAGGACGCCCAGGGAGTGAAGTCGACGGGAGGGAAGCCTGCTTGCGCCTACTCGGTGGAGTCCGAGGTAGCCAGATGGCGTCGCCGACCCGTCGCTGCCCACCCGCCCGCGGTGTGATCGATCGCGGCGACGAGGAACGTACCCGCGATGATGTACCCGACACCTTCCAAGAAGTAGCTGGCGAACACGGCCGTGAACCAGCGGTTTGTCCGTGGGCGGCCGTATGCTCCCGGTCCGGACGGCGTGGCGGTCGGCGACGGCTCCGGGGTCAGTGCCCAGGCTGCGACGGCACAGACCAACGCCAGGGCGGCGACCGCCCACCAGGTCGAGCGCCAGCTGCCGGCGGAACGCAGGATGAACACGACGACACCTGACAAAGCGATGCCCGCTCCGACCCCGCCGAACGCCCAACCGGCCAGGTGCTGAGCGTGCACCCGCAGGTGGGAGAACAAGGCGCTGACGGCAATCATGAAGATCAGTGCGCTCGCGATGCCGGCGACGAGTCTGAGGACAAACCACGCCGATCCACTGTGTGTGGTGGGCATGAGCGCCAGGGTCGCGACGAGCACGACCAGAGAGATTCGCATGACCCTTGCTGAGCGCACCACTCCCGGAATGAGGATACCGGCCAATGCCCCGACCAGATATCCGACGTAGTTCGCCGTAGCCAGCGCGGCCCCGAGAGAGGAGGACAGACCCGCCTGGGTGTGCATCAACGGCAGGATCGGAGTGAAGACGAATCGGCCGATGCCCATGCTCGCCGCCAACGCCGCAGCGACCTGGACGACGTGCGCCCGCGGGGAAACCACGCTCACCACTGGCCCGGATCGTTCGGATGTGGACGCAGCGGGGTGACAGCGACACTCATCCACGGCCGCAACGGCAGCGTGTCGAGCACGTTCGCGTGGAGATCGGCTTCGTCGTCCGCGCACCACACCCCGATGCTGCGCAGCTCACCGACCGGGCGCCACAACCGGACCAGGCGCCCTGCAGAGGCAAGTTCCTTGGCGCGCAACGCTTCCGCGGCGCGGCGTGCATCCACTTCGGATGGAGCGGTGCCGTCGGGGACCGTGGTGACGATCTCGACGAGAAACTCCTGCATGGTCGTTTTCCGATCAGGGGCTGAAACCATGGAACTCATCGTGCGCCCGGGTCCGGCCGGCCCGCCACGACCGCTTTGCTCCCGACTGGTAGGCGCAGCCTCTCACCGCACGTAACATGAGCGATCGTGGAGCTACGCCAGCTGAAGTACTTCCTCGTCGTCGCCGAGGAACTGCACTTCGGCCGGGCGGCGACGCGGCTGCTGATCGCCGGGCCCTCGCTGTCCCAGCAGATCAGGGCTCTCGAACGAGACCTCGGCGTACAGCTGTTCGCCCGCGACCGCCGTTCCGTAGCCCTCACCCCGGCCGGTGCCGAGCTGCTCCCCCACGTCCGCGCGCTGCTCGAGCGTGCCGACGACCTGCGCGCCCGCGCCGAGCGCCTCTCCGGGGCGGAGCCGGTCCGGATCGGCTACGTCAACTGGCTTCCCGCGGACCTGACCGCACGCACCGCGGGTGTGGCGCAACTGCACGTGGACCCGTGGGTGGTGCCCTCGCACGCCCAGGCCGCACGGGTCGCCGACGGCAGCCTCGACCTGGCCGTGTGCTGGGTGCGCAACGCCGATCTCGCCCGGTACGGCCTGCAGGCCCGGCTGCTCGGCGCGGACCGGCTCTACGCGGTGTCCACCGGCGAGAACGCCACACCGGTGCGGGCGCGGGACGCCGCGCTACTCGTCGACGACGACGCGACGTCCTGGTCGTCGTGGAACCTCTTCGCCGAACAACTCGCCCACGTCCGCGCCGCGGGCCGCCCCGTGCTCAACTCACCCAAGGGGCAGACCACGACGCTGCCGCCCGACCTCGTCGCACGCCCAGTGATCAACCCGGCGGTGATCTGGACGTGGTCGCTGGTGTGGCGCCGAAACGAAATCCGCCCCGTCGTGCTCGCCGCCGCCGACGCCCTCACCCGAGACATCGGCGATCTCGGCATCCACGACAGCGGAGTCTGGCTGCCCGCGGACGACCCCCACCGCTAACAAGGCTTCCTCGTAGGAGGCTGCGCCTCCCACGAGGGAGCAAACACGTCGTGGCGCGAACCCCCACCTCGGGCACATCATCGATCCGTGAACGAAACACCCCAGGTTCCGAACGGGACTACCGGGACTTTCG
>NZ_JBHWUE010000209.1:0-5992 GCF_042738615.1 Rhodococcus sp. NPDC059968
GCGCTGGGCATGTCGACCGCTTTCGAGTCGCTTGCCGTGGCACGGTCCCGACTCGGTGCCGTCCGCAGCACCACGGTGTCGCTTTCGCTCGATCAGCTCCGGGCCGCTACGTTGGCGGCAACGTCGTCTCCGCCATCGTCTGCTCGCGCAAGGACGACACCGCCTCGAGACGCTGGGCGAAGGGTCTGCCCGTCAACCATGTTGGGCGCGGATGCCGGCGATATCGCTCATGTGCGCATCGGGAAAGAGCGGAGTACATCCTTGGATCGATCGCAGGCCAGCCCCTCTGTCACGGCAGAGGGGCTGGCTGCGCCATCAGACGAGCCGACGGAGTGCTGGGGCGTCTTCGGACCCCCTGAGGACTTCGGGCCGCTCGAGGCCAAGATGATCGCGCAGTGTGGACCCGGTGTACTCCGAGGAATGCAGCCCCCGCCGCTGCAGTTCAGGAAGAAGGCTGTCGCAGATGACGTCGAGCCCGTCCGGCATGTAGACGGGGGTGATGGCGAAGCCATCACAGGCCCCCTTGGTGAACCATTCCTCGAATCTGTCTGCTACCCGAGACACGGAGTTGGTGACCGTGCTGTGACCCAGTCCTCGCTCACTCTCGAAGATTAGGTCCCTCAGCGTCATCTTGTCGCGTACCGCCATGGCGTAGAAGTTCTTGTACCGACTCGCTCCGAGCCCTCCGGCCGAGCCTGCTACCTCGGGATCCGCAAGGCGGTCCGGCGGGATCGGTGCGTCCAGCGGGAGGCCGGTAAGGTCTGCCCCTTGCAGGGTGATCTCCATTGCCTTTCGGCCGACCTCCATGTCCACAAGCGTTGCCAGCTCCGCAGCGATCTGCTGTGCCGCAGCGAAGCTTTCACCGATGATCGGCGCTATGCCCGGAAGGATCTTGATCGTCGACGGATCGCGTCCGAGGGCCGCCGCACGGCCTTTGACCTCCGAGTAGAACTGTTGCGCCTCTTCGATATCGGTCTGAGCCGTGAAGACGACCTCGGCATGGCGTGCCGCGAAGTCCATCCCGTCGCTGGACTGCCCCGCCTGAACAATGACCGGCCTTCCCTGGGGTGATCGCGGCATCTTGAGCTGACCTTGCACGCTGAAGTACTCACCCTGAAAGTTGACCGGGTGAATACCATCGCCTCGGGCCCAGACTCGGGAGTCGCGATCGTTCATGACCGCATCGTCGTCCCAGGCGTCCCAGAGTTCTTCGGCTACTCGCACGAACTCATCGGCGCGCAAGTATCGTTCCTCGCGCGGCGGCAGCTCGACACCGAACACTTCGCCACCCGCGGACGACGTCACCACATTCCAGCCGACCCGGCCCTTGCTCATGTGGTCGATGCTGGCCAGGTAGCGGGCAAGGTTGTAGGGATTCACAAACGACGTCGACACCGTGCCGATCAGGCCGATCTGCGTGGTGACCGGACAGAGCGCGCTCATCAGCGTCAACGGCTCGACGCCCGTGGAGAAGGGGTCCCTACCGAGGTGGGCCTCGTAGAAGACGTCCGCCAAGAAGAGCGCGTCGAACCCGGCGCGCTCGGCTCGCTGCGCCACCTCGATCGCGAAGTCGAGCTTGTAGAGATCTTCGACACGGCTTTCTGGCCGACGCCAACTCGATGGGAGCCTACCTCCAGGATTGAAGAACAAGACTAGATTCATGTGCACATCGGAATTTGACAAGGGATTCCTCCAGTCGGGGCAAAAATGCCGCCTGGCTACATGACCGCGTGGCGGGCGGGGCGGTGCAACTCATTACGCCTATAGGACGCGCTCCAAGAAGGCCTTCGTACGCTCGGCGCGGGGGCGCAGGGTGACATCTTCCGGGCTGCCTTGCTCCACAATCGTTCCTCCATCCATGAAAACCACGCGGTTGGCAACCTCGCGAGCAAATGCAATCTCATGCGTAACGACCAGCAAGGTCATTCCCTCATCCGCGACGTCGCGAATGACCGACAACACCTCACCCACGAGTTCCGGGTCCAACGCACTCGTAGGCTCATCGAACAGGATCAACTTCGGGTCGATCGCCAAGGCGCGGGCGATCGCGACTCGCTGCTGCTCGCCACCGGAAAGCTGCCGCGGGTACTTGCCAGTCTTCGAGCCCAGGCCGACGCGCTCGAGCAACTCGACGCTCCTCGCCCGCGCCGCCCCCTTTTCCTTACCGTGGACCGTGAGGGGTGCAAGACTCACGTTTTGCTCCGCCGTCAAGTGCGGATATAGGTTGAAGTGCTGAAACACCATGCCGATCTTGGCACGCTGCTTCGCCACGTCACGCACCTTCATCTCCCGCAGCTTGCCCCCTCGCTCGCGATAGCCAACGGTCTCACCGTCCACCATGAGTCGTCCGCCATCGAGGTGCTCGAGGTGATTTACGCAGCGCAGCAGCGTGCTCTTCCCGGCCCCGGAGGGTCCGATCAAGCAGCAGACCTCACCCTTGGCAACGTCCAGTGACACATCCTTCAGAACCTGTTGATGACCGTAGTGCTTACTGATCGATCGGGCAGAAATCATGGGATTCATGCGCGCACTCCTCTCCGCATACTGCCGAGGATGTCCCCAATGGCAGACTTCTTAGCACTCCTGGTCGTTCCGCGAGCAAACCGCTTCTCGATGAAGATCTGGCCGATGCTGAGAATTGTGGTCATGAACAGATACCAGAGAGCGGCGACGATCAGCAGCGGAATAACTTGGTAGGTCGTGTTGTAAATGTTGCCTACTGTGGTAAGAAGCTCCGTGTACGAAACGATGCTCGCGAGTGACGTCCACTTCAACATCCCGATGGTCTCGTTGGCAGTCGGGGGAATAATCACTCGCATCGCTTGCGGCAGCACGATGAAGCGCAGCGTCTGAGCGCGACTCAACCCGTACGCGTCGGCCGCATCGGACTGCCCTTCGTCGACCGAAAGAATGCCCGCCCTTACGATTTCCGAGTGGTAGGCCGCGAAATTCAGGCTGAGGCCGAGCACCGCCGCCAGGAACGGCGTCATGAGTTCATTGGTATTCCAACTCACGAAGGTGGAACCGAACAACTCGAATTCGATGGATGGGAAGACGCTGGAGAGGTTGAACCAGAAGATTAGTTGGATGAGAGTGGGGGTTCCCCGAAAGAACCATTGGTAGAACGAAGCAACGCCCTTCAGGATCGGATTCGGCGACAGACGCATGATTGCAATGACGGTTCCGAGAGTTATTCCCACTACCATGCAGATAACAGTCATCTGAAGCGTCCGGAGAACACCCAGCAGGACTTCGTTGTCGAAGAGGTAGTCCCAGACTACGTCCCACTCGAACGTCGGCGTGACCACGAGGATCCGCACAGACCAAGCGGCTAGCAACGCGATGACCACAGCCGCCATCCACCGGTACGGGTGACCTAGCTTGACGATAGGAAGAGTCGCATCGCCGGGCGGTGGCACGTCTGCCACCTCCTCCTTGGCGGAGGGCGAGGGCGTATCCAATTTGTTGATCATGGTCAGCAGTCCGCCGGCTCGGTGTTGATGCGAATCGGGGTCAGAGCCACCTCGTCCGCTCCGTACTGCCCCATGATGTCCGCCCAGGTGCCATCCTCGATCAGCGCCGAAACCGCCTCGCACACAGCGTTGATCATGACGTCATTGTCCTTCTCGTACAGCCAACCGGTGTACACATCCGGGCCCTCGATGACCTCGTCGAGGGCTTCGAAGTCGTCATTCGTCTTGACGAGATCCGCTGCCATGATGACGTCGATGAGCGTCGCGTCGGTCCGCCCGTTGGTAATCGTGACCAGGTTGTCCGCGGGATTAACCAGGTCCAAGATCTCAATCGGCGGTTCGCCAGCAGCGACGCAGTCCGCGGAGAGCTGGCTGACAATGTCGTGCTGAACGCTCACCGGTGCTTCGCCGATCGTCACCCCACACAGGTTGGTTGCATCGATAGATGCTGGGTTTCCCGCGGCCGTGACGACTTTGAAACCCGCGGTGTACAGGTCAGTGAAGCTGACCACCTCTCGGCGTTTCTCCGTGTCGGCCATGACGCCGATCATGACGTCGTTTCGTCCGCTCACAACAGAGGGAATCATGGCTTCGAACTTCATCGAATGAAATTTCGGGGTGACCCCCAACTTCTTCGCGACAGCCCTCAACAGGTCAGGCTCCAGACCTCCCGGCTCTCCATCGGTGCCTACCGTGGTGTACGGCGGGTAAGGCACGTACACGGCGACGTCGAGCGCACCCTTGTCCTTGACGCTTTCCGGGAGGGCAATGGAAGACCCGTTGGTGTCGGTTCCCGCCGAACTTTGGCTGTCAGAACCGCCGCCTGCGCATGATGCCAGAGCGACGAGGCTCAATGCCCCGACAACCGCAGTGACTGACTTGGTGATGTGCTTCACGGATTTCCTTTCGAATTGGAATACAACGAAGCTTCAGATGACCTGCACGCCGATGTGCGGGGCCTGACCCCTCCGTACTGCGTGTGCGCAGACGAGGTTGCGCGGCCTGGCCGGTTGTCGCCGGCTCACGAATGCTGAGCTGGCTTGTTGAAACGATCGGTCGGCATACTTGAACCGCAAGTGCATCTCGCCTTGCGAAGCGTTCGCCCGAACGCCCCTGTCAGGAGCAGTCAGACAGCGATTCCCGCTGCCTGACAACCCATCCGAGGAGCCGGTGCCGAGCCAGTGCTCGGGTTGTCGCCACCCTCTACGACAATAATACGAACACAGACGATCCACGGTGGCAAGCGTTCAAACAAATCCGTGCAGAATTTTTCCTGCCTGAAACACGCGAAGAAGCCCCCCACAACCCGATCACTCTGGGCGTGAATCGCGAAGTCTCGGCCGTGACCAACTTACTGCGGCGCCGCCTGGTGCAGCCCCGGCGGAGCCAGTAACAAGCCGACGGGGCCTCTCGGCGGCCCTTCCATTCATGAGCCGCAGGCGCCCTGCTCAGACCTCGGTGTGTGTCCAAGATATGTTTTTGGACAATCGCTTTCGCGAACTCTGTGACGGTGACACCGCGGTCAATCGGACCCTGAGGTGCCACCGCACGGCAACTTGCGGGGTCGGTCTCCGTCACGTCCGCCGGCATCTGCAGAGGGTCAGCGCGCCGGGTGCCTGCAGCTGGGCGGGCGACCCACCCCGGCCTGGCACCCCGACCACCTAGTCCGGCTACGGACGACTTGGCTACGGGTTTGTCCGCCCGAAGCCCTTGCGCCAGGGGGATAGTCTGTGTTCGTATTACCGGCGAGGCGGAGGTGCCGGGCATGACAATCGAAGTGACTCCTAGCGGCGCAATAACAACCGAACCGGCAGATCAGGCGCATGAGAGCCAAGGAGACCGTAGTCCACGTGACAAAGGAGAACGCACTCGTGCCGGAGATCCCCGCGGCCCATTCCTATCGGACCTCCGAGGCTCACATCTCGTACCGAGACCTCGGGTCGGGTCCAACCCTCCTGCTCCTTCACGGAGGAGCTCCAGGGGAAACGGGATGGGACAGCTTTGCTGCCTGCATCGAGGTTTTGCGGACCAGGTTCAGAGTAATCGTTCCGGACCAACCCGGCTTTGGACAGTCTCATCTCGTCGAGGACAGCGGACTCCCCTATAGCGCCATCTCCGCGAAGGCCATGGCCGAACTCCTCAGCCATCTCGGTGTCGGGCGGGTGCACGTGTCGGGAAACTCGCTGGGCGGGGGCGTCGCGCTGCGAATGGCACTCGAGTATCCGGATCTCGTAAACCGCATTGTCCTCATAGCTCCCTTCGTTCGCGGATTCTGCCCGCAATTTCTTGCGCCTCCCTCAGAGGGGGCAGCGCTACTTCACGACTATTACCCTCACCACCAAACAAGATGCGGCACTTACTAATTAGTTCGTAAGTATGTCGACTATTTAGCCTGGATCCGTGGAGACTACGCCGGCCGTAACGGGGTGCGAATGACGAAAGCGCCTCCCGTAGTGAGACAATCAAGATTCTCACATCACGATTGTCCACATACGGAAAGGCACTTTCAGTGCAATCAT
>NZ_JBHWUE010000210.1:0-5957 GCF_042738615.1 Rhodococcus sp. NPDC059968
GTGGATTCCGCCTGGTAGGGCATCCTCAGGGCGATTCCGTCGATCTCAGTGAGCATCCTCTCGGTCTCAGTCGACACGGACGCCCCGGTCAGCAGATCGATGGTGAAATTCGCGCCGGCCGCGCGGGCGGCGTGAATCCGGTCAGCCAAGGCCGGGATAACCGCCTTGGGTGTCCCTGCACTGGCGAAGCCGCTGACAGCGACGGTGTCACCCGGACCGATGGCCTTGACCGCTTCCTCCGCCGACGTCACCTTCTGCTGGAACGCCGAGTGTCGAATCCGGTTCGACTGCACCGGGGATGCGGGATCACTGATCTGGAGGCTCACGGCGCCAGTGTAGGAGTGGGCGACGTGACGCGACCACCCCGAAACATCGTGATGTTCACCGGATCACATCCGGTGTTCGCCACTGACCGCCGTCCTCGACCATTCGTCGCGGCGGACCCGCCGCTCGCCGACCCCGCGAGGTCGCCCGCCGAGTCGCGCCCGAATGCGCATCGAATCGTGATCCTGGTCACTGCCCGGGCGCTTCCGTGAGCGGGCCGGGCGATCATGACGCCGACAGGTCTCGATTCCTGCTGCTTGACAGCGGTGGTCACCCTCCAACTTGACGTCTGCATCGACCGGCGTGTCCGCCGGGTCGGAACCGTCCCGGAATGCGCGCCGCGAAGCGCGAGTCCGCCAGCATGTACTCGGCAAGGATCCGTTGACCGAGTATCCGCCATTAATCTGATTCTCACGCAGGGTTCCCAAACCGTGCGGCAGTATCGGCATTCCAGAAAGGCCGACTACGGCCAGGCATTCCCGACCCGCTCGCCCAGTTCGACAACCGTCCCATAGCCCGTCATGGCAGGGGATGAACGGTGGGGTGGGCTTTACCTGCCAGTCTCCGTCCGCGGCATTGTGGCAGGGGACCTCCTTGCGTCTGTGGGATTCACAACACCACGAGCACGGGGGTTTGCAACTACGTTGGGACGGCGGCGGCTATCTGCCAAGCTCGCCACGGCTGACTCCAAGACCTTCCATCTGATGCTGGATTCAGGGGCCGGGACGCCGTAAGCGGATCGCTGACCGGTCATCGATCAGAGTGCTTCGCTCTACCCTCTCTGTATGAGCACGTCGGAGACCTGGTGCGCTGACTTCGCGGACCGGGCCGCGCGGCGGGCCACCGAGCACGAGCCGGACTGGTCCCGCAGTTGCCAGCTGCATTCGGCGGTGGCACGGAGCCTGCGGAAGTTCCAGGTGGGAGAGAGCGGCGACGGTGCCCACCTGATCGTCAATGCGGACGCTGCGGGTGACCCCGACTACGCAGCCTCCGTGCGACTGTTCGTCGCCGAGGAACAAAACCATGCGCGGATGCTGGTGGAGCTGCTGCGATCCAGCGGCGTCCCGACGATCGGCCGGCGCTGGTCCGACATCGTTTTCGTGCAGCTGCGTCGGCTGATGAGGTTGAGGCTCGAGCTCATGGTCCTGGCAGTCGCGATGCCCGCGCTGATGAGTGTCCCGGCATGCCGGTGCCGAAACGGCGTGACGGGTGCGTTAGTGGTGTTCGCGTTCGCCGGTGCCGTGGGTGCGGGTGGGGCCGTCCCGCAGGCGGGGATTCTGCCCGGAAACTGACCGCCGTCGGGGCCTTCCGGGCCGCGCCGCATCACTCGCGGACCGGTCCTGCTCAGCGTCGACCTCGGAGGCACGGGCGGCACCAATGTGGTCTGTACTGGTCTCGGGATCCTGCTCGGCGCGCAGTTGCGCGTTGTCGGCTTGCAGGCGGCGGTTGTGGCGTTCGAGTTCGTCGGTGCGGTGCTCGAGGTCGAGAACCCGGCCGATACCGACGAGGTTGACGCCGGCGTCGATGAGTTCGGCGATGCGCCGAAGCCGGGCCAGGTCGTAGTCGCTGTAGCGGCGGGTGCCGCCGGCGGTGCGGCCCGGGGTGATGAGCCCGTAGTCCTCGTACAGGCGCAGTGCCGCGACCCCGAACCCGGACAGCTCGGCGGCCACCGAAATGCCGTAAACACTGCGCAGCGACGGTGATTCGGAGTCGTACCGCTCGAATTGTTCGGGCATTTTTGCTCCGATCGGGAATTTTCTCGCACAACCTCTTGTCATGATCTACGACAGATGATATACCAAATCTACAGCATCTGCTGGAGTTTATCTGGTGGGATGAAGAGGGTTTCAGGAGGTGGACACGATGTTGATGCGTACGGATCCGTTCCGCCACCTCGACCGTCTGACACAGCAGTTCCTCGGCACCGCCGCCCGTCCGGCGGTGATGCCGATGGACGCCTGGCGTGAACAGGACCGGTTCGTGGTGGAGTTCGATCTACCCGGTGTCAATGCCGACTCGCTGGATCTGGACGTCGATAAGAACACTCTGACTGTGCGCGCCGAACGGTCCGCGCTCGACGAGAACCGAGAGATGGTTGCGGCCGAGCGTCCGCGCGGGGTGTTCAGCCGGCAGTTGTTCCTGGGGGAGCACCTCGATGCGGACAAGATCGAGGCGAGTTACGACGCCGGGGTGCTGCGGTTGACGATTCCGGTCGCGGAGAAGGCGAAGCCCCGCAAGATCGAGATCGGTAGTGGGCATTCGGAGAAGAATGCGGTCAACGCCTGAGGCGCGGTCGACAGGGCGACCGTCAACGCTCGACCGAGGTGACAAGGCTCGGGAGGGGGTGAATTGTCGATGACATTGGCGCACATGGTCACCGAGGTGAACGCCACCGAGGTTCCGGAGCGCAGCTTACGCAAGGTGGTGTGGCCGTGGCACGAACTCGACTACGCAGTGCTCGGGGCCGATTCGGATCGCATCCTCGCCGACGCGCTCACGCCGCAGGCCGTGGTCCTACTCGCAGGGTTGGCGACTGCGCCGGCCGGTCCGTCGCGGCCATCCCCTCCCGCTTCGGTGTGGTGGACGGTGTCGGCTCCTCCGGTCCCGGAGATCCGGGCCTCGCAACGTTCGCCTCCGACACCCGGAAAGTCCATTCGCAAGAGCATGTTTCGTATGTGATGCCTTCGCCGCTGCCGTCGCCCGTCAAGCTCAGGCGGTGGCCTTCGCCGCGACGAACGGGTGGATCGTCGGTGAGCACACGTGGTGCCCGATGTGCGCGGCGGCCCACACGTCCCGGCGCACAGCCTGACCCGCCGATCCGCAGCCCTCACCCGGGACCGCGGGGCGATTGCCGGGCTGTGAGCAGCAGGCGTCTACCGTGGTCTGGGAGGACTTGGGTGATCTCCCTGACATCGAGTTTGGCGACGCGGATACTGACGCCGACGTGGATGAAGGCTCGGCTGGGTGAGCCCGAGACCGATCATCGAAAACGAGCTCGACGCCTACACCTCCGGTTTCCACTCGACGCCCTCTCCAGCGGCGTCCCGCTGGGCGTCGACCTCAACGCGATTCCCGCGCCGGGAATCGAGGTTGGTAGCGAGTTACCCCGTTGGTGGGAGGTCGTGGTGGGTTGTCGGGAACAGGATGTCACACGACTTTGTATCCGAGTTTGTCGGCGACGCCGGCGAGTCGGGTGGCGAGTGCCGGGTCGGTCAGCGCTCGTGAGGTGAGGGGAGCGGTCGGCATCGCGTCCTGCGCTCGGGAGAACAGGGCTGCGCAGAGGGCCCCGGTGAAGCGGCTGTTGTAGCTGATGCCGTCGAGATGAGGGAATGCGTCGACGATGGCGCGGGCCCACCTCTGGGTGTGGTCGTGTCCGGCGGTGGAGATGGCATAGGTTCCGCCGGCGCGGGTGGGCCAGTGGCCGGTGCTGTCGGTGGAGACGTCGAGGAGGTGCAGGGTGCGGGTGAAACGCAGGCCGGTCAAGTAGGGGATCTCGAATGCGCGGTCGATGGTCCGATCGTTTTGGAACGCTTCGCCGAGCGCGGCGCCGGGGTTGGTTGCGCCGTACCAGACGCCGTGCGCGGGGTGATGTCCGCGCGGTGGCGGGTGGGGATCGAATCTCAGCACAGGCCCGAAGGTGCGGAACGCGTTCCACGCCAGGGTGTGCACGGCGGTGGTGCGGTGCACCCGCCACCAGGTTTCGGTCGTATCGATGAGGCGGTATTCGTTCGGTCGGATTCCGATGGCGCGCAGTTCATCGGGCGACGGCGGTGGGGGGAGAGGGAGGATGGACATCTGTCAGGCGCTCGCCCATCTCTGCTGCTCCACGACGCAAGAGGCGGTGGCGATGTCGCCGCCCGAACGTAGCCAGTGCAGTATGGATGCGGGCTTGCCCTCGTCGTCGCGGAGTTGGTCTTGCGGAGTGGTCAGGAGCCCTTCGACGGCCAGGGGGTGCAGCCCGGTGGGCAGGGTGGACAGGATCTTGTCCAGGCCGCGTACCAGGCCAGGTCGGGGTCCATCGGGTTCGAACTGTAGTGCCGGGAAGAGCCATTTCCCCTGGTCCTTGAGCGCCCATAGTGTGCGGTCGGCTACGCGCTGCCGGATCCGCGACGGATCGACCTCGAGGAGGGCGCTGACCTCGGCCGATGTGCGCGCGGTGCTCAGCAGGCGGGTGTAGGCGGCGACGTTGTCGAGCATCTTCCGCCGGTAGGCGTCCTGGTCTTCGCCGAAGTCGGCGGCGTCGTACATCGCGGCCTCGGCGGCGGGAAGGGCAACCGAGGCTTGGTGGATGGTGGGGAGCGCGTCGAGGGCGCGTTCGATGTCGAGTCGAGCCATCTTGATGCCGAACTTCTCGCTGAGTAGTTGCTCGAGCGGCTGAGTGCCGCCACCGGTGTCTCGCGTCTCGATGTCCGCCGCCATGATAACCAACTCCTCTCGTTACCTAACAGTGTAGCCGTGCGTTAGAATCGGTGCACCCGGCCGGGCCAGGACGACGTGAACCACTGGATCTTCTCGCCCGCTGCATGGAGGGAAGCTCACCGGTGTTGGCCCGGCCTTCTCGCACCCGTGAGTTGAGGGTGGACCGCTGTGCCGGCGGAGCCCTAAGGTCCGTCGCGATGTCGGTGAGTCGCTCATGTGAGGGACATGTCGTTACTGCTGGTCGAAGGGAGTATTGACCGCAGTAGTTCAGAGGTCCGCAGCCCCACCCCACCCGTCGTCGAACAATCTCCGGTGCGTCAGTAGCAGCGCGGTCCGCAGACGTGTACAGGGGTCGGCGAGCACCTTCTCGGCGCCGGTGAGGGGGAGCGGGCAGGTCGGTTCGGATGCGGAGGAAGCACAGCACCGCTCCCCGACCGCGGGATCCCGATGGGGTCGGAGACCACGACAACCGGCGGGTGAATCCACTCGTCGTCGGCGGAGACGAAGACGAAGACGTCGCCCCGGATCAGGAAGGTGCGATCTCGGGCCGCTTTGACAAGCTCGACGTCTCGGTCGTGATCACCGTCGAGAAGGTTCTCCCTAGCTGAGCCTGCGTCTCTGACGGCGTCCTGCACCTACCTTCTGGGTGGGGGCAGCATGTGTGTGATGTGGCTGTGACCTGGTGTTCTGTTTTGTTGTGTGGGTGTGATGTGCCGGCGATCTGTTGGGGGTGGGGCCGGCGCCGGGGTGCGGGGCGGGTGTGGGTGTCGGTTTCGCCAGATTTTGGATGGTTTTTGAAAGGTGTTGTTTACCAACGTGTTTAGGTAACTAGTTGGTATGAATTAGATTCCACGGGTAGTGCACAAAACTGTCTCGTAAGGTTGGTAAAGTATTGGCGTACAACGTATTTACGTGTTGTTGATTTTTCTGGTGTTTTGTTGGTTATGTGGGTGGGTGGTAGGCTTGTGGGTATGACGGTGAGGGTGTTGGGCAGGGAAGCGAGCAACGAGTCAGGCACGCCCGCGCGCGTCCCCAGCCTCGTTTCTCAGTCGGGAACGCCGCTCGTCGCACCGATTGAATCCGCAGTTAATAACCTAATTTCGGAAACGCAGAGAAGCGAAGCGACTCGATCGACGGCAACGGGAATGGACCCACCGCGAGCCGCGCAGCGGCTCCCTGGCGGGGAGCGAAGCGACTCGCCCCCGTCTCCCGGC
>NZ_JBHWUE010000211.1:2141-5427 GCF_042738615.1 Rhodococcus sp. NPDC059968
CCGGTGTCTGCGCGGGTGGTTGGTTGTGTGTTGTTTGAGAACTGCACAGTGGACGCGAGCATCTTTGTTGTAAGTAATGAAGAGCGTACGGTGGATGCCTTGGCACCAGGAGCCGATGAAGGACGTAGGAGGCTGCGATAAGCCTCGGGGAGCTGTCAACCGAGCTGAGATCCGAGGATGTCCGAATGGGGAAACCCAGCACGAGTGATGTCGTGTTACCCGCACCTGAATATATAGGGTGTGTGGAGGGAACGTGGGGAAGTGAAACATCTCAGTACCCACAGGAAGAGAAAACAATAGTGATTCCGTGAGTAGTGGCGAGCGAAAGCGGAAGAGGCTAAACCATGGATGTGTGATAGCCGGCAGGTGTTGCATTCGTGGGGTTGTGGGGTTCATCTTGTCAATGCTGCCGTGTTGGCCGACAGTAAGAAATCATTGTGTTAGTGGAAGTGGTCTGGAACGGCCTGTCGTAGAGGGTGAGAGTCCCGTACACGAAAACATGATGACTGTCGTGATGGAAACCCAAGTAGCACCGGGCCCGTGAAATCTGGTGTGAATCTGTCGGGACCACCCGATAAGCCTGAATACTCCCTGGTGACCGATAGCGGACTAGTACCGTGAGGGAAAGGTGAAAAGTACCCCGGGAGGGGAGTGAAATAGTACCTGAAACCGTGCGCTTACAATCCGTCAAAGCCTTTGCACATTTCGGTGTGGGGGGTGATGGCGTGCCTTTTGAAGAATGAGCCTGCGAGTTAGTGGCATGTCGCGAGGTTAACCCGTGTGGGGTAGCCGTAGCGAAAGCGAGTCCGAATAGGGCGTCCGTAGTGGCATGTTCTAGACCCGAAGCGGAGTGATCTACCCATGGCCAGGTTGAAGCGACGGTAAGACGTCGTGGAGGACCGAACCCACTTAGGTTGAAAACTGAGGGGATGAGTTGTGGGTAGGGGTGAAAGGCCAATCAAACTCCGTGATAGCTGGTTCTCCCCGAAATGCATTTAGGTGCAGCGTCGCGTGTTTCTCACCGGAGGTAGAGCTACTGGATGGTCTAGGGGGCCCACAAGCTTACCGAAATCAGCCAAACTCCGAATGCCGGTGAGTGAGAGCGCGGCAGTGAGACTGCGGGCGATAAGGTTCGTAGTCGAGAGGGAAACAGCCCAGATCGCCAGCTAAGGTCCCTAAGCGTGTACTAAGTGGAAAAGGATGTGGGGTCGCGAAGACAACCAGGAGGTTGGCTTAGAAGCAGCCACCCTTGAAAGAGTGCGTAATAGCTCACTGGTCAAGTGATCCTGCGCCGACAATGTAGCGGGGCTCAAGTACACCACCGAAGCTGCGGCATTCACACAATGCACCCCCTTGATTCTGCGGAGTCTTGGGCAGTGGTGTGGATGGGTAGGGGAGCGTCGTGTGGCCATGGAAGCGGCGGGGTGACCCAGCCGTGGAGGCCACACGAGTGAGAATGCAGGCATGAGTAGCGAAAGACGAGTGAGAAACTCGTCCGCCGAATGACCAAGGGTTCCTGGGCCAGGTTAATCCGCCCAGGGTGAGTCGGGACCTAAGACGAGGCCGACAGGCGTAGCCGATGGACAACGGGTTGATATTCCCGTACCCGTGTGAACGCGCCCCTGGTGAATCAGTGATACTAACCATCCTGAAGCGTCCTTACGCCCCTTCGGGGGCCCTGGATGTGGATGCATGGGACCTGATCTGGTAGTAGCCAAGCGATGGGGTGACGCAGGAAGGTAGCTGAGCCAGTCAGTGGTAATACTGGTGTAAGCCTGTAGGGCGAATGGTAGGCAAATCCGCCATTCACACAGCCTGAGAGGTGACGCATAGCCGAATGAGGCGAATTCAGTGATCCTATGCTGCCGAGAAAAGCCTCTAGCGAGCTTTCACACGGCCCGTACCCCAAACCGACACAGGTGGTCAGGTAGAGAATACTAAGGCGATCGAGATAACTATGGTTAAGGAACTCGGCAAAATGCCCCCGTAACTTCGGGAGAAGGGGGGCCTCGTCCGGTGATCACTCTTGCAGTGTGAGCTGGGTGGGGCCGCAGAGACCAGTGAGAAGCGACTGTTTACTAAAAACACAGGTCCGTGCGAAGTCGTAAGACGATGTATACGGACTGACGCCTGCCCGGTGCTGGAAGGTTAAGAGGACCGGTTAGTTCTTCGGAGCGAAGCTGAGAATTTAAGCCCCAGTAAACGGCGGTGGTAACTATAACCATCCTAAGGTAGCGAAATTCCTTGTCGGGTAAGTTCCGACCTGCACGAATGGCGTAACGACTTCTCAGCTGTCTCAACCATAGACTCGGCGAAATTGCATTACGAGTAAAGATGCTCGTTACGCGCGGCAGGACGAAAAGACCCCGGGACCTTCACTACAGCTTGGTATTGGTGTTCGGTTCGGTTTGTGTAGGATAGGTGGGAGACTGTGAAGCGCTCACGCCAGTGAGTGTGGAGTCGTTGTTGAAATACCACTCTGATCGTATTGGACCTCTAACCTCGGACCATGATCTGGTTCAGGGACAGTGCCTGGTGGGTAGTTTAACTGGGGCGGTTGCCTCCCAAAATGTAACGGAGGCGCCCAAAGGTTCCCTCAGCCTGGTTGGCAATCAGGTGTCGAGTGCAAGTGCACAAGGGAGCTTGACTGTGAGACTGACAGGTCGAGCAGGGACGAAAGTCGGGACTAGTGATCCGGCACCGGCAAGTGGAAGCGGTGTCGCTCAACGGATAAAAGGTACCCCGGGGATAACAGGCTGATCTTCCCCAAGAGTCCATATCGACGGGATGGTTTGGCACCTCGATGTCGGCTCGTCGCATCCTGGGGCTGGAGTAGGTCCCAAGGGTTGGGCTGTTCGCCCATTAAAGCGGCACGCGAGCTGGGTTTAGAACGTCGTGAGACAGTTCGGTCTCTATCCGCCGCGCGCGTTAGAAACTTGAGGAAGGCTGTCCCTAGTACGAGAGGACCGGGACGGACGAACCTCTGGTGTGCCAGTTGTTCCACCAGGAGCACCGCTGGTTAGCTACGTTCGGAAGGGATAACCGCTGAAAGCATCTAAGCGGGAAGCCTGTTCCAAGATGAGGTTTCTCACCCCCTCGAGGGGGTAAGGCCCCCGGCAGACCACCGGGTTGATAGGCCAGAACTGGAAGTCCGGTAACGGATGCAGGTGACTGGTACTAATAGGCCGAGGACTTACCACAAAGAAGCTACGCGTCCACTGTGCAGTATCTGAAACAACACACACGTTTCAGAACTGAAGAAAGAAGAACAACAACAATTCTTGTT
>NZ_JBHWUE010000212.1:0-4732 GCF_042738615.1 Rhodococcus sp. NPDC059968
GCTTCCGCACCCCCGATGCCCTCATCGCCCTTGCCATGCTCGGACTCGGCGGCCACCCACCACAATTGCCCGGCAGAAACCACCCACGAATGAGTCAGTAGAGCCCAAAAACTTTGTCGGTGATGCGGGAGATGGTGTCCTTCGATACCGTCGCTCCGTAGATGTCCTGAAAGTGCGCGGAGACGTCTCCGGTGGTCAATCCCTTTGCCGTCAAGGATAATACGATCTCATCGATAACTGGTGCGCTACCGGGCCTTATGTCGATATCGGCTTAACACCGACAAGGGATGTCAATACACCGCACTGCGGTTCACGCAGAGGCTCGTGGACGCCGGCATTGCCCCGTCCACCGGCAGCGTCGTGGACAGCTTCGACAACGCGCTCGCCGAAAATCTGTGGTCGACACTGAAGATCGAATTAATCTATTCGCTCGCAATCATATTCACGACCAGGATGCAGGCGGAGTCGGCGTTGTTCCGGTATATCGACACCTGGTACACCCCCGCAGGATCCAGGCTGGTCTCGCGAGACTGTCACCGAACGAGTACGAACTCGCCTACCATGTCCGGCCGGAGCTACAGGATACAGATATCGTCCAACCCGAGCTCACCGGGGCCATGTAGAAGGTCTCCGGAGAAGTCGGAACCTCAGTTGAGCCTGATCGATGAGCTCTGCGTGGGCGTGGCAGAGCCTCTTTGAGAGGTGCGGCGCCGTTCTTCCAGCTACGTGTAGCCGGGCGACGAGCCGGCGCGCGACGAGCTCATGCGGTCAGCCGCTTTCCATCTTCTGGCCAGTTCACGCGGATTGGCCCTTGTGACGTGGCGTCTGGGTCACTGAAATGGAAGAAGCAAAGGGCAGGACAGATGTGGAGGGTTACGTATGAGTGGGACTTTGAGCGGGGCGGAGCCGATCACCCTGCCGATCGATCGGGGCATGTTCGACCCGCCGGAGGAACTTGGTCGTCTTCGTGAGCGGACGCCGCTGTGTCGGTTGCGGTATCCGGATGGCCATGTTGGCTGGCTTGTCACCAGCTACGAGCTGGCTCGGCAGGTGCTCGGCGATGGACGGTTCAGCCTCTTTCCATGGCGTCCAGCGGTTGGGGATCCGGAACAGGAAAACGCGGTGAGCGTGGACGTGGCGCGTCGCCGCGATCCTCGGCTGGCCGAGGTGATCGACCGGTACGAGAACTGCGGGAAAGCGGCGTATGAGGCGCTCAGTGATCCCGAGGTGTTGGATGTGCTGCGGTCTGATCCGCCGCCGACCGGCGCACACCTGTCGTCCGACCCGCCGTACCATGACTGGTTGCGTCGGAAGCTGGCCGGCTGGTTCACGCCGCGCAGGGTGAACCAGCAGCGGGAGCTTGTGGAGCAAATTGTGGCCCGGCAGCTTGCTGCGATGGAGCAGGAGGGGCCGGCGTTGGACCTGGTTGAGACATTCTGTTTGCCGATTCCGTCACAGCTGATCTGTGCGTTGCTTGGCGCGTCGCCGACGGAACGTCACCGATTCGAACAGCCGACGATCGTCGCATTCGATCCCGAAGCGACCGCCCAACAGAAGGTGGCGGCACGCCACGAATTTGAGGACTTCCTGCGTAAGCTGATCCGACGCAAGCGCGCTAACCCTGACGATGACCTACTGTCCGAGCTGGTTCAGGATGATGAGCTCAGCGACGACGTGCTTGTCCACCTGGCCAGATTCCTGTTCACCGCTGGGCACGAGACGACGGCGAACATGCTGGCACTGTCCGTGATGGTGCTGTTGCAGGATCGGACACGGTGGGATGCACTGCGGGCCGATCCGGCGATGGTCGGGGCTGCGGTGGAGGAGTTGTTGCGGTTCCACACCCTGCTCCACCAGCAGGCTTTCCCCCGGACCGCGCTGCAGGATGTCGTGCTCGCAGGGCACACGATCCGGGCGGGCGAGACGGTGGCAGTTTCGCTGGCGGCCGCGAACCGCGACCCAGACCGGTTTGCCGAGCCCGATCGGCTCGATTTGGCACGGAAGGACGCGGCCGGTCATCTCGGGCTCGGCTACGGCATCCACCAGTGCCTTGGCCAGCACTACGCTCGGCTGGAGCTGCAGATCGGCCTGACCGCGCTGGCAAGCCGGTTCCCGGAGTTGCGGCTGGCCGTGCCGATCGATGAGGTGCCACTGTATCGGCCGGAAACGTTCGTCCACGGTGTGCACCGCCTCCCGGTGACGTGGTGACGAGGGACGCGATGCGGATAGGCCGACCGGGAACGCTGTAACGGGGCCGGGGATGCGGGCGCGCGAACCGCGCCCGACTGTTTGACCAAGGACGAGAATGACGGACGCGTGATCGTCCGGGCGTCGCGAATCGGTGCCGAACAGCTCGGCACAGTCCACGAGGACGCCAGGCTCTGCGGGTGTTCCAGGTGTCGCCGTACATCGGCTGCGCGTTGAGTGCTGAACTATCGAGAACAAGGAGAGGGTCACATGCGGGTGCGAGTGGATTTTGAGGCGTGTATTGGTGCGGGTCAATGTGTGCTGGCCGCGGAGTCGGTGTTCGATCAACGCGACGACGACGGCATCGTTGTTGTGCTGCAGGGGGAACCGCCGGACGAGGAGCTGGACGCCGCGCGGCAGGCGGCGGCTCTGTGCCCAGCTCAAGCGATCAGCATTGACGAGTGAGCACCGTCCTTGAGCAGGTGGTCGTCGTCGGTGCCTCCGCGGCGGGCCTGTCGGCGGCGGAGACTCTGCGACGAGAAGGATTTGCAGGCCGGCTGGTCTTGATCGGCAAGGAGTCTTGTCGGCCGTATGACCGCCACCGTTGTCGAAGCAGGTTCTCGCCGGCACATGGAGTCCAGAACGGACGTCGTTGCGCCCCGACGGGCATTACAGCGAATTGAATGTAGATATCGTCTGGGGGTCACTGCGAGCGGGCTCGACCTAACCTCCCACAGCGCCACGCTGGACAACGGCGAGAACGTCGGCTACGACGGCCTGATTATCGCGGCGGGGGTCGAACCGCGCCGGTTGACTGAGGGCCACGACCTGAGTGGCGTGTACGCGCTACGCACGATGGGTGGTGCCCTGGCTCTGCTCGCAGATCTTCAAACCGGCACCCGTCTGGCGGTGGTGGGGGCGGGTGGCTCTGTCAACTCGATCTGGTTCTGGCCCACTTTCCGTGATGGTTTCTGGGTGTGTCAGTGGCTGAGGAGTATTCGTTTGCGGAGGAGGTCGAATCCGGCGCGGATAGAGCCCCGTGGGGTGGTGGGCTTTGAGGTCGAATCCTCGGTGCCTACTCGCCACGGTTGATCGCGGCGATGGTCCCAGTATCGCCGCTGGGATCTAGCAACGCCATCGACCCCTCGGAGAGGTAGCGGCGCTCGCCGGACTGCCACTCATCGTGCATGTCGGCCAGGACCGCACCGACGAGTCGGATCACGGCCGCCTCGTTCGGGAAGATGCCCACGACACGGGCTCTGCGCTTGATCTCCTTGTTCACCCGCTCCAACGGATTGGTCGACCAGATCTTCGACCAATGTGCCCGCGGAAATGTGCTGAACGCCAAGACCTCCGCCTTCGCCTGGTCCATCAAGGGACCGAGCTTGGGGAACCGGCCGGCCAACTGATCGCGGACCTCGTCCCACGTGGAGGCCGCGGTGGCGGGATCGGGCTGGGCGAAGATCGTGCGAAACACGGCGGCGACCATGTCGGAGTGCGACTTGGGGACGTGCGCCAACAGGTTTCGCGCGAAATGCACTCGACACCGCTGGTGCCCCGAGCCCTGGAACGAGCGCCGCAAGGCCGCGACCAGGCCGGCATGCTGATCGCTGATGACCAGTCGGACACCGGACAGGCCGCGTTTCTTCAGCGAAGCGAGGAAGCCGCGCCAGAACACCTCGTCCTCACTGTCCCCGACAGCGAGGCCTGGGGGTACCACCCGCTTGCGGGGGCGGACCTCACGCGCACCCTCGGCGGTGATCCCCGTGGCGACCACGACCGCCATCGATGTCACCTGCGAAGAGGAGTTGCGTACGTGCAGGTACGTCGCGTCGAGGTAGACGTAAGGAAACGCGGTGTGATCGAGCGAGCGGGTGCGAAATGCGCCGACGACCTCGCCCCGGCCCGCGCAGATCCGCGACACCTCGGACTTGGAAATACCCGAATCGATTCCCAGAGCCGCTACGAGGTCGTCCACGCTGCGGGTGGAGACGCCGTGTACGTAGGCCTCCATCACCACCGCGTACAGTGCCTGGTCGATCCGTCGGCGGGGTTCGAGGATCGAGGGGTAGAACGAGCCCTTGCGCAGTTTCGGGATCCGCAATTGGACGTCGCCGGCTTGGGTGGCCACCAGCCGGGACCGGGCTCCGTTGCGTTCGGTCGTGCGGGCCTCGGTGCGTTCATAGCGGCTGGCGCCGATCTGTTCGGTCGCTTCGGTTTCGATCAGTTCTTGCATAACCATCCGGACCGATTCACGGATCAGATTCACTCCATCTCCGGTACGGAATGCGTCGAGTAGCTCGGACAGGGCAGACTGGGACAGGGCCATCGGTGGACCTCTTTCTTCGATGCGTGCTTGGCCGTACACACCGAAGATCCCGCCGATGGCCCTCTCTACGTCGGAGCCGCGCCGCTCAGCCCCAAAC
This sequence comes from Rhodococcus sp. NPDC059968, assembly GCF_042738615.1. Taxonomy (NCBI): domain Bacteria; kingdom Bacillati; phylum Actinomycetota; class Actinomycetes; order Mycobacteriales; family Nocardiaceae; genus Rhodococcus; species Rhodococcus sp. NPDC059968. Next base: position 4,614 of record NZ_JBHWUE010000212.1, read on the forward strand.
CCCACCACTCCACGGGACGCCTACTCCGGCGCGTCCGTACATCTGCCGTTTGAGCATCTTATAAGTTACGTGGAATCTGGCTGTGGGGATGATCATGTCTCCTCGGTGTTGACCACGAA
>NZ_JBHWUE010000213.1:0-4720 GCF_042738615.1 Rhodococcus sp. NPDC059968
CCGTCCCCTGGCTCGGTGGCCGCACCGTGCGCTACGAGTTCGCGTGAACAGACACAAAATGCGGGTCGATTCGCTGAGTGAAAATCGGCGTTAGTGCATCTGAGAGCTGTTCCTGGAGCACGGAGTCCAGCGCAGCAGCGGTGAGGGGTGCGGGCGGGGGGTCGCGAAAATTGCGTGGACGTTCGGCTTTGTTGTGTGGACGATTGGTCCAGTATTGGCTAGCGCATTCTCGGAACAATCAAAGGATGACAACAAACACCGCGCCTAAAATCCTCCCCCCACGCCGCTCTGAGCGCGCTGGGTGGGCGGGGGTGCTTATCCTTATGGCCACCAGTTTTACGCTGGTGCTCGCTGAATTTCTTCCGCCCAGTTTGCTGACCCAGATGGCAGCCTCACTTGACATCACTGAAGGTCAGGCGGGACAGACGGTCACCGCGACCGCGTTCATGGGGTTTTTGGTGGCCCCCGTTGTTGGCATGATGTTTCCCCGGCTGGACCGGCGAACGCTTCTGACTGGGGTTGCTCTGACCGCTGCGTTGTCCAACATTCTGGTAGCCATCGCACCCAATCTCGTGCTGTTGCTTGTCGCCCGGTTGATCCTCGGGGCCGCAATTAGCGGATTCTGGGCAATGTCGCTGGCGATCGTTTCCCAGCTGGTGGCACCGGAACGCCTGGGCCGTGGGCTTATGCTCGTGAACGGTGGCACTACCGTGGCCACGGTGGGCGGAGTGCCCCTGGGTGTCTACCTTGGCTCCGTGTTTGATTGGCGCGTGGTGTTTGTCGGTGTGGCCGTAGTGTCGGTGCTGGTCGCTATCTTGTTGCGCACCGTGTTGCCTGCTATCGCCCCTGCCACCACCACGGGATTCCGTGAGTTGGCCGACACCCTCAAGGTGCCCGGCCTGTCGTTGGGTCTGATAGGGCATGTGCTCACCGTCCTTGGCCACTTTGCCGCCTTCACTTATATTCGGTTGGCATTCGAGCAAGTGCCCGGCATCGGCGCGGGCGGAATCGCTGGGTTGTTGGCGGCGTTTGGTATTGGGGGCCTTGTCGGAAACGTCGTCGTCGGGCTGCTCGTGGATAAGCACTTGAACCTGATGCGTGTGGTTGTGCCTGCACTCATCGGCTTTGGCATCGCTATAGTCGCGCTCTTCCCTGGACATTTCTGGGCTGTGGGGGTAGGCGCGACAGGATGGGGTATCGGATTTGGGGCTTGGTTGCTGGTGGTCAGCACCTGGATCGGGCGGCTCGCTCAGGATCGGATGGAATCCGTAGGCGGGCTAATCGTGACCGGATTCCAGATTGCGATCACTCTTGGAGCGGGACTCGGTGGCGTGGTTGCCGATAACGCCGGAGTGCAGGTGACATTGTTTGCCGCCGCAATTGCTGCTCTCGTTGGTGGGACCCTGTTCCGAATGGCCAGGACGACAACAGTAGGAAGCTCGAAGGCATAACCGGACCTATACGGCAGGAAATAAGAGGGACCGTTGTCGTCCGCGCCAGACAGCGGGCGCGGACCCGGTGTGCCGTCGAAAGGCGCGCCTGAAACCGGCCTCAGATTCGTACCCGAGGCGGTGGGCGGTTTCTGCGATGCTCAGCCCGTCACGGATCAAAAGCGTTTTACTGGTCTCCATCCGAACTTCGGTCAAATATGATGCCGGGGTTTGACCTACCAGAGTGGTGAAGCGCTCCGCGAAGGCCGATCGAGACATGGTTGCCACCTGCGCCAGGTTTTGCACAGTCCAGGCATCCCCGGGACTCTCATGGATCGCATCGAGTGCGCGAGCAATGAACGGGTCCGACACCTGGTGCAGCCACCGCTCGGGAGCGCAGCCAAGCTCCGCCCAAAGCCGGATTGCGGACGAGACGATGGTGGTGGAAATGAGGCTGCACACCACCGCATCACCTGCACGACTGAAATCGGAAGCGTTGGCTTGTCCGCTGAGCATACCCTCAATGAGCATCGCCATATTCGGTTCACGTACAGAGAACTCCCTCACCAACAGAGTGTTGGGGAAAGTGCCGAGAGTCTGAGCTGAGCCGCCGGACGGCAGAAACCATGCGTTGATAACGTTGGACTCGCGCCTAGCGCGGATCTCAGCTCGGTGTGCCCGGGGGTAAATGAGTAGGTCACCGGCGGAAAGCTCAGTTCGTTCTTGGCCTACTCGGAGTGTCGCAGTTCCTGCAGAAATGTAGGAGAACCCGGCGGAGTCATGCACCCGCGCGACTCGTTCACCCGGCGCCAGCAACTCACGCTGTGCAGCCTGAACGGGCCAGTCTAGCGAGGCCAACGCACGATCTAAGGCGCCCATCTGCCGAGGCTCATTCTCTAAACCTTCAAACACCGCAGTGCAACTCCGTAACGTCTGAGAATATTCCTCGACCGCCCTAGAGCGGGCCGCCTCGCCGTCCGTTGGAATAGTCATGTCTACCCGGCGACAGCTAGGAGGATGTGATTTGACTAATGAATCTTCCTCGCGCCCAGAGTATGTGCTTAGCATCGGAACGATGTTCGGCGTCGAGCGCCTTCGTCATGCGGCCCGACCGGGGCGTCGCGTTCGGCAGGTCCGAAGACGAAGCTTGTGCGAAGTATGCAGAGTCGGGGGCGTCCAGCTCAGGGACAGACGCACGGCCTTCCCCAATGCTGAATTCGGGACAGGTGCATCCGTCGTACCGCGTGCCGAGGTCCTCCTTCGGGGACAGCGCACGCCCAGGCGGTTCGTGCGACTCCTCGGCATGGAATCGCGTCATCGAGGCGTCGAATGTGCTGCACCCCAAATCCCGTCGTAGAAGGTGCTGTTGGACTGCCTCATTTGCCATGCCCTCACCTGTGGTAGGTGTCTTGTCCGGTCTGTGCACGTTTGACCTGTCTCGATGGCCGGCCGTAGCGGCCGGCGCTTTAAGGCATAGGCATATAAGTAGTGCACGAATAGATAGTGTACGCTACAGATTGGGATGGACTTGACCGAAGGAGGCATGGCTGGGTTGTGGTGAGATGGCGAAAGTGCTGCACACAAGCAGGCGGCGACTGCGTCTCCCTGTGCACGTGACGATGCTGAACCCTATCGAGTTCGCGGGCGAAGCTCTCTCGACTGTGCGTTGACAATCTCGCTTGCGCGGCGCCGTGAGCGAACACCGCAAAGCGTGGGGTTCACGATATCCCTAGGAGTTCGACGCCCAACTGTCGGAGTTCCGGATTGACGGAGGATTCGTGGGGAGTCGTTCGCGAGGATTTCCTTGTTCGAGGTCCCCATTTGCGCCTGCGGATGCAGATTAAGTCGAGTCACTTCCACCAGAATCGCGCGAAGCGACCTTCCGGCGATACTCGAGTCCGTCGACGGATTGCTCATCAGCGGAGGACTGGAAGTCGACCCGTCCCTGTACGAGTGGCTCACTCGACGACCCTCGTGTTCAGAAGATCTGCACCCACCGTGACACGAACGAACTCACCGCACTCGAGATCGCCCGTGCCCGATGAATTCCCGTGTTGGCTATCTGCCGCGGAGCGCAGTTGACCGATGTTGCCCTCGGCGGGACGCTCTACGCAGATCTGGCTCGGGACTGGGTCGGGCACACCGGCACTGGCGCAGCGAGGCAGCGCCGATCCGTAGCCTGCACCGGCCGGTGTACGTCGCGATTGGGGTCACCGTCAACGCACATTATTCATCTGATACTCAACAGATTTCGGTTCGCCGCACGGCAGTATTGGGATGAGGTGGCGCGTGACCTCAAGCCCGTCTACACGGCGCCGTCCGAGTCGGCGGCGAGGGAACGATTTGGTGAATTCGCGGGCAAGTGGGGCGTGCGGTATCCGGCGATCGTGCGGATGTGGGAGAACGCGTGGACCGAGTTCGTGCCGTTCCTGGACTACGACGTCGAGATCGGGCGGGTCATCTGCTCGACCAACGCAATCGAGTCGGTCAACGCCCGTTACACTTGCTATCAAGGCCCGTGGACACTTCCCGACCGAGCAAGCAGCCCTGAAATGTTTGTATCTCGCCACGCGCACGCGTGCTCTGGACCCCACCGGGAAGGGTAAGGCACGATGGGCGATGAGGTGGAAGCCGGCACTCAACGCGTTCGCAATCACCTTCGAAGGACGCATCACCCCGAACGGTAACCAACCGACGCCGAGGTCGGATCCACCAGAGGTGAATTCGCTCCCGAAATCGAGTTCAGGATCGCTGAGCAGTGTCGTGTAGGTCGTGAGGTCGTGTTTGACTGGGAATGGGGGAGCTGCGTGGATGGGCGTGCCATTCGCCGACCCACGCCACCCCGAAGTCGAAAAAGTGTTGGTTCGCGAATGTCTGTGTGTGTTGGAGGTCGCGGAGGAAGAAATCGGGGCGGCGGATTGCGGCGGGTCCAGGCGTGCCAGCGATATGCACGTGCACGATCCCTGATTCGGATCGCCTGCCGAGGGGAATGCCTCCGGTTTCATTGCCGTCATTCGCTGACACGGCTGATTCCTGCTGAATGGTTTGCAGTGCACGTGGGCGGAGGAGAATGTGCTCGATTCGTGTCATCATTGGTCGCAGGTCGGGCAGCCAGGCCGGGAGGAGTCGCGGGAAGCCATCGTATTTCGCTGGTGCGACGAAGGTCGAAAGGTGATGGCCAGCTAGGGCTAGGCCCAAAGCCGTGTAGTTAAGTCGTGGGTTGTGTTGTCAAGGGTCGATGTCGGTGAGGATGTTGATGGCGATGGTGGCCTTGAGACTTGGCCCTCGGG
>NZ_JBHWUE010000214.1:0-4579 GCF_042738615.1 Rhodococcus sp. NPDC059968
AAGATCATCGATCGCCTCCTCCGCTCTCATGGTGTTGGATGAAACCTGTTCGAGCCCAGAGGCACCCGGCGGCAACCTAATGGATCAGTGCTCGCGGCACGACACCCCATCAGCGCTATAGGTGACCTCACCGACCGGCCGGGGCACGATCTAGCCCTAGGAATCGACCCTCACTCCCGGGTCTCGCGGTGCTCACCGGCCGGCGGCTCCGGTGATCAGCTTCCCCCTCGCGGTCCGTTACCTGTCGAAGGCTCGCTGATCGACTCCCATTAGGGTGCCGGCGTTCGGGAGGATCCTTCGCGGCCAGGATCCGGTCGTCGACAACCGCACCTGGTGCCGGCACTCCGCGACCCCCTCCGGAGGTCACCGGATCGGAGACGAGTCGGTCGGTCAGGTACCGAATCGAATTTGCCAGCCCCAACACCGGATCCCAGGAGCCCTTCCCGGACCGGCGGGCTCCAACCATCTGCCACCGCTCGTCCGAAGAACCCGTGTGTCATGGATCACAAAACCGCGATGCGCCCCGGCGGCGGATCTACCATTTCCTTACACCCGATACACACCCAGCGCAGGCTTCCGATGCACTCACCGGCAGCCAAACCCCCACTGGTTAAACGTGATTGGCACAAATCGGCGCACCGAGACTGGCAACGCCCGAGGAGAGACAAGCCACGCCAACCCCAGGGTGCACCAACGCGGACCTGCACCGCCCGACTCGGGCGCGCCGTTCGCCCGACTACGCACCGGAATGACCAGCGCTGTCGAGACTCGCGCGCCGCGGTGCCCCGGTACACATCCCGGCGAGGCCCGGCCGGAGCGGACTACACTCCGACCGGGCCGCTTCGGCTCACCGGGAGCGTCAACACCGATCCCCACCCGCTCGCCGAGCTCATCGGCGGCACCGCAGCCGGCCACCATATCGAATCCGAGGACGCTGATTCACTGTCCAGCAACACTTTCGGTGAATTCTGATCAACCGGTCCACTTCAGCAGATAAGCAGTACATGCCTTCGATTGCGCAGGATCGCCAACTCGGACAGTTGTTCGTCGGGGCGCGGACTCGATCCCAACCGAGGCAGTCCACCACTGATGCAGGTTGACACTGTTATAGCTCGCCCCGAACCCGGGTGGGTTGCAGCTTGTCCGAAATAGTCTCCGGGCCGGACGGCTACCCTCCGGAGCGGTCGACCATACAGGAAGCATAGTTGTCCGATCATGCACCGAATCGTCGATGAGGGTCTGCACACACTCGCATCGACGGAGGAACGCGGGCATACGTGTTGTGCCGGTGCATAGTTCCCGGGACACGGCATGCGTACGCATCACCGGACCGTGGGTAGACACGAAAAGGATCGGGCCGCCCGGGGAAGCTTCCGGACGGCCCGATCGGGCAGGTTCGCTGATCGCGGTGAATAGTCGGTTCGCTGCGATCAGCGAACACACGTCAGAGGGTGTCGGCGCTGTATCCGTGCGCGTGCGCCACCTCGGCGGAAAGGAGCTTGCCCTGGTGGGTTGACAGGACGTTCACCAGCCCAGGGACAGTGGCGGTGGCCTGCTCCCAGCCCTGCTCGGCGAGCGCGACGACGTAGGGCAGGGTGGCGTTGGTGAGCGCGTAGGTAGAGGTGCGCGGGACAGCGACGGGCATGTTCGCTACGCAGTAGAACACCGAGTCGTGGACCTGGTAGGTGGGTTCGGCATGCGTGGTGGGACGTGAGTCCTCGAAGCAGCCGCCCTGGTCGATGGCGATGTCGACAAGCACCGAGCCGGGCTTCATCCGTGAGACGAGGGTGTTGGAGACGAGGGTGGGGGCCTTGGCGCCGGGGACGAGGACGGCGCCGATGACGAGGTCGGCGCCCTGGACGGCCTGTTCAAGTTCGAGGCTGTTGGAAGTGATGGTCTTGACCTGGCCGGAGTAGAGGGCGTCGATCTCCCGGAGGCGGGCGATGGACAGGTCCAGGACGGTGACGTCGGCCTGCATGCCGTAGGCGATCGCGATCGCGTTCTTGCCGGACACGCCGGCGCCGATGACGACGACCTTGGCGGGGCGCACGCCGGGGACGCCGCCCATCAGGACGCCGCGGCCGCCGCCGTGGCGCATGAGGTGGTAGGCGCCGGCCAGTGGGGCGAGGCGTCCGGCGACCTCGCTCATCGGGGCGAGCAGCGGCAACGAGCCGTCGGCGGCGGTGACCGTTTCGTAGGCGATGGACGTGGTCCTCGACGCGAGCAGGGCGTCGGTGCAGTCCTTCGACGCGGCGAGGTGCAGGTAGGTGAACAACACCTGATCCTTGCGCAGGCGTGCATACTCCTCGGCGATGGGCTCCTTCACCTTCAGGAGCAGCTCAGTCGATCCCCACACCGCAACAGCGGACGAGAGGATCTGGGCGCCCGCGGCTTTGAAGTCCTCATCGGCGAAGGAGGAGCCGACGCCGGCGCCGGACTCGATGACCACCTCGTGGCCGCGGCCGACCAGCTCGTGGACACCCGCGGGGGTGATGGCCACCCGGTACTCGTGGTTCTTGATCTCGCGGGGGATACCGATCTTCATGCGAAGCTCCCAGTGGGCTGTGTGCAAAGAATGAGGGTCGCCGGAAAATTCGACGTGCGGGGATCAATAGTGAAGAAACTCCGACCGCATGCCAATACTTCTGAAGAATATTCTTAATCATTAGGTGAGACCATTCAAACGTTCGCCGCGAACCGCCTCAGGGGCTTGTAGTCGAAGGATATTCGGCAGCCGACAACGCCGGGACAGAACGCGATCGCTTCACTGGAACCCACGCCACTTACGGCAAGCATGCGTAGAGGCACGCTATCTGGCCGACGGACGACAGCACGCCCGATCTGCCTCGGCCGGCGGTCCAGTTCCTCAGCGCCGCTCGATGAACGTTCAGCTGTTCAACCGGGCCGACGCCACCACGATGAGACGGACCGTGTCGGAGTCGCCCCAGGCCAGGTACGTGCCATCGACCGTGATCCGCCCCCAAACGGGCACCCACCGACAGCGCGATCACGATCACAGGGATCTTTCGGTCGGTTGATGTGCGTGGCGAACCAACGAAACTCGGGCGGAGGAACGTCGCCCGGTAGTCACCTCAGCGTGTCAATCAGCGCGTCGTTACCATCGACCTGCATTCTCGTGTCCACGCGGAGAAACCATGCCCGCCCACCGAAGCGAACTGACCGCACACAAGGAGTCGGACGTGTCCGTGGCCCCGGACCGCCTCGAACACTCCGGCGAACCCGGCAACCACGCATACCTCGAAGAAGACTGAGGCTTCGCATGAACAGCAATCCCCAAGAAACAGGTACCGGCATACGCCGAACTACCCATGCGAAACCTCGCAGAGCACCTCACAATTGTGACGCCCACTTCGCAACACGGCCGAACCGCGGAAGCAGGCCGCCGGACACGCTTCCGAACCACAACGTCACTCGCAGTCATACAGGCAGCACCCCGCGCAGACAGGCAACATGCGCCCCATTTTGAGGGACCTGTGCTGCACCCCAAGAAACCGCTCCGCTCATGGTGCGGGCCGCTCCGGGGCAATCGGCTCTCATGGAGAAGACGCGAACCACGAAAGGCAAGTACTGGTGAGTCGGAGCGATCCACCGAAACACTATCGCTAAGCCCACTTTCATCGTCAAGCCCGAGAGGTCTGTTGACGGTCGGTGGAAGCTAGTGCGGGGGTCCCGAGAACAGACACCCCACCCCCGCCGGATGATCGTTCCCGGACCCACCCAGAGACACGACCATGAAGGCCGATCGTTTTCTTCACCACCCAGAGGCACCCATGCTCGAAACCCCTGCCCCACCGCTGACGGCGTTACCGGCAACCGCGACCGAACCCGCAGCACAGTACGGCATCCCCTGGAGAGCTCACCCCAACCGCAACCGAATCGGCAACCGCGCGGTCCGCAGGCGGCGCGCCCAGATCGACGGTCTCACAGGTTGTCCTGCGCTCGACTGGGTTCGGCGATCCCTCCGCTTCTGTGATCTTCTGGCCAGCGTGCAATCCATCAGCCGCTCGGACCGAGTGCTGGTTGGTTTCGCCATCGAGTGGGCCCCGTACGGTGGCGCCGACGCCGAGGAACTGTTCATCAAGTTCGGCATAGCGCGGGAAACGTCTCTGCACCTGCTCAAAGCCACGATGTCCCCACGACCGTCGGACCTGAATCGGCTTCGCGCCATTAAAGTAATGGGTGGGTCGGGCGATGCTGATGCCGTGCTCGGTAAGCACTGCACAGATCGGGTCGACCCCGAAACGGGAACGGTAGGCGTCGATGTGGTCGACGATCACCGCAGTCGGCGGTCGACCTCCGCCGCCGCGAAAAACGCGCTCGCGGTCTTCAAAATCTTGCTGGCTCTGCGTGATTCGGCTACTTCTCGGCGAAGTCTGGCGACCTCGGCCGACACGTCAGGTGCCGAAGACGATGCGCCGGGGGCCTGGTGGCTCTCCTCCCGCTCGATCCAGTTCCTCAGCGTGGCCGGCGCGATGTCGAGCAGCTCGCCGACATGGCGACGGGCTGCGACCTTCGAGCCTCCGTGCTCGTCGATCCGGTCCCGATACATCCGGACGGC
>NZ_JBHWUE010000215.1:0-4579 GCF_042738615.1 Rhodococcus sp. NPDC059968
GGCCGCGAGAACCACCTGATGATGCTCGAGCACTACCAGCAGACGAAGAACCTGCTGGTCAGCTACGCCCAGAAGGCTCAGGGCTTCTTCTGATGAACCCCACCACAGCCCCACGCATCGTGGCAACCAGCGAGGCGGTGGAGCTTCTCCGCCGCCTCGGCGGTACCCACGGGGCGTTGATGATGCATCAGTCCGGCGGATGCTGCGACGGCTCCGCGCCGATGTGTTACCCCGACGGTGAATTCATCGTCGGCGACCGCGACGTGCTGCTCGGCGTCCTGGACCTGCGTCTCAGGGTCGGGGAGACCCCGTCCACCCGGCCCGAGGGCGGCGATGCGGTACCCGTGTGGATCTCCGGTTCGCAGTTCGAGGTCTGGAAGCACACCCAGCTGGTCCTCGACGTGGTGCCCGGCCGCGGATCGGGCTTCGGTCTCGAGTCGCCAATGGGCGTGCGGTTCCTGAGTCGGTCCCGGGCTTTCACTGCCGCGGAGATCTCGGCGTTGCCCGAGACGATTGACGGACGAGCGTGGGAACAGGGGCAGCGGCCCGCACTGCCTGCCCAGCCCCAGGTTGTGGGACAAGCGGCGGACGCTTGCCCCGTGCCCCCATTGGTCTCCGGCACCGTGTGAGATAGGCGGTACGCCGCGATCAGTCGGCGCTGCAACCGTCGGTGTGCCACTGGCGCGCCCCCAGTGCCAGTGGCACACCGACGGCGCCCACCGAACACCCTTTCTGGACAGGGGAAACCAACCCTGCGGCTAGCTCAACAGTCTTCGCTTGACCAGCACATCAGCGGCCCCACCGAGTCGAGCGTGCCGTGCACCGAGAAACACCAATATCCCGTACTCATCCACATCATTTGTGGCAGTAACGGCGCAAATGAGCAGAGGGAAGAACAAGAATGACCCCTACGAGATCGAATCCAGCACCCATCAGAGCGGTCACCGGGCATGTGGGGATCAACGTGACCGATCTGGCCAGGTCAATAGATTTCTACCAAGCAGTATTCGCGGTCGAGGTCATCGCCTCAGGCAAGGACAGCGGACGACCATGGGCCTTCCTCGGACGCGAGGGCGCCCTGATTCTCACCCTATGGCAGCAGAGCGAAGGGCGCTTCCGCCCCCATGCTCCCGGCCTGCATCATCTTTCATTCGAAGTGCCAACGCTTGCTGAAGTCGAATCGTCAGTACGGCTGCTCAATTCACTCGAGATTCCGATGCTCTACGAAAGCATCCTGCCCCATGCCGAGGGCAGCTCCTCGGGAGGAGTATTCTTCGCGGACCCCGACGGCACACGCCTGGAAATCTTCACCAATGACGGCGTTCAACACCTCTCGGCACTCGAGCACGGCGAACCGAGCTGTGGCTTCTTCTGATGGCCGGTCGCCGTATCATCCGGGAGAAGATCTGGTGCAGCGTTCGGTCGGTCAACTGGAAGTCGCCGCCCGACGTGGAATCGCAATCAGGCGTGAGATACCCCCAGCGCTAGCACATTTCGTTCAAGAGCAACCGAGGATTCTGCTCGGTGGCATCGGCAACGGCAACCTGGTTTGGGCCACGGTAATGGTCGGTCCTGTGGGGTTCGTCAAGGCCATCGAACCTGGTGTGCTGAGGATCGCAGGGCGCCCCACTGGTCATGATCCGCTCGCCGATCTCGCGGATGGCAGCGAAGTTGGATCGTTAGTCATTGATCTGGCAACTCGGCGCCGAGCCCGGCTGAACGGACGGGCGTGGATCCACGAACAGGGCATCGACCTGAATCTGGATCAGGTCTATCCCAACTGCGCGCAACACATCCGACACCGGGAATGGAACGACAGTGGCACCGAATACCTGACTGGATGCAGGTCACACGAACTGTCCGAACGTCAACGTGCACTGATTGCGGACACCGAGATGTTCTTCGTTGCCTCCATCGCGCCGGGAGAAGGCGCGGACATCTCACATCGTGGAGGCCCTCGCGGATTCGTGACGTCGTCGAACCCTCACTCAATCGAGTTTGACGACTACGACGGAAATGCGATGTTCAATACCCTCGGAAACTTACAACAAGACGATCGGATTGGGCTGCTGATCGTGGATTCTCCGACGTGCTCGCTCATCCATATCAGCGGCACGGCGAGCTGGAAGAAGACACCCACTGGGAGACGAGTCTTCGTCGCAGTGCAACAAGTGCTCGACAGATCAAGCCATGAACGCGACGACTCCTGCTGAAGAATCTTGTCGCCCGACATGAAGAGCGTGAGACCCGACAATGGGCGCTCCAGGCCCCGTCATCGCAGTCTGGGCCTCGCGGATGGGCACCGATTGCGGTCGATCAGGGTTAGCTGACGATCCTGAAGAAGGCCGTACGTGGCGGCATGACTAGACCCAGCGGTGGACGACACTGGGACGATCACCGACAGCCTCGGCGGGGTGATGGTCATAGAGGCCCGACTCGACGAAAGCGATCAGATCGTCACATGGTGGCCGCCAGGCCAAGCAGCGGCGGTGCTCGTCAAGTCAACCGAAATCATCATCGGCGTCGAAACAGCACTGACGCAGTCGACCAAAATTGTGCCTCACTGCAACCCGACGCAGTTGTTGAGGCGAGCTTCGGTCGACGGCATCTGGTGGGTTCGCACCGATACGGTACTGCTAGCAGGTGCGGTTCCGGCCACGCTGCATGACGCCGCACCTCAATCGGTCTATGTCAGGAGCGGGCTATTCACCGGGCAGCGTTGAGCTAGGACGCCAACCTATATTCAGGTCGTCGCGATGCGGGTCGCTGGCCTCCTTTTGCGGGCCCGGACACCGAGTGGGCGCGTATCTTCTTGTAACGCAACTAAGTTGCACCAATTGAGTTTCTAAGGTTATCCACCGCACCACTGGATTCGTGTAAACCGCTATCTACCACCATCACCTGGCGCACCCGGCATTCGGTGGATACGAGCAGTCGGGCGTCGGTCGTGGGAACCACCTGTTGACGCTCGACACGACCCAGCGGACCAAGAGTCTCCTGGTCAGCCACGCCCAGAAGGCGGGCTTCTGATTCACCTCCGACGTTCCCCAAACCATCAGTGAAAGGAGCCATTTCATGGCCACCCTACTTCATATTTCCTCCTCACCGAGAAGTGAGGCATCCGAGTCGCTATCCCTTGCTCAGGCCTTTCTGGACACCTACGCTCAGACGCATCCCGGGGACACCATCGAGACTTTCGACCTGTGGGATGGAACGCTTCCTGAGTTCGGCCCGGCGGCGGCCGCAGCGAAGATGGCCGTGTTCGCAGGCCAGGAACCGCAGGGCGAGGCGAGCAGGGCGTGGGCAGCTTCTCTCGATACTTTCCATCGCTTCGCTGCTGCCGACAGCTACCTGTTCAGCGTTCCAATGTGGAATGCCGGAATCCCCTACATCCTCAAGCAATTCATCGATGTGGTGAGCCAACCTGGGACGGTGTTCGGCTTCGATCCGGAGACCGGCTACACCAGCCTGCTAGAAGGCAAGAAGGCCGCCGTGATTTATACCAGCGCGGTCTACGGGCCGGGTCGACCGCCTGCTTTCGGCTCCGATTACCAGGTTCCGTACTTCGCGGAATGGCTGCAGTGGATCGGGATCAAGGACATCCAGGCGATCGAATTCCGCCCCAATCTGGCCACGGCCGATGCCGATGCCGGCCGCGCCGCGGCCCGAATTGCCGCGATCACTGCCGCAACGGACTTCTGACTTTTCCGTCGACCCCGGCAATGCCCCTGACCACGATTGCTGGTCAGGGGCGTTGCCGGGGGGAATTTGGCTCGTCCAACAACGACGCCGCCGTCCGGTCACCTCTACCTGCAAACGGAGGTGTGCGGCCTGAGCGATGTGGATCACACTTGGAGACGTTCATACGATTCGGTCTGCGGAATCGCAGATTCAACGAAAAAGTGTGGCAGACAGGATCCAATAATGGGTTCAGCTCGAAACGCCCACGACACCCCACGCGTCTATCCGCCGACGTCACACACTGCGCGAATCGTAAGAGGATGAAAGAAGCGGCCCCATGGCACTCCCCACCGACTCGAGAGTAGGAAACCTGCCCTTCGAGCTGACCAGCTTCGTCGGCCGCCGAAGCGAAGTCACCGAGGTCAAACGCCTAATCAGCGCCTTCCGGCTCGTCACCCTGACCGGGTTCGGTGGGGTCGGTAAAACACGACTTGCGCTGCGAGTGGCTGCGGACGTGAGTCGGGCGTTCGCTGACGGGGTATGGCTAATCGAACTCGGTGAGCAGCAAGACGACACACGGTTCACGGAAACTGTGGCTGGCGTACTCGGTATCGAAATGGGTTCGGACAGGGGGACGCTCGAAGCCCTAACTGAGTACCTCGCCTCCCGACAGCTTCTACTCGTGCTCGACAATTGCGAGCACTTGGTTGACGAAATCGCGGCCCCGGCGCGGGCCTTGCTACGGAAGTGCCCGAGACTTCGCATTCTCGCCACTAGCAGCAATACCGTTTATTTATGGCGACGGCACGGAGTCGCCCGAGAGGACGAGCGGTCTGCGGTCTACGCAGGGCGCGTTGCGGTGGTGCGGGTGCTTGACGTGGAAGACGGACATCTTGCG
>NZ_JBHWUE010000216.1:0-4508 GCF_042738615.1 Rhodococcus sp. NPDC059968
CCTTCTCCGGGGGTCATGGACCTGTTGCATGATGTCGCTCGTTCTGGGTGATCTTGCGGGTGGTGCGGCGTTTCTCCGGGGGTGTGGTGCTCGTGGCTGGTAGTCGTTTTGTGACTGTCGACCTGAAAGCGAGAGGCCATGCGAGCGTTTCCGGTGAGGTTGCCGTCCGGGCAGCGGTATTGGACGGTGTTGGATGAGGATCTGCGGGTAGTTGGTGTTGCCGATGGGTTTCTGCGGCATCAACGGTTCGGCCGCGACGGGGCCGAGTCCACGACGAAGGCGTATGCGCACGCGATCGCGTTGTTCCTGCGCTGGTGCGCCGGGACGGGCCGGTCCTGGCAGGCCGGGGCCGAGCAGTTCGCGTTGTTCATGACGTGGCTGGCCCACGCCGGACCGCTGGCCAGCGGCACCGACGCCGCCGGGGCGGGAGTGGTGGTGGCGGGGCCGGGTGCCGCTGCGGTGCGCTGCCCGTCGCGGATCAACGGTGTGCTGACCGCGGTGCGGGGGATGGTGGTGCACGCGGCAGCGTCCGGCCAGGGCCCGGCGGGGTTGGTGTCGGTGCTGTACGCGGTCGCCGACGACCGCGACCTGCCCGCCGATGCCCGCGGTGAGGAGGGCCGGATGGCGTGGCGGATGCGGGCTCGGCATCGGTTGCGGGAGCCGGAGACGACGGTGGACCGCGCCAGCGACGAACAGATCGTCGCGCTGCTGCGGGCGTGCCGTTCGGCGCGGGATCGGCTGATCGTGTTGCTGATGGCCAGGGCCGGGTTGCGGCGCGGGGAGGTGTGCGGGCTGCGCCGCAGTGATGTGCACCTGCTGGTGGATTCGCGCCGGTTGGGGTGCGAGGTCGCGCGGGCGCATCTGCACGTGGTGCGTCGGGAGGACAACCCGAACGGGGCGTGGGCCAAGTCCCGCCGGCAGCGGGTCGTGCCGCTGGATTTCCTTGTCGTGCAGGCGTTTGACACCTACGAGTTCGAGCGCATGAGAGTGCCGGGCGCAGCGGACAGCGACTTCGTGTTCGTCAACCTGTTCCGCGGCCGCATCGGGGCGCCGATGCGGCCGGACGGGATCGGGGAGCTGATGGCCGCGGCGTCGCGGCGGGCCGGACTCGACGTCCCGGTCCGCCCGCATCAACTGCGACATGCGTTCGGCAGCAACGCTGTTGACGCCGGTTCCGGAATCGATGTCGTCGCCGACCTGATGGGGCACGCCGCGGTCGCTTCCTCGGCGGTTTACGTGCATCCGGATTCCTCCCGGCTGCGGGCTGCGGTCGACGCGGTGCCCAGCCCCCGCGAACTCGGTGCGGTGATCCGGTGACCGCCGCAGAACTGGTCACCGCGGATGGCACTGGCGATCCTTCGTTGGAGTTCACGCACGTGCTGACCGGGGTAGCGCTGGGGGCGGATGCTGCGCGACTGGCCGGGATGCTGGATCCTCGCTTCCTGGTCGAGGCGGGGTGGAATCCACAGACGCGGATGTTGTCGCTGCCGGCCCAGCATCGGTTGTTGGGCAGAACGGTATGCCGAGTCCAGCGGTGCCACAACACCGTTCACTCGGGCATTGCGGTATGCCATGGGTGTTTCACGCGCCTGTCCCGGCTGGGGATGAGCCCTGAGGACATCGCGACTGCGATGGAGCTGCCCGACGAGCCGGCCCCGGCGACTCGATGCGCAGTGCCGAAATGCCGGTGCGTGCCGACGGTGCGGCATGCGGTGTTGTGCGAGCCGCACGCCAAGAAGTTCCGCCTGCGACGCCCACGGTTGTCGATGGAACAGTTCCTGGCCGATCCCAGAGTGGGGCCTTTGCCGCCGATGCCGGCCTGCCAGGTTGCCGCCTGCATCCGGACCGCTGACGGCGCCTGCGGATACTGCAACACCCACTACCAGCGATGGCGGAACGCGCTGCGGGCAGCCCCGGACCTGGATGCGCGTCGGTGGCAGACCCGGGAATCGGGCGTGCCCGAGCCCGGGCAGGTCAATCTGCGGGCCCTGCCGGCGATGGTGGTCGTCGAAGTGCTGTTCGGTGTTCAGCAGCGCGTCCGGGGTGGGGCGAAGATCACCGATGCGCAACTGCGGGTGCTGTGCGACGGACTGCGCTGGCGACAGGTGACCTCGATTACCGTCGACCGCGCCGAGATCACCCGCAACAAGACGGTGCGCTCGCTGCGGGCCGCCCTCACCCAACACGTTCGGCGGGCCCTGGCCGACCCCGCGAGCGAACAGGCCAAGGACACGTGGGATCTCGCGATTTTCGGCCATCGCGGGAACCTGTCGTTCACCGGAATCAGCCAGCCCTGGCTGTCCCAGTGCGCCAAACGATGGGCAGCAGAACAACTCCCGCGTCATCGCGGCGGCGGCGCCGCGCGAGTCCGCGGCAAAATCAACGCGCTGCGGATGCTCTCACAGTTCCTCGGCCGCAGGCCAGACCGGGGCCTCGTCCCGTCGACATTGGGCCGCACCGACATCGAAAATTTCCTCAACCGGCTGGCCCATCTGGAGTCGATCGGTGAGATCAGTCGATACCGCCGCAACGGCATCTGCCGTGACCTACGCGAGGTGCTGGCCGGCATCCGCGCCCTCGGCCTGACCAAGCCCAGACAACCAGCGGCAGGACTCGCCGGCGATTTTTCCCTCGAGCGCGGCGACATCCCCGCCGAGCCCGAACGCGGCGAACCCGGCCGCGACGTCCCTCCGGAAATCATGGCCATTCTCTGCGCCAACCTCGACACCCTCGAACCGATCGAAGTCAGGGTCGCGACTCAGATCGGCATCGACACCGGACGACGCCCAGAAGACATTCTGGCCCTGCCCCTGGACTGCCTGGACCGCGACAAGGACGGAGCTGCGGTGCTCGTCTACGACAACGCCAAGGCCCACCGCCTCGGCCGGCGGCTGCCGATCGGCGACGCCACCGCCGCCGTGATCACCGGCCAGCGGCAACGCGTCCGAGCAATGTTTCCCGACACCCCAGTCGCGGAACTGGCCCTGCTGCCCACGCCGCGCCGTAATCCTCACGGGCGCACACCAATCAGCATCGATATGCTCGACGCCCGGCACCGCGAGTGGGTCTCGGCCCTACCTGTCCTGCGCACCCGCGACGGGATCGAGATCGACAAGACCAAGGTCGTGCCCTATATATACCGGCACTGCTACGCCCAGCGGCATGCCGATGCGGGTGTCCCGATCGATGTCCTGGCCGAGTTGCTCGATCACCGCAGCTTTTCCATGACCCGCTGCTACTACCGCATCGGCGAAGACCGTCGCCGCGACGCCGTCGACACCATCACGGCCCTCAGCTTCGACCGACACGGCAACCGGATCTGGCGCGACGCGCACGCCCTGCTCGAATCCGAACGCGCCCGCCACGCCATCGGAGAAGTCGCCGTCCCCTACGGCACCTGCACCGAACCAACCAACGTCAAGGCCGGTGGCGGTGCCTGCCCGGTCCGATTCCGGTGCGTCGGGTGCGACCACTTCCGCACGAGCGTCGCGTTCCTGCCCGAGTTGCAGGCATACCTGGAAGATCTGCTGCGCACCCGGGAACGGCTGGCCGCCACCCTCGACGGTGTCGACGACTGGGCCCGCGCCGACGCCACCCCCACCGACGAGGAGATCACTCGAATCCGGCGGCTGATCAACAGGATCAAAGGCGACATCGCCGAACTCGGTGACACCGAGCGAGCCCAGATCGACGACGCTGTCGCCATCGTGCGCCGTCATCGCGCGGCCCACGCGGTTCCAATCGGCATGCCGGCCCTCCCGTCCACCGCGCCCGCACCGCCCACCACGACCACCACCTCGGAGGCCACAGCATGACCAGCACCAAGCCGCAGCAAGTCGACACGCAGACCACCACGAGTGCACGAGCCCACCCGATGCTCGAAGGCCGCCGCGCCGAATCCACCCGACGGCGCCAACGCGTCCTCGCCGCCCTCGACCGCGCCGCCACCGAAGGCACCGAGATCAGTGCCTCCGGGATCGCTCGCGCCGCCGGAGTCGACCGCACATTCCTCTACCGGCACCGCGACCTGCTCGAGAAGATCCACGCGCTGCAAACCGAACCCACCGCCGACGACGGCACCGGTCCAGCGGTCACCCGAGCCTCGCTGCAAGCCGACCTGCTCGCAGCCCACGAACGCGCCGTCCGGCTCGACACCCGAATCCAGCACCTGGAGAAGCGCCTGTCCGAAGCCCTCGGCGAACAAACCTGGCGCGAGTCCGGACTCGGCGCCCCAACCGACATCGATGCACTCCACCAACGGATCACCCATCTCGAACAACAGGTCATCGACCTACAGCAACAACTCGACGAACGCGACGAAGACCTCGCCGCGTCCCGCGCCACCAACCGCGAACTCATGGCCCGCATCAACGCCCCGAGCCCCAAAACGTGAACCCCGCGAGTCCGCTTGCGCCACACCTGTTGCAGCGGATAACATCTCCCCATCAGCCTCTGAGCTGCACAAACTCAGAGAATCACGCTGCCACACGGGGCTGACCCCCGGAGAA
>NZ_JBHWUE010000217.1:0-4230 GCF_042738615.1 Rhodococcus sp. NPDC059968
AGGACACCGTCGACAGAACAAAACCACAACCACCCACTAAACCACCTGGTCAAACCACATAAACTGCTGCCAAACCGCCGCAACTTCGGGCTAGCTGAACCGGTCGGTGATCGCACTGATCGGCAACCGCTGACTGCAGGCAGCATCGACGTCGTTCGTCGCCAATGCGAGAGGGCCAGTGCAGTTCTGGGCAGTGCACGGATGGTCACTCCATCCCATCACCCGTGCCAACGTTTCACAGCAGCGGGTTTGCGCGCACCACGAACATCCGCCCGGAGCCTGGAACCGCCCGATACCGGGCGGGATCTTGATTCGCCCGCGACCGCCCAGGCGGCCGGGGATACTGGTGGGATGGGGAGCGTGTTGATTCTCGGCGCCGTCGGGGTGGTACTCGAAGAATTGGAGTCCGCGTGATCCTCGACGACATTTCTGCGCCCATCGTTCTTGCGCCGATGGCGGGCGGGCCGTCAGCGCCGGAGCTCACCGCGGCCGTCGCCGAGGCGGGTGGGTTCGGCATCCTCGCGGGCGGATATCTGAGTGCCGATACGCTGGCGCAACGGGTTGCACAGACGCGGCTGCTCACCTCGGCGCGGTTCGGTGTGAACCTGTTCGCGCCGGGGAAGCCGACACCGGTCGAGCAGATCGCGCCGTACCTCGACGAGCTCGCCGCGACCGGAGCCGAGGTCGGCGAACCGCGTTTCGACGACGATGACTGGTCCGCCAAGCTCGACCTCCTCGTCGCTGATCCCGTTGCGGTGGTGTCGTTTACGTTCGGCTGCCCGTCGCCGACAGAGATCGAGCGACTGCACGGTGTCGGGTCCGAGGTGTGGGTGACCGTGACGTCGACGATCGAGGCGCAGGTCGCCGTGGCTGCGCGCGCGGACGTGTTGATCGCGCAAGGAGCCGAAGCCGGCGGGCATCGCGCGACCTTCCTCTCCCGTCCGGGCGACGATCTGACCGACCCGATCGGCCTGATCGCGTTGATGCAGTTGTTGCGCGGCACGGTCTTCCCGGTCCCCCTGGTGGCCAGCGGCGGCATCACCACCGGCGCTGGGCTGGCAGCGGCGTTGGCGGGTGGCGCGGCCGCCGCGCAGCTCGGATCGGTCTTTATGTGCTGCCCGGAGGCGGGTACCTCGGCGGTGGTGCGCGACGCACTCACCAGGGGGCGGCCGACCGCGCTCACTCGTGCGTTCACCGGACGGTGGGCGCGTGGCATCCGCAACCGATTCCTCGACGAGCACACCGCCACCGCACCCGCGGCCTACCCGGAGATCCACTACGCGACGTCGCCGCTGCGCAAGGCCGCGCGGGAGAGCGGGGACAGTGAAGCGGTGAATCTCTGGGCCGGGCAGGCCTACCAGCTCGCGAAGGAGCGGCCCGCTGCCGAGGTGGTGCAGCGCCTGGTCACGGGGTGCCGTGCGTCGCTCGAGGCTGCGGCGAAGCGGATCTCACCGCCGTGACCTGGGTGTCGGGTCCGCGCCGCGCCCCCGTGCTCGTTCGGTTCTCGTCGGTGAGATGACTGTTCAGGAGTGACGTGGTGGTGGGATGGTCGTGTCATCGGTGCTCGGGCCGGTGGTGTGAAAGGTGGCCGCGGTGACAGGTGCATCGCCGGACGAGTGCCCTGAGCGCGGCGCGGACGGGAAGATTCCGGATCGGTGGTGGCTCGAGGACGCGTCGGACCTCGGTGCTGCGGCCGCGGTGGAGCCGTTGATTCGGGAGTACTGGGCCTGGGCGGGTGAGGAATTGGCCGGGATGCTCGGTCGCCCGGTGCGGGCGGATTCCGCGGAGAGGATGCACCGGGCGTTCATGGCGGAGCTGCCGGCGATCACCGGGCCGCGGGGCCGGTTGCTGGTGGCGCGAAATACGGAGGGCATTGTCGGGGTCGGAATGCTGAAACCGGTCGATGATGTCACCGCCGAGCTCAAACGGGTCTACGTTCGCCCGGTTGTGCGTGGCAGGGGTGTGGCGCGGGCGCTGCTGAGAGAGTTGCTTGATGCTGCCCGCACGGAGGGGTTTGTCACGGTTCGTCTCGAGTCGCTGCGATTTATGACGGCGGCGCATGCGTTGTATCGATCCGACGGGTTCGTGGAGACGCCGCCGTTCCCGGGGTCGGAGGCGGTGAGTGCTGGGCTCGAGTCGGCGGCGGTGTTCATGGAGCTACGCCTGTAGGTCGTCGGTGGCCTCAGCCATGGGGTGCGGTCGGCGACACCCGGACGGTGATGCCGTCGCGGACTGGATCGCGTTGCCGGCGGCCGGTTTGAAGGTCGGGGGTGTCCGCCGCTCCTTGTCAGAGCCGTTTCGTACCGCGGAGTATCTGGACGAGTGGTAGCGATGAGGCGAGGCCCACGCTCATCTGGGGGTGGACGGCGCTGAGGTTGGCGAGGACGGCGTATCGGGCGCCGTTGTCCCGCCAGTCGGCGAGTTGGTCGATGATGTCGGTGGGGGTGCCGGTGAGGAAGGTTTCGCGGACGAGGGAGGGCGGAACGCGGTCGGCGTAGTCGAGGGCGGTGGCTTCATCGATGGTGTGGGGGAGCAGGTCCTGGGCGCCGGTGAAGTCGGGGCCGAGGGGGTGTTCGACGCCGTGGCGGGCCCAGACATGGGCTGGCGCGTTGAGTGCGCCCACGCGGGCGGGCACCGAATCGACCATATCGTCGACCTGGATGGTGGTGCGGGCGGTGAGGATGAAGAAGAGGGCGGCGGGCAGGATCGTCTGGGGGTCGCGTCGGGCGTTGTCAGCGGCGGCCCGGATGATGTCGAGCTTTTCGGCGTATTGCTTCGGGGTTTGCGCGTAGCCGGGGAACCAGGCGTCGGCGTAGTGGCCGGCGATGCGCAGCATCCGGGGTCCGTGGGCGGCGACCCAGATCGGGGGCCGGGTCCCTTTGTGGGGTGGGATGTCGAAGACAGCGTCACGCAGCGGGAAGAACTTCGAGTCCCGGGTGACGGGTGTGCCGCCGGAGTTCCACAGTGCGCGGATGGTGGCGAGGGCTTCCTCGAATCGTCCGACGGGTTGGGTCCAGTCGACTCCGTAGGGTTGGTTGCCTTCGCGTTCGCCGGGCCCGAAGCCGAGGATGCCGCGGCCGCGGCTGAGAAGGTGGAGGGTGGCGGCGGCTTGGGCGGTGACGGCGGGGTTGCGCCGGCCGGCGTCGGTGACGCCGACACCGAGGCGTAGGCGTGCGAGCTTGTTGTGGGCGGCAACGTAGCCGAGGGCAGTCCAGGGCTCGTAGAACGCGTTCGCGCTTGGTGTCAGCTTGGCTCCGCCGGTGTAGTGGGGTTTCCAGATGGAGGACGGGAGGAGGCTGTTGAGGTGGTCGGGCAGCCACATCGAATCGGCTCCGCCGGCGACCGCTTGTGCTCGGGTGTTGCGCAGCGTCAGGTCCGGCGCGAAGCGGGGGTGAATCGCGTGGTCCATCAGCCCGGTCTTGAAGCCGTTCATGGTTGTTCCTCCGGTTCGGTTTCGGGGTGGGTGGTGCGCAGTGCTGCGGCGAGTTTGGCGTTGGCGAGCTCGAGGAGCGGTGGGAGGGCGTGGGCGTCGATGTCGAGGTACGTGCACATTTGGTCGTGGGCGACGCCGGCGTCCCGAAGCCGCAGGGCGAGGGAGTAGGGGTGAGGCAGTCGTCGTAGCGCCTGCTCGCGGGGTGTCAGTGGTGTGCTCATGGGTTTCAGGGTGCGTTCGGCGCGCACGGTGGGGTGGAGTAGTTGGCTACTCCAGTTAGTGCCCACGATGGGGAGGGGTGTGTTCGCCGGTGAGGATGGCGCCGAGGTCTTCGCGGCCGGAGACGCCGGTTTTGAGGGCGGCTCGGTGGAGGTGTCCTTCGATGGTGCGGACGGATAGGGTCATTTTCTTGGCGATTTGTTTGTTCGACAGTCCTTGGGCGGCGAGGGTGATGACTTCGCGTTGCCGGGTGGTCAGGGGTGAGGGTTGGAGTGCCTCGGCCAGTGCGGGTGTCTGGGCACCCTCGCACGCGTCGGTCAGGCGCTGCGCGCGGGCGGCGGCGGTAAGCGCGGATCCGTTGCGGCCGCGGCGGCGAAAGGTGGTGGCGGCGTGCGCGGCGGTGTCCGCCGCGCCGAGTAGGTCTCCCATGTCCCCGAACTGGCGGGAGGCGGAGAGGAGGCCGTTAGCGTCACCGGCGGCTAGGCCGAAGTTGCGGCGGTTTGGCAGCAGTTTATGTGGTTTGACCAGGTGGTTTAGTGGGTGGTTGTGGTTTTGTTCTGTCGACGGTGTCCTCAGGT
>NZ_JBHWUE010000218.1:0-4151 GCF_042738615.1 Rhodococcus sp. NPDC059968
CATGAGCACTGAGACACCGAGGGACGCCGACGGCAACAAGCTCTGTGGCTGGTGCGGCGGCCCGATCCAGCAGAAGGGCGTCGGCCGCAGCCGGGACTACTGCACGCGCACGCACAAGGAGTACGCGTACAGGGCTCGCCGGGACCAGGAGATCCGGTTCCGGGCCTACTCCAAAGGCCGGGCCGACGAACGCTTCTTTTCGACAACAGCCGAAACTCCGCAACCCTCCAATACGTCTGTTGTCGAAACTCAATCACCGCAGGTCAACGCCACGAATTCCCCGTCACCCCCCGCACCTTTGCCTCCCTTGAAACGGGCTCGCCGCAGGTCCGCACAGACTGCGTCCGCCATGCCTTTGTGGCCGCCGGCGGATGACGGAGAGCCGGACGATCAGCCACCACGGACCGATTCCTAGCGGAGCGCCCACGCGTCGCTCGGCCACATCGCGGCAGCAGCTGCTCCCCCTCAGCCGCGGAGTGCCTCCAGGTCGCCTTACGCACCCGCATCCGTGACGGCGGGGGTACGGCGCTCCGCCCCAATCCGGGCCCGGCAGACGGCCGCTCAAGCCGCGCAACCCCACCCCCCTTCCCGCTGGCCGTCGTTGGTCGTCCGGAGCACCCGCAGACGCGTATGCGGTAGGCCACGGAGGATTACGGGCCTCAGGCGGCCTGTACGCCCGCCTGAGGGCTCGTGAGCGCTCCGGCGGACCGAGAGTCGCAGGAGCGGGAGAACGACGCTCAGAGGCTCACGGGAGGCCGTGTGCCGGTACGTTCGGGACTTGGCACGACGAAGCCCCCGCCGAATTCGGATCGGCGGGGGCTTCGGTGTGTGCGGGCGGAGGTCAGCTCCGATGGGCTCGCCAACGGCGGGCTGGTGCGACGGACTCCCCAACCTCCACCGTGTCGCCCTGCGCGTCGACGTACACGTTCCGGCTCAGCAGAACGGGGGCGCCGGGCTCGACGCCAAGCAGAGTCGCCTGTTCCTCGGTTGCTGCATCGGCGGCGCTGGCTTCCTCGGAGGCCACGGCGCGTCGACCGGTGACGGCCTCGATGGCTGATGGGGTGCCGCCCGGGATCCGCTCGCGCTGCAGCAGAGCGGGCACGGTCTCCGCGAGTTCAGCGACGAACCAGCTCGTGCTCGCGGAGACCGGCTCCGCGTCGGCGTTGTGCGTGACCCGCTGGCGACGCAGCGCCTGGCCGCCGTCCTCGACGCCCAGGAGGTCCGCGACCCACTCGGGGGGAGTGGTCAGGTCGGCGCCCGTGATCACGGCGTACTCGCCGTCGGCGTAGATCCGCCCGGTAGTGAGCGCCGCCTCCAGGCGGTCGGCTGCGGTGCGGTGCAGGGTCCGGCGCGTGCTGACCGTGGTGGCCGCACCCTGCCGGCCTTCCGCGAGGCCTTCCGCCCTCAGCGTGCGGTGGACCTTCTGCGCGGTCGCAGTCGAGATGCCGTACTCCGCCGCGAGTTCGCGCACGGACGGCAGCACGTCGCCGTGCGCGAGTTCGCCGCTGACGATCTTCGACTTCAGCGTGCCGACGACTTGGAGATACGGAGGCGTGCGCTCCAGCGAGGACATGGCGGGGCTCCTTCGACGGGTGAACGGTGCGGTGATCTATCACAGCATCCGGAGTAGTGATCTAGCACAGTGTATGGCTTGACACAGCAACTGTGCCCCCACAGTATGGGTCTTGTTCGGCGGCGCCTCCCGAGGGGTCGCCGAACGGCTCGAAAATCCGGGGCCCTCGCGCGCACACGCGTAGGGGCCCCACCCCGGAAACCACCGCAACACCGAAACTCGCAGGTCACAGGCTTGCGGGGGCGCAACCGCCCGCAAGGGAGGTTGCGGCCCGGGGGTTGCGGGCTCAACCGCCACAAAACAGGCGGGCCGGAACGCCGCGCGAACGGCAATCCCGGCCCTGATCCACGACCACCCAAGGAGCGACTCGTGGACTACGCAGCAGCATGGAACAAGATCGGTACTGGTACCAAAACGGCCCGCGTGATCACGGCGGACCGGATCAACAAGACGACAGCGGCGGCGAGCCAGGCACTCGACGGCGCCGCCCCGATGTGTGCCCCGCTCGCGCACCGCTGGGACACGGAGGCCGAGCGCAGGGCGAAGCTCCGGACCCCGGAGAACCTGAAGGCGTTGATCGCTGCTCAGCGGGCCAACACGTCGGCGCGGTCGACGGCTGCGACCGCCGCGAGCCAGCGGAAGGCCGCACGGGCGGCGAGCAGCAACCCGTTCAACGGCGGCCGCCGCGCGGCCCGGACGGCGGACAAGGCAGGTCGCGCTCACGCCAAGGTCGCGCGCCGCGACCTGAAGTCGGCTCGCCGGAACTACCCGCTGACGCTCAACCAGCTCGCGGTCCGCGCCCACGCCGCGCACCTGATCCCGGCTGGGATCACCTCGTACGCGATGTCGTCGGCGGAGCACTGGGCGATGTGGCCGGCGGGAAGCTCGCTGAGCCTGATCGCCCTCAACGCTGCACTGCTCGCCGTCGGCCGCCGCCAGGTGCGGGTGCCGCTCGACGACGACGCCACGGCGGAGGAGCGCCGCCTCCTGGAGCGCCTCGACCCGTCGTACTGGGTCCAGCACGCCGACGAACGAGGCCTGTCGGGCACCGTGCCCGCACCGACCGAGCTGACCCCGGCCGGTCTGGTCACCACGGTGCGCCTTGATGGCCGGTGGAAGCCGTCGGCGTTCAAGGCCAAGCACGAGGAGATCCGGGCGATGCTCGGGGCCCGCACCGCCCTGCGTATGGAGATCAGTTCGGGATCGCATGGCGACCGCGCCACGATCACGCTGCGGACCCGCAGCGCTGCCGACGGCATCGACCTGACCGGCTGGAAGCCGGGCGACCCGTGGGGCGTCGACACGGTGACCGGCGAGCCGGTCATGGTCCCGCTCGGTCGCCGGATGCTGATCGCGGGGACCTCCGGGTCGGGCAAGAGCTGGAGCACCCGGGCCCTGCTCGCGGAGGCGTCCGAGGAGCCCAACCACCGCCTGGTCGTCATCGACCCCAAGCGAGTGGAAGGCATCAACTGGGAGCACCGCGCCCGCGTCGCCATCTACGCCGAAGACGTCCTCGGCGTGACGGACGAACTGGTCGCTGAGATGTACGAGCGGCTGGAGGAGATCCCGCGCGGCCGGGACACCATCGAGATCAGCACCCGCCGCCCCCGGATCACGGTCTTCGTGGACGAAGGAGCCGAGGTCATCTCCATGGCGCGCAAGAAGCGCGCCAAGGGCGGCGACGGCGACCCGGGCGACCCGGACTGGTCCCGGATCATGGAGAACCTGTCGACACTCGCCCGCATGGCGCGCGCCGCCGAGATCATCCTGATCTGGGCCACGCAGAAGCCGACCATGGACGCCAAGGGCGGCATCGACCCGCAGATCAGCGCCCAGATCACTTACCGCGCCGCCCTCGCCCTGAGCACGTCCGGCGAGAGCCGCGTCGTGTTCGGCGAGGACGCCACCGAGCGCGGCTGGCACGCCCACGACCTGCCGATGCCCGGCGTGGCCATGCTCCGCTCCGGACCCAAGGCGGCACCGCACCCGATCAGCACCCGGGCGTTCTCCCCGGCCGACGTCATCGCCCTCCCTGACCGCCCGGTCTGGCAGCGGTCGGCCAAGGCGCCGGCGCCTGTCCCGGCCCCGGCGTCCGAGCCGCTGCGTCTGGTGAAGGACGCCGCCCCCGCGGCTGCCGTCCCGCAGGACCTGACCGACAACCAGAAGGCCGTGCTTCAGGCCGCGATCGACGGCACGTCGACCAACGCCGCCATCGCCAAGGCGACCGGCATCAACCCCGGCTCGGTCACCCGCGCGGTCGACGCGCTGGTCAAGCGCGGGCTCCTCGCCAAGGACGGCACGACGATCCGTACGGAGGTCGCCGCATGAGCGCCAACCTCGCCCAGGCCGTGGCCGACGCCCGCGCGGCGGAGACCAACACCGAGCAGATCGCGCAGATCCTCGCCGTGGTCCAGGCCGTACAGGCGGCCACCCCCGCCCCGGCCGCGCACGCCGCCTGCAGCTGCTCGACGCAGAAGGCCAGCGGATCGTCCGCCGGGAAGGTCGCCGCGTGGATCGCGGGCGGTGCCGCCTGCGCCTGCGTCCTGGTCGGCCTGGCCAGCGCCAGCAGGTACGCACA
>NZ_JBHWUE010000219.1:0-3993 GCF_042738615.1 Rhodococcus sp. NPDC059968
GCCAGTCCGCTGACAGGTCGAAATATCCCAGAAGATCAACGACCTCGGCGACCCACCGTTTCGCGCCGCGTCTGTCACGTCGCAGCTGGGCGTAGGTCACCATGGGCTCGCTCACCGACTTCTTGCGCTGCCCCCACTTCTCGCCCTTCCTAGCCGCGTCACTGGCCAGTCGCCACAGCTGTGCAACGTCGACGTGCCGATCCAGCACCGGTTCCCTCACACCTGGCACAGTAACGATCCAACAGGACACGTGACAGCGACCCTGCTGCACGTAGCCGATCCCCACACGGCGCTGCCGCGATCGGTGTCTCACGGATCTGGGCGTCAGAAACTCGAATGAGAGACAACCCAAAACAGCGCATAACTATCCAGAGCCGATCGTGTCCCTTGGTCGCCCGATTTGGGATTCTTCACCGGATGGGGCTGTCGGGACCCGGGCATCTCAGCTCGTTCCGGTCATGAGTCGGCCTAGTCGAGGCAACCTGCGCTGCAAACCATGACACCGGCAAAACCGGCGAGGGCTTGTCGGCTCGTTCTCCTGCTCGGTGGCATCGGTGGCGTCGATGGCGAGGCGGTGTCAGGTGGTGGGTATGGTGCCACCGTCGATGGTGAGCTCGGTTCCGGTGATGGCTGCGGCCTGGTCGGAGGCGACGAAGGCGACGAGCGCGGCCACCTCGTGGGGCTGGGCTGGTCGGCCGAGCGGGATGCCTCCGAGGGCGTCCATGAGCTGCTGCCGGGCGGCCTGGGTGTCGGTGCTCGAATCCTGCGCGATCCGCTCGATGAGGCGGGTGGCGGCGTCGGTCTCGACGAATCCGGGGGCGATGCTGACGACGCGGATCCCTTGGGGGCCCAGCTCGTTGGCCAGCGCCTTGCTGTAGTTCGACAGTGCGGCCTTCGACGCGGCGTAGGCGATCGTCGATTTCAGCGGGAGGCGACTCTGAATCGAGGAGATGTGCACGATCACCCCGGAGCCTTGCTCGACCATCGACGGCACCAGGGCTCGGTCCAGGCGGACGGCGGCAAGCAGGTTGGTGTCGAGGTCGGACTGCCAGTGCGCATCGGTGAGGGCCAGGACCCCGCCCGGCGGGGCCGAGGACCCCCCCACGACGTGCACAACGACGTCGACCCCACCAAACTCGTCCAGCGCCCGGGTGGCGAGTGTCTGCACGCCCGTCGGGGTGCTGACGTCGGCTTGCACGAACAAGTCCGCGGCCCACTCCGGCCGTGAACGCGCGGTGGTCATCACCCGGGCGCCCGCCGCGGTGAGCTGGGCGACGACCGCGGCGCCGATGCCGGCGGTGCCACCGGTGACGACGACACGCTTGCCTGCGTAACCGTAGGAACCGGCACCGGTGCGGACGGCCTCCGTGGTGGTCACGGTGCGATCTCCAGACGGCTGATGAGTTCTCCGGTGACGGTGAAGTCGAAGGTCAATGTGGCGGTGCCGCCGGGGAAGTTGCCGTCGAGACGAGCTGTGACCAGGTGGTGGTCCTCGCCGTCGGCGGCAACGCCGAGGACCTCCGTCGTGTACTCGAACTCCGACGCCGCCCCCGTCTGCCAGCCCCGGATCTCGGTGGCCCCCCGACGTGTCTGGCCCTCGTCGATCACGACCGCATCGTCGGCGAACAGCGCGACCAGAGCGTCGATGTCACGGCGGGCGTCGGCCTCGAAGTAGCGGGTGACCACCTTGGGAACAGCTGTAGTCATGACATCTTCCTTTCGGATCGGGATGTGCACGCCGACCAGGCCATCGCTATACACGCTACATTCACTTGTATAACGGTACAAGTAGTAATGTAGCGGCATGGCTGTGACACGAGTGGCCGGGGCCGCCCGGGATCGCTTGCTTCTCGCTGCGGCGCAGCTGTTGGAGGAGTCAGGCGACCGGACGGTGTCCACCAGGGCGGTGTGCGAGCGGGCTGGTGTGCAGGCACCGACGCTCTATCACCACTTCGGCAACAAACAAGGTCTCATCGACGCGGTGCTCAACCACGGCTTCACCCAGTTCGTGGCGTCGGCTCACGCGCCGGGGGTCTCCGACGACCCGCTCGACGATGTGCGCGCAGGATGGGACCGCCACGTCGCGTTCGGGTTGAGTAACCCCACCTTCTACGCCCTGCTCTACGGACGGGTCGAGCCCGGCACACCGTGCACGATCACCGCACCCGCCCTGGCGATGCTCGTCGAGCTGCTCAACGCCGCCGCCCGGGATGGTGTGCTGGCCGTGCCGCCGCGCGACGCCGCAGCCCAGCTCCTGGCCGCGAACGTGGGGGCCACCCTGGCCCTGATCACCCAGCCCGAAGGGCAGGTCGACCACGGCCTGTCCGACCGGGTCCGTGAAGCGGCCATCGCGGGGGTGGTCACCCACCCGTCCGACCGCCACCCGGCGGGCTCGACCCGCCCGAAACCGACCCGGGCCAGTGCCGCGGTTGCACTCCGCACGCTCGTCGAGGACGACCCCGACGGACTCAGCCCCGGCGAGACCACGCTGCTGCAAGAGCTGCTCGACCGACTCAGCACACACTGAGTCACGAACGGTCCACGCACGGGCGCACCGTGCAGCGGCGCGACCCGGGCGGTTCACCGCGGCCCAAACGCCCGTGTAAGGGATCCAACACCGGTGAGGGATCGGCAGACGGTAGCGCAAACCTCGCCCGGAGAGCCCAATTGGGTCGCACGCTTCCCGGGCGATCATTCATTCCGCCTCGTTCGACCGACTCTGGGTCTCCTCGATGCGCTGCCGCTGCCGGACCCCGTACGCCGCCGCCTTGACGGCGGCGTCGTCCTCGAGGCCCGACCCGAGTGCCCCACCGATGGTGGCGATGGACGCCAAAAGCCAGGCGAGCGTGAGGTAGTCGGAGAAGTTCACCCCGTGCCCGAGAATGCGGGACAGCAGTTCCGGGGGAAGAGTCAGACACGCGGTGAACAGCAGCAGGCAGAACAGGGCCACGTGGAGGACGACGACGCCGATGACCAGGGTGATCACGGTCGCGGTGTTGTACAGCACAGGTCGATCGCGTTCCTCCGACGACGTCGGCCGCTCCCAGAGTTCGTGGTCGAGGATCAGCCAGAGAATCATCGCCACGATCGACAGTATCGTCGCCGCACTCATACGCCACGGACCCATCGTGTCGGCGAACAACCAGATCGTGTTGGTGGCCAGCGCGATCGCACCCGTGGCGAAGGCGCCGACGAGCACCTTCGACAGTCCGGTGACCAGTCGCCACGGCCGATTCGCCCGCACCATCCCCGACAGCAGTCGCAGTCGCCGCAGCCCCGAGGGCGCGAAGTACCGGATGCCGTCCTCAGACTGCACACACGGGAACCGTCGCGCCGCGCCCGGCGGCGTCAGTTCCGGTTCATCGAGGATGCGGGCGATCGCGAGTTCGGTGACGGTGCGGACGCGGCGCTCGATGTGGACGCCGCCCACCCCGGCGACGGAGATGAGCGCGAATTTGTGGTCGGCGCTGACGTCGGCCACCACCGGCAGGGTGTCCTCGCGGCGCGGCAGATCGGTGAGGTACACGACGATGTCCTCCCCTTCGGAGGACGGATCGACCGTGTCGATGACATCTGCGAAATCCGCTTGCTCGTCGGGGAGGTAGGGCTTGCGGCGCACGCACGTCGTCCACCGGCGGTTGAGGCGGTCACGGCTTCGCAGGCGTTCCGGCAGACGCTCTGCGACGCGTTCCGCGAGAGCCGCAGGCTTGCCTGGATCCGCGATCAACAGCACCGAGACCTGCTCACCCGCCGCCTCGGAGTGCCTTCTCTGCAGGTGCTCGTTCGCCTTCACCGCCTTCGCGTACCCGCCCGGTCTGCCCCCAAACTGCCCAGGCAGTGGGTGCGAGTCGATCACAGCGCCGCCGGGCTGTCCGTGTCCGGTAGACACATCCACCCAGTCCGCGGAGGCATCGTCGACAAGAGCGGGAATCGGTGGGATCTTTATGCTGGCCGGTGTGCCGGGGCAGATCGACCGATCCGGCGCGACGGTCC
>NZ_JBHWUE010000220.1:0-3953 GCF_042738615.1 Rhodococcus sp. NPDC059968
CCACTAAAGCGCATCTCCGGCGGAAACAGGCTGGACATAAAACCTGCGTAGGGTGCCCAAAATGCTTTAGCCGCAATACCACTGGTAAAGACAGCGGCCGCGATAGCAAGCGCCGGCTGCCCCGCATTGAGCAGGGGGAAGTAGGCGGCCACCCCGACACCGAGAGCAAGAAGCCCACAGATCGCCAACTTACGCAGGCCGATCCGATCGGCGAGCACACCCATCAGCGCCGCGTGTCGCAGCCGGGGGTCCGAGATTGTTGCCATGGGGTCACTTCTTCATCGCGTCGTCGTGAGGGATGTCATGAGTGTGGTGGCTGACAAGAATTCACACAAGGTACAGTTGATGCGCGAAACCGTTCACCTTTTCTGAATGATTGGAATGAGGCTCATGCTCGATGTGCGCCGCTTACGGCTCCTCTATGAGCTCGACAGGCACGGGACCATTGTCTCCGTTGCGGAGGCCCTACATTTCGCACCGTCCGGCGTTTCCCAACAACTCAGCCAGCTCGAGACCGAGGCCGGTGTCCCGCTGCTCGAACGAGTAGGGCGCAATGTGCGGCTGACCGCCCAAGCGAAGGTGCTCGTCGAACACGCGAAGAAAGTTTTCGCGCAACTCGAGCAGGCCGAGTCCGACCTCGCGGCCGCAGCACACCAACCAGTCGGCACCATCCGCATCGGGGCGTTCCAGACCGTCGCAGAATCGATCGTGCCCGGCGCCCTGGTTGCGTTACGCCAGCACGAACGGCTCCGAGTCGAGGTCGTCGAGGCCAAACCCAGCACCGCACTGCCCGCTCTGCTCGCCCGGGACCTCGACCTGCTCATCACCGAACAATTCCCCGGGCACCCCTTCCCCGTACCAGCCGAGATCATTCGCCTTCCCGTGGCCGATGACCCGCTGTACCTCGCCCGCCCCGACCACCCCGCGTCGTGGGACCTGGCCGACGCACGCCACGACGCATGGGTGATGGAACCTGAAGGCAGTGTCGGTCGCCGATGGGCCATCGCGCGGTGCCGCGACGCGGGCTTCGAACCCGACATCCAGTTCGAAGCCGCCAACTTGTCGATCCACGTGCAGCTGGTACGCGCGGGCCACGCCAGCGCGTTTCTGCCCGGCCTGCTCTGGCGCACTCACCGACGTCCACCAAGTCTCCGTCGGCTTCCCGGCGAAAAGCGCTCCATCTCCATAGCCCTGCGCGCCGGCAGCGAGACCCACCCCGCAATCACGGCTGTGTGTCGCGAAATCCAACACTCCGCCTCCGCCATTCCTTCCAACAGCCGAGACGGTTATACGAGCGCAGCCAACAGCGACGTGATCCCGTAGCCCATCGGGTTCCGCATCACCAGGGATATGGTGGTGCGATCAAACTACGTCGATCTTCTCGAACATCTGGCCGCCGACCCGGTAGAGGTCATTTTCGTCGCGGACGGCTCATGCCCAGCCGTTGAGTCTATTGACGCCGGCCAAAGGTGGTGCGACGGATTGCCCTGGCCGCCGATGTTCCGCGGTTCTACACGCACCCCACACGGCATCTGTGTTTGACGGATCTGGCCCGGATGGGCTGGCTGCACACGATGGCAACCCTTCACCGGCATCGCCACACAGACTCGACGCTTGGAAATATCCACCTGTGGGCGGGATCTGGCCGACAAGGTCGGCTGAGGCATGGACCACATCCACGCCTGGTGCATCTCGATGCTCACCGGCATGGACGCCGCGACGGCAGGAACACCGCGGTGACCGCGCCGCAGCGGGAGGCCGTCAACCCAGACTCCGAATCACGTTAATGCTCATAGCTCGTCCCGCATCACTTCGACACCACTATCGAGGTACGAGGAGAGGAGGCGAGGGCCATCGATGAACTCGGTGTGCGCAACCTGTGGCGGCTCCAATATCACGCTCCGAACGCGCCGGCTGGCGTGTAGTTGGACGACTGCTGCGAGCTGGGGACAGTCAACGCAGAGCCGAATTCGCCACCCACCGCGCATCGGCGGCGCGCGACTCGACGGAGACCAAACCGTGGCGATATTCGAAGCCATCGACAAGCGCTGTCCCACAGCCCTTTTTACGACAATCTCAGGGTTCGGAGCCCTGGGCGGCTGATCGGACAGCAGGTGCTGGTCCGCACCAGCCGGGGACCTGGTGCGGATCTTCGACAGAGAGCGGTTGCTCCGAGATCCCCGGTGCCCCTACTGATAAGTCAGCTGGAGTGGACTCCGCCTTCCAGAACATGCTTTTCCAAGGACCCGAAGGACGTCGGAGAAGGCGCCTACCGACATCCACCCCGACGTAGCAGCTGCTCAGATCAGTGATACTCATTGGCTCCTGGTTGTCGACATGGTGTGGCAGCATCAGCCAACTGCCGCAGGCTCGTCGCAGTCTCGAGTGAGGCGACCGCATCCTCTAGTCGGACGAACTGATCGCGATCGAGGACGTCGGAGCATGCTGTCCAGGCCTTGGCCGTAAGCTCGCCCCAGCTCAGTGGTCGTTCGGGCTCCCCCCTCGGCAGATCAACCTCTGCCTTCATAGTTCCTTCCGAGGGG
Source organism: Rhodococcus sp. NPDC059968 (assembly GCF_042738615.1). Classification (NCBI taxonomy): domain Bacteria; kingdom Bacillati; phylum Actinomycetota; class Actinomycetes; order Mycobacteriales; family Nocardiaceae; genus Rhodococcus; species Rhodococcus sp. NPDC059968. The sequence continues at coordinate 2,544 of NZ_JBHWUE010000220.1, forward strand.
GTCGTCACCAGGACGCGGGCGGGGCGGCTCTCGGGTAGCGCCTCGTCGAGTGTCGGATCGTGGACCACGACTACACGCTGCGCGAGCGCCCGCACCCGCTCATCGCGATAGCGGGTATATGAGCGTTCCGCCAGTGATAGGTCTCCATGAACGAGTGCTGCAGCCACGGTCAGTTGTAGGCTGCTTTCGGCGCCGGGGAGACTGGTCACCACCGGACGATCGCATTCGTCGGCGGCGATGCGGTACACCTCAACCCGTACCGTCTCCACTTCATCAACCGAGTGAATAGCCTTCCGCAGTGACAGAGCGGCTTCGATCGCACCGTGTGTGTGACGACATGACGAGAACAGCTTCGTGTACGTCTGAAGGATCTTTGGGCCGTGCGGGTCAGGACTGGCGATTTCGGCGTGGCGCAACGCGCCATTGGCCATCGCCGCAGCCATGCCGTACTTGCCCTCCAGGATTGTGAGCGGACCGGCCATTCCCTCACGGGCCAAAAAGGCCGCGTCTACCCCAATTCGGGCGGCATTGCCACCGACGAAGTAGGAGGACATGTCGCCATAGTGGGAGTACTCCATAAGTCCACCACTGACAGAACCGGCGAGAGCCATGGCGTTCTCGAGCGCCTTGACGGCGCCGTCGTCCAATACCAGGGTCGCAGCCGCCGCAGCGGCGATCGCGCCGACCGTGCCTGACGGATGGAACCCTTGGCTTAGATGCTCGGGGTTGATGGCGGCGCCAACGCGCGCGAAGACCTCATAGCCGCCGATGATCCCGGAGAGGAACCTGCGTCCACTTGCGGCGCTCGCCTCCGCCGAGGCGAGCGCCGCAGGAATGACCGCGATCCCGGGATGGCCGTGTGCCCTCCTCATGCCGTCGTCGCATTGCAGAGCGTGTCCCAGCAGACCGTTCAAGCCAGCGGCGTCGCTCGGCGAGAGCCGAGCCCGCTCACCGAGGATTGAGCATCCGGTCGAGTCCGAATCGACCTGAAAGGATCGACTTAGTTTGCTGCGCAGTGCGAGCCGACCGACTTCGGTTCGAGATCCACCGATCGCTAACGCGACCAGATCGAGCACGCACTCCTTGGCACGCTGTACCGCCGCTGAGCCGCCTTGACTGGGCGCTGCGGCTTCAGAACAGTGCGCTGCGAGTGCGCTCATGAGACTTGGTGTGTTCATCGGATCTCAAGAACCCATAGGTGCCGGCCCGTCGACATCACCGTTTTGTAGCCGTCGGAGACGACGACGGTGTCTTCGACCTCAGGACCGCCCCGGTAGATCTCGTAGTAGGGCGGTAAGCAGCCTGTTGGGTCGTTCACCGCCCGCATCCCATCTTCCCGGTGTAGCCCGAGCGGGTCGAGTCCCTCGTCTCCGCGGCCGTGATCACGACACCGTCCTGAGCTCCCGCGTG
>NZ_JBHWUE010000221.1:0-3786 GCF_042738615.1 Rhodococcus sp. NPDC059968
ATTTGGCACTGACATTCATCGACACACTGTTGAGTTCTCAAAGAACACGCACACACCATCACCACTGACACACTCGCCAGCCGCTCCGGGGCAACTTTTCCAGCTTATCTCATCGAGCTGACCGGCGCAAACCGGCACCCGCTGAAGACATTCCGGGGTTGAAGTACAACCATACACGATGGTGAACTTCGGATTGGTCAGGCACTTCGTACGACCTCGTTGCATCACCAGGTGGTGAATGTCGGTGTCCGTGTCGCTCTGACTTGGAATAAGTTACGCGAACCGCACGCGGTTTCCAAATCGCCTGGTCGCGGGCATTCGCGCACTGGAATCTTCCGAATCTGCCACTCGATCGGCGTTCGCTGTCAGGCCAGAAGTGTGCACGCTGAGCCGGTTTCGCAGGTCCGAGAGCTCGTACGGTGGGACCGTCGCTCCAATTACCGCTCACTCTTAATCGAGGAGTACGACATGCCGGCAGTCGCCGCTCTCGACGGCACCGACATCTTCTACAAGGACTGAGGAGCCGGCCGCCCCATAGTCCTGAGCCACGGGGGCCACTCAATGCGGACAGCTGGGACGCACGGCAACTGTTCCCGACCACGTCTGGAAACGACATCAACACCTATGCGGACGAATGCAGGCTGGCACCACAACGCCTACGAAGGCATCGCCGCGTCCTCGGCGACGGATTTCCGAGCCGCTCGACGAGTTCGACGTTCCGACCCTCCTGATCCACGGTGACGACGACCAGATCGTGCCGTTCGAGATCGGGGGCAAAGAAGTCAGCGGCGCGGACCGGCGGCACCGCGCTCGAGGTCTACCCAGGTGCCCGCACGGCATCACCGACACACACAGGGTTCAGCTGGGCAAGACCTGCCCACTTTCCTCGACACCCACACCTAGTGACATTCCCTCACTCGAGACAACGGATCACAATCATGAGCAGTCACACCGCAGCACCCGGCATCATCGTCTTCGTCCACGGGCTGCGGATGACCCCGCGCAGCTGGGAAGACTGGATGAAGTACTACGGGAGCAAGGGCTACACGGTGTTGGCTCCGCCCAACTCCGGGTTCGAGATCGAGGTCGAAGCAATGCGCGAGAATCCAGAGGTCATCGCGAACCTCACAGTTGCCGAGACCGTCGACCATCTCGCCGGCGTCATCGAATTACTGGACACTCCGCCGAGCCTCATAACCTCGCTGTTCCCCGTTCCGAAGAATCCCGCGAACCGCCACAAACCGCCGGGTTCACCCCCGAGGAGTTCCACTACGCGTTCACCAACACCCTCACCCGGAGGAATCCGACAAGGTGTAAGACCGCAATCACATCGCCGCATCACAAAAGCGGGTGGGGCGTACGGCCTGATCGCGAAATTCAAGCCCGGCCACCAGGAGACCTCGGCGGACTACGCGAAGGACGATCGCGCGCCGTTGCTGTTCATCGGTGGCGAAGCCGACCACATCATGCCGCCGTCGGTGAACAAGTCGAATACGAAGCGCTATCACAAGCCCGCTGCGCTCACGAAATACCACGAGTTCGACGGCCACTCCCACTGGACGTGTGGTGAGCCCGGATGGGTCGCGGTGGTCCAACTACATCCTCGATTGGGGGCTGCAACACGCCGACACCACGCCTCGGGAGTCGAAAATCGTAGTACCACAGTGGGTATCACGTTCCTAGCGATGTGCACACACCGCGCATCCGGAAGCTCCACCGCCGGGATCGGAGCGGCAGACACCTCCTGTTCTTGCGGACGTCCGGGTGCGGCTCAACTTGTGGGGACCGCATCGCTCTCACACCCCTGAGCCCGGGTGCCTACGGCGTCACCGTCGCGGTGAATCGATCACGCGCAATTGGATGTGCCGACGGCGACTATCGCCAGGGCGGTCGAGTATCTGGTCCCCGCGAACCTCTGTACGACATGCTGTGTACACATCTCCACCACTTGGCTCAGACAGCCGCAGCGGCTCCGCTGACGGGCTCGCTGAAACTCCCCACCCGTGTGGCTCCGCCAATGAGGGCGGTCTCTGTTCGTCGAGTACCTGAGCTGCCGACTGACCCAGGACCCCCACCTGCGGGCGCGCACCCTGTGCGACGAACTCGAAGAGCTCGGTTACCGGCTGTAGTACCAGACGCTGACCCGTCAGTTCCGGGATCGGAGACTGCGGGCCGGTGTGCGAGCAATGCGCGAACGCCACCGACCGGGCGAACGCGGTGATCGACCACCCACCCGGCGAGGAAGCACGGTGGGACTGGGTGGACCTACCGAACCCACCCATCTCCTGGGGATGGGGTACGGCAGCGCATCTGGTCGACGGCCTCGACCGGGTCAGCCGCAGACTCGGGGGCTGACCCTAACCTGGCGGTTCGATCGGATGGCCACCGTCTGCCACCCCGACTCCGGGCGGATCACGGCCAGCTTCGCCGGCGTCGCCAAACACTACGGCGTCTCGGTCGCGATCTGCCAGCCGCGGTCCTGGAACTGCGAAGGGGTGGTGGAGAAGGCCAATCACACTGCTGCCCAGCGCTGGTGGCGCAGCTTGCCTGACGATCTCACCGTCGAACAAGCCCAACAGAAGTTGATGAGTTCTGCCGTCCGCGCGGCGACACCCGGCTGCGGGCCACGCCGGCGGAAAGGCCACGGTGGCAACAGTTGCGGCCGCGGAGTCACTCACATCGCCGCGGGCGACGCCGTATCCGACGATTCTCACCGAAGCCCGGACTGCGTTCCCACAGGCTGGCATCCGCGCAGATCACCGTCACCCGCGTGCTCGGGTCGGAGGTGATCGACATCGTCACCGCTTCCCAGATCGCCGTCGCCCGCCACCGCCTTGCCGAGGATGGCGCCGGGGTCATGGTCCACAGCCACGTCTACGCACTCGGCCAGGCGGCCATGACCGCCGCCAGTTCCAGTGGGCGCCCGCACCGCCGCAAGGAACGGATCCCACCCGGATCCGATGCGATCGCAGCAGTGGAAGTATTGCGCCGCAGCACCAGCGAGCCGAGCATGACGAACGTCGGCCGAGCCGAAACATCTCAGATGACAACGCCATCGACGGTCATCGACCTGTCCGCCTGCGAGCAGGCCGCCAAAGGAAGGAACACCATCGCATGAGAACCACACCAAACACCGATGCGGTTCCGGCGCCAAGGCGGCCAGCCTCTACCAACGCCTGCGCGGACACCTGGCGATGCTCAAACTGCGCGACGCCGCCGAGGCCCTGCCTACAGTCCGCGACACACCCGACAGGAACAATCAGTCGATGACCGCCAACCTCGAAGAACTCCTCTCCATCGAAGTCGAGTCGACCGAGGCCCGTCGACTGGCCGGGTCGGTTGCGGTTCGCGTGCCCGCCGACGCCTGCGTCGCTCGAGGACTTCGACTACGACGCCGCTCCAACCCTCGATCGAAGGACTAATCACCGAACTCGGCACCTGCCGCTACCTGGAAACGGCGACGAACATCCTGCTCATCGGACCGCCGGGGTAGGCAAGACGCACCTGTCAGTGGGATTGGCACACGCCGCGGTGCACGCCGGCTACCGCACCTACTTCACGACCGCCGCAGACCTCGCCGAGCTACAGTAGTCACCGCCGAAGGTGGGGAATTTCGCTCGAGCACAACTGGAGATCTTCGCTAACGCTCGTCACCGGCGCGACTTCGCCTCTACCGAGAGTCGAACCTCACACCTGAGTTGGCTCATTTCGTTAGTGCGTGAGTTCAGGACCTGAAATCCGATCCACAAGGTCGCGGATTTCGGGATCGATTTCGGGCGGGAACGT
>NZ_JBHWUE010000222.1:0-3749 GCF_042738615.1 Rhodococcus sp. NPDC059968
GCTCACGGGTCTCGGTGTCGTACTTCCTCGGTGCTGGCATGATTTCATTCTCCTGGTTCAATCAGGAGTCTCCACCCGACCCAGGACAGTTCACAATCGGGCCGCCTTGGCGTGCAGCAGCTGGCCTTCGGCCTGCAGGCGGGCCAGTTTGATTCCGAGGCCGCGGTCGTCGTAGGTGAAGCCCCGGTAGTCCGACACCAGCCCGTCCGGGTGGTCGGCGGTGGTGGCGGCGGCACCGAGCGTGGACGGGGACCAGTCGACCCCCACCGCCACGGTCGCCGAGTTCGGGTCGTCTGCCGGGACGAGTTCGGTCGCGGCGCACCGCCACAGCAGACCCCGGCGGTCGAGGACCAGGGTCGGCAGATGCCAGTCGGTGATCGTTCTGCCGTGCAGGTGCGCGGGGATGGCGGCGGTCAGGCGCACTCGCCGCCACTGCGCCCGCCCCGCCGGGGCCGGGCCGGTGGGCAGCTTCACCGTCAACACCACCTCACGCTCTGTCACGGTGATCTGCGCGAGCTGCCGATCGGCGGCCGACAGTCCGGCCATCGCGCTCGTCTGCGGCGGACCCTGCACGTCGGTGATCCGCAACCGGCCGGCCGGTGCCGCGCCACCGCGGCGGGAGCGGGCGACGAGCTGACGCAGTACGCCCCGAGCGAAACCCGGCGGCACAGCGTCGCCCGGCTCGGTGGGTGCGGTCAGACGACCGGTGGCCGGGTCGAATCGGGCCGACAGCGCCCCAATCGCGGTGTCCCGGTAGGCGAGGGTCCGCAGGGTGGCCATCACCTGCGCGGTCACCACCCTGCTCACCCTCGACGGCACATAGACCGCGTCCGGGTAGTGCGGGTCCCAGCCCAGGCGGGCCGCGGCGACATGACCCTGAGCGGGCAGCCTGCGGTCCTGCCGGTCACGACCGGCGGCGAGCACATCGAACGTCGCCGGCTGCCACAGCCGCGACGCCAACTCGGCGCCGGCCGCGGTGACCAGGTTCAGGAGCCACCCCACCCGGGTGTCGACGTCGTCGAGTCCGATCGGCTCGCCGGTCGCGTCGTCGACCGCCGCATGGGCGCGGGTGGTGAACGCGAACTGCCGTGGCACTGCCGATCCCGGCTCGGTCATGCCGGCCGACCAGGAACCAGGTACAGCCGAACTGACCGGGTCTCATCCGTTCCCCGAGAAAACCCGCGATCGCCCCAGAAGCTCACCGGTTACCCCGTTCCCAACCGTGCCGCGGCATCGCCCCGAAGCCGGTGGTATTTCTGTGTCGACCGCCGCCGATACAACCGGCCGGACAACGATGCCAGCCGTGCCATGACGTCATCCATCAACTCCTCCACCAGCGATGTGCCGCCCCTTGTCTCGCAGGACCTCGACTGTAACGCCGACCTCCGACAAGAACCGCTCGATCCGCGCCACCGTACGACCGGGCCAATCGATCTCGCCACACCACCAGCACCACCGTGAACCGACCCTCGGCCGCGGCGTCGAGCATCGGCCCAACCCCGCCCGCTGCCCCCGCCGACTCGAACCGCGATCCTTGCGGACCCTCGCTTCATCTCACCAGTAGCGCTCTCCTGCAACATCTTTTCCCGATCGGCTGGCGACGCCTCTTGCCCTGTCGAGCCCGCCAACCGGCAATACACTGCCTCCACCCGCTCGAGAGTCGCCCTCCGCACACACCGATGCAGGCCTGCGCCTATAGGAGTCGAGGTCCGCGCGGTCAAGAATTCGGTGACCCGAACCGGTGCGCCGAGAAGGCAACCGGCCCTCCGATGCCGCCTCGCGAACCCCAACCACCGACGTGCCCAAGTATTCCGCGGCCTCACCAATTCACACCGGCGGACAGTGTCAGAACCTATTGCAGTAACTAGTTACTAGTGTTAGATATATCGGCAACAGTTGAAGCCCGAGGCGCAGACCCTCGGTGTGCATGACGGTCAGGTCGTAGGAGGCGTTGAACGCGACGACGGCATGGTCGCGGGTCCACGCGTCGTGCAGGGCCTCGCGGATCTCCCCGTACCCGGTGGCGTAGTCCTGCCCGTGGGCCCGGGCGTACTCCGTGGAGATTCCGTGCACGTCCGACGCGCCCTGCGGGATGGCGACCTCCGGGTCGAGTAGCCAGGTTCGCGACTCGAAGTGGTGAGCGTCGACGATGGCGATACACGCGGAGACGATGCGGGCATCGGTGGGGTCGGGCCCCGTCGTCTCCAGGTCGAACGCGCAGATCGGTCTGTCCGACCAGCTGGTCATGGGGGCCTCTCGGTGGTGATTCGGTGCCCGCCCAGTATCTGCCGCGGCAGGCGTCGGATCCGGGACCGACACGGCGGGGATCCCAGGTTGTCGTGGCCGGTCGCCGGGGGTATCGTGTCCTCCGGTCTGCAGTTCACCGGGGTCGTGAACTGCCTTTTCGAGAGAGCAAGGAGGTGTGGCATCCGATGAGAAGCCAACCTCCGAGTACCAACTGAAACCGTTCCACCGGTAGGTGCGCGGTTTCACGGTCCGTGTTCCTCAGCGCCGTTCCGCGCTGCCCACTTTCCCTCGAAAGCCCCGTGTCATGCCTCAGCTGCGTCCGATCCGTTCCCTCCTCCCCAGCCGTTCCGCCGGTCTGTCCGATGCCGACGCCGGTCACGTGGCGACCCGCAGGCCCGTCGAACCGACGCCTGCCGAGGAAACGGTGGTCAACAGCGCCGTCTACCGCGACGGCCGGAAGACAGCCACCCCGGCCACACTGTCGGAGGCACTCGCGAGCCTGCCGGATGCGTCGTCGATGGCGTGGATCGGGATGTACCGCCCGAACGACGCCCAGTTGTACGCGGCAGCAAAGCAATTCGACCTGCACGAGCTGGCCGTCGAAGACGCGATCGTCGCCCACCAGCGGCCCAAGCTGGAGCGTTACGGCAAGACATTGTTCGTGGTCCTGCGCGCCGCGCGCTACTGCGACGAGACCGAGCGCGTCGAATTCGGTGAGCTGCACGTCTTCTGCGGTCCGACGTTCGTGCTCACGGTCCGGCACAGCGAATCCCCCGACCTGTCGGCGGTCCGCCGGCGGATGGAGAGCAACCCGGACCTGCTCCGGCTCGGACCCGAGGCCGTCCTCTACGCCATCCTCGACGCCGTGGTCGACGGGTATGCGCCGGTGGTGGCCGGACTGCAGAACGACATCGACGAGATCGAGACCGAGGTGTTCAGCGGAGCGCCCGGGGTGTCGCGGCGCATCTACGAACTCACCCGCGAGGTCATCGAATTCCAGAGGGCCACAAGGCCGCTACTCGGGATGCTGCGCGGATTGTCGGCGGGATTCGAGAAGTACAACACCGACGAGGAATTGCAGCGGTACCTGCGTGACGTCACCGACCACGCCACGGTGGTCGTGGAGCGCGCGGACAATTTCCGCCAGCTGCTCGGGAACATCCTCACCGTCAACGCCACCCTGGTGTCGCAGGAGCAGAACGAGGAGATGCGCAACCTGACCCAGGCCAGCTATGCGCAGAACGAGGAGATCAAGAAGGTGTCGGCGTGGGCGGCGATCCTCTTCGCGCCCACCCTGATCGGGACGGTCTACGGCATGAACTTCGACCACATGCCCGAACTGCACTGGGCCGGTGGGTATCCGTTCGCCCTGTCGCTGATGATGCTCACCTGCGCCGGCCTGTACACGATCTTCAAACGCCGCGGCTGGTTGTGAGCGAGGCCGGCTGCGGGCACTGCCCCCCGCCCGCCGGTGCCACCGCGCCCACTTACGGGACACAGAC
>NZ_JBHWUE010000223.1:0-3594 GCF_042738615.1 Rhodococcus sp. NPDC059968
GCCGAGGATGTCCGTGGCCCAGGGGCCCGACATCATCGAGCACAGGTCGACGATCTTGATTCCGGTCATGGGGCCGCTCATGAAGGGCACCTTTCTGTCGAGAGAAGTAATCCGAGGTTTCGCGAGGCCTACAGCCAGATCTCGTTGCAGTGTGGCCCGCCTCACCGCATAGTATTGACATTTCTTTCATGAGTCAATTGTTTGGGTAAATTTCTTTTCATCAGTGAATAGTTGCATGCGCAGTTATCTGCCGGTCTTTCGCAGGATCGCCCTGCGTGGAGGTGCCGGAGGTGATCACTCACCCGAGTTGGTCGTCAGGCCGAATGCCGATGGCGAGCTGGAGATCGCGTCGCGATCACGGCGCCGGGGGCATGCGCCGATCGAGGCGACGGGATCCGCGGAAGAGGTCTCGGGACAGCGCGGGGCAGCGCGCACTCGTGGCTGCGATATGGAGGCCACGAGGAAGTTCCAAACCCGCGTCCACGAACTTGGAAAGGTCGGGGCCGGGGCTGTTTGTGCGGAGCGGGGGTGCAGCCCCTGCGGTGAAGTCGGCAGGGCGCAGCGGCACGACCAAGTACAGAGAGCAAGGGTGTCTGCGTGCGGCGGGGACCACAGTCCTGTCCGTAGGCGTCGACGGGCGTGCCGACAGCACCGGGAGTCGCCGTCCGGGCGGTGGGAGATTTGCGAGAGCGCCACTGCAAGGACAATCTGGGTGGGTGGACCTGATCTTCCTGGATGAAATCAGTTCACGGGCGACGAACCGCCGTGGCGATCGAGCCACGCCTCGTGAGCATGCGTGATTACGCCCATCGCGAGAAGAAGTTCGTCCCCCGGGCCAGAGTTCGGACGCCTGCAGCGCGTACGTCACCGATGCGCAGTAGCCGGCGCGCTCCACTCGGCCCACCAGTCACGAAAACTGGTACCGCGCAGAGCCACTCGATTCGCACCATCAACTTCGAGAGCGCGAGGTCCACGCAGATTCGAGAGCCTTTACCCCGGACACATCGGCAATCCGCCAACTGGTGGACGGCCGTCGGGCTTTCCGGTCTCAGCTAGCCACGGCCCGGGTCCTCGAAGTGGGCGAGGAGGAGTTTGAGGAGCCTGCGAAGCTCCGTATCATCGTCTTCGGTGACAAACGCGAGGAGTTGCGACTCGTGGCCCAGGATGTCGGAGGCGACCTCGTCGATGAGTTGGACTCCCTTTTTGGTCAATTGCACGTCGACTCGACGACGGTCTTGTGGGTGAAAGCTCCGTTTGAGCAGACCGCTGCGTTCGAGTTTGTCCAGGCGGTTCGAAATTCCAGCCGGGGTTATCAGCGCGGCCTCGGTTAGTTGCCCGGCCGTCATCCGATACGGTTTGCCGGAGCGCCGCAGCATTGCCAAGAGGTCGAGTGTCGCAGGATCGGTTCCCAGCTCTACCAGGCGTTGACTGCGTTCGCGTTCCAGGTATCGCGCAATGCGCCAGATCCTCGAAACGATGCCCACTGAACTGACGTTGATATCCGGCCGTTCACGTACCCACGCCTGCTCGATGCGATCGACGCCGTCATCTCCAGCCACGTCCCGAATCGATGGTGCTTCGACGCCCATCCCACACCCCATTGTCACTTGAATTGATCAGCTCGGGACTATTCACTGCTAAGTAGTTTCATTGGAAAGTTTACACGTGCGCCTGGAACTGCCAACATCGCAGTCGCGGTCCGACCAGATGTCAACACATTTCGGCAGTATTGGGCGTTGATCAGCAAGCTCGCGAATCTGATCAACATGACCGCAGAGACGCCCGATTCGAGCCACCGGTGCGCCTCGAGCATCGCCGGCGGCCTCCAGCGACAGGCAGGCTGCAGTGTCGGTATCGAATCGCCGCACACGCGGTGTACCTTCACCTCAATGTGGGGCCGCTCGACATGACGCCTCAAGTGACCGAATGTCGGAATCCTGTCGCGGAAATGTGCGTTCTGCGTTCGCCGCGCTCGACTATTGTATGGTCAATTCTCGGTGACGCTCCACGAGCCACTGCTGTCCGATCCGCGCCTGATTCCGGTGAAGAACTACTCTGTGGCACTGCGCTTTACGTGGGCGTGCCACAGGAACGAACTCGGTGGTTCGTGGTGTGAAGGACTTGCTTCCGCGGCATGTCTAGTTCACGATCTACCCGTCGTTGCGCGCCGTCTGTCGAGGGGCGCCCTCGCCACACACGATTGAATTCCGTCTAGCGTTCACCGGCACCCCTCTGGAGTGGGCGCGGTGGGCAAGTTAGGAAAGCTGATGACTACTTCGGTGATTGTTGCCGGCGCCCGGACCCCTATGGGTCGGTTTATGGGGGCTTTGCGGGATCTGTCGGGTTCCGACCTCGGTGGCGTCGCGATTCGGGGAGCCCTGGACAAATCTGGAGTGCCCGCCGCGCTGGTCGAGTACGTGATCATGGGTCAAGTGCTCACAGCAGGCGCCGGCCAGATTCCGGCCAGGCAGGCGGCGGTCGCGGCCGGAATCCCGATGGACGTGCCGGCTCTGACAGTCAACAAGGTCTGTTTGTCGGGCATCGACGCGATCGCGTTGGCGGATCAGTTGATCCGTGCCGGGGAGTTCGAGGTGATCGTCGCGGGTGGCCAGGAGTCCATGTCACAGGTTCCGCATCTGCTGGAACGATCGCGGGTGGGCTTCAAGTACGGCGACGTGACGATGCGCGATTCCATGGCATTCGACGGGCTGTACGACATCTTCACAGATCAGCCGATGGGGAATCTGGCCGAGGTGAAGAACGGGGAGGCCGATCATCGAATCTCGCGCTCCGAGCAGGACGCGTTCGCGGCGGCGTCGCATCAGAATGCGGCGCGGGCGTGGAAAGACGGGCGGTTCGACGACGAAGTGGTGACGGTAGCAGTTCCGCAGCGGCGTGGAGGGGCGGTGGAACTCGCGCAGGACGAGGGGATTCGCGCAGATACCACCGTGGAGTCGCTGGCGAAGCTGAGACCGGCGTTCAGTGTGGACGGGACAATCACCGCCGGGTCCGCGTCACAGATTTCCGATGGTGCGGCCGCGGTCGTGGTGATGAGTAAGGCCAAAGCACAGGAGCTCGGGCTGGCATGGATCGCCGAAATCGGGGCACACGGCGTCGTTGCAGGTCCCGATTCGACCTTGCAGTCACAGCCCGCACGGGCGATCGCCAAGGCGTGCGCGAGGGAGGACATCTCTCCGGAAGATTTGGACCTGGTGGAGATCAACGAGGCCTTCGCGGCGGTGGGAATCGCCTCGACGCGCGAGCTCGGGTTGGATCCGGCGCGGGTCAACGTCAATGGCGGAGCAATTGCACTGGGCCATCCGCTGGGCATGTCCGGGGCGCGGATCACCCTGCATCTGGCTTTGGAGTTGCAGCGCCGCGGCGGTGGTGTCGGGGCTGCTGCCCTGTGTGGTGGAGGCGGGCAGGGCGACGCCCTGATTATCCGCGTCCCGAAGAAGTAGAGACATACGTCCCCTCAGCGAAAGGCTCGAACATGAATATTCAGGGAACCGCCGCACTGGTCACCGGAGCAGCCTCGGGCCTCGGCGCCGCCACCGCCAAGCGTCTCGCCGACGCCGGAGCCACCGTGTTCGG
>NZ_JBHWUE010000224.1:0-3457 GCF_042738615.1 Rhodococcus sp. NPDC059968
GCGGGGTGTTCGGGGCCGCCGGTGCGGTCGAGCAGGTTCCGTCGTTCGTCGGTGTCGAGGATGTCGAGGTCACCGACCCGACACCCCGCATCGGCCATCATGGCTCCGAGAACACGCAGGTATCGGTCCAGCATGGCCTCGACATATGGTTCGTCGAACAGATCTTGGAGGTACTTCAGGCTAAGGCGGATCTGGGTGTCGACGGTGATTCCCAGGGCGAGGGGGTAGTGGGTGTTGTCGTTGGCGCTGACATCAGCCAGCGTCATGCCCTCGATCGCGGCGGCCTGTTCGGCCAGTGCGGCCCTCTCGACCGGGTATGACTCGAACACCGTCAGCGTGTCGAACAGGACGTCGGCTGTCCCGGCCGACTGCTGAATCTCCGTGAGCCCCAGATAGTGGTGGTCGAGCAGGTCGGCCTGTTCACCGTGCATCCGCCTCAGCAGTCGGGTGATCGACTCGTCCGGATCCGCCCGCACCCGAACCGGCACCGTGTTGATGAACAGCCCGATCATCGATTCCACGCCCGCGAGCTGAGGTGGCCGTCCTGACACGGTGCCGCCGAAGACCGTGTCGTCGCGGCCGGTCATCCGCATCATCAGAATTCCCCAGGCCGCCTGCATCACCGTGTTGACGGTGACATCGAGCCGGGCAGCCAACTCGGACAGGGCACGTGTCCTTTGCTCGCCGAGATCGGCGGCTACTTCACCCGCCCGCGAGGAGATCTCTCGGCCCGGGTCGGCCGGGGCGAGCAGAGTCGGGCCCTCGACACCCGCGAGCGCCGCCGCCCACGCCCGCCGCGACGCCGCCTCGTCCTGTTCGGCGCGCCACTCCAGATAACTGCGATACGGGTGAGCCGGAGGCAACGCCGACGCCTCGCCGCCGACGGCATAGAGCGCGAGCATGTCCGCCATCAGCAGTGGCATGGACCACCCGTCGAGCACGATGTGGTGGTTGGCGACGACCAGCTCGTACCGGTCCTCGGCTACCGTGACCAGCGTGAACCGGATCAACGGCGGTGCGGTCATGTCGAAATGCCTGGCCTGGTCCTCGGCCAGCAGCCGCGTCAACGCGTCCGGGCGAGCGGCGTCGTCGACTCCGCGTAGATCGACCTCGCGCCACGGCACCGGCAACTTATCGAGTACCAGCTGCACTGGTATGCCGTCGGCGCCCCCGACGAACGCCACCCGCAGATTCGGATGCCGATCCAGTACCGCCTGCGCCGTCGCATGCAACCGCGCGGCGTCCACCTGGCCGGTGAGGGTGAATACGACCTGCATCGAGTACACGTCGACCGACGACGCGGCCAGCAGAGCATGGAACAGCAAACCCGACTGCAGCGGCGTCAAGGGCCACACGTCCGTGACCGCCGGATACGCTGCTTCCCAACGGTCGATGTCCGATTGACGTGCGGTGATCAACGGCAGATCCGACGGTGTCAGCCCGCCGGCGTCGGGGGTCTGCGCATGGGTGGCGAGCGCGGCGAGCGCCGCACACCATTCTTCCGCCAAGTCCTGCACATCGGACCGCCCGATTGCACCCGTCGGGAACGTGAACGCGGCGCCCAGCACCGGACCCTCGCTGCCGTCGGTGACGATCGCATCGATGTCGACAACCCCGTTCGCCGGCATGTCGGGATCTCTCGGAGCGGCGATGTCGCCGAGATGGCAACACGGTGACCACTCTGCCCCCAGCACCTCGTTCGGTACACCAAAAGACACCCGGCCAAGGTAGTTGAAGCTGATTTGGCCGACGGGCAGCGACCGCAACTGCTTGGCAGTCTCCCGATTCAGGTAGCGCAGGAGCCCGAAGCCGATTCCCCTGTCTGGCAGCGACCTCAGCTGCTCCTTGATCGACTTGACCACCACGCCGGCCGCGGCGCCACCGGCGAAGGCCTCGTCGAGGTCAGCGGCCCCGATATCCAGACGCATCGGAAACACACTGGTGAACCATCCCACCGTCCGAGACAGATCCGCTCCCGCGGCAATCTGCTCCTGACGGCCGTGTCCCTCGAATTGGATCAGCGTCGAGGATTCGAAGACCTTTCGCGCGCGCCGCCACCGACAGACGGCCAACGCCAATGCCGCCAGCAGTCCATCCTCGACGCCGCCGTGGAACAGTGTCGGCAAGGTCGTCAGTAATGACGCCGTCACCGGCGCCGGCACGCTCACCTCGACCCGGTCGAGGGTGGATCCCTCATCGATAGCCGCGTTGAACGGGCGGAGCCCCAATACCGGGTCGGACGCCTGCAACAGCGCCTGCCACATCGGCAACTCCGCCAGCCGCGCCGGGGCCGACGCCTCCTCGACCAACGCATGCGCCCACCGACGCATCGACGTTCCGACGGAATCCAACACCGGGATATGCCCAGCGGACACCTGCGCCCATGCGGAGGCCAAGTCCGGCAGGATTATCCGCCACGACACCCCGTCGATCACCAGGTGGTGCGCGACGATCAGCAACCAGCCCGGCCGCTGCGGGGCGCTGCATGCCGACCGGAAATCGAGCCACACGAACTGCACCATCACGCCCGTCGTCGGCGCCAACCGCCCCAAGGCCGCATCCAATTGCGCCGACGCCAACGCCACCGCGGCTTCCTCGTCGAGGTCGGCGGTGACCTCCACCCGACGAACAAGGCCGTCCACATCGACGGCATCGGACCCGCCGACTTCGAGACCCCACCCGCGCTCGTCGCCAACAAGTCGTGAGCGGAAAATGTCGTGGTGATCGAGCACGGCCTCGGCTGTCGCCACCAACCCACCGCGCTCTATTCCGGGCGGCAACTCCACCAACATGTGTTGCGAGAATCGACCGAAGCCACCACCCCGCTCAATCAGCGCCCGCGCGACCGGGGTCAGCGGCATCCACCCGACACCGCCACCCGGCAACTCCGCGAGCACGACCGGCGGTCCGGAGTCCTCGGGAAGCTGCGCGACTTCCGCCAAGCCGCCAACAGTCCTGCGCTCGAAAACATCACGTGAGGAGAACACCACGCCCCGGGCTTTCGCGCGCGACACCAGCTGAATAGCGACGATGCTGTCGCCGCCGAGAGCGAAGAACGACTCGTCAACCCCGACGCGGTCGACGCCGAGGACGTCGGCGAAGACGTCGGCGATTGTCTGTTGGATGGGGGTGACCGGCGCCCGGAACTGCCGCTTCACCGACGCTGGTGCGGGTAGTGCTCGCCGGTCGATCTTGCCGTTCATGCTCACTGGCATCCGATCGAGGGTCACGAACACCGACGGCACCATAAAATCGGGCAGGCACGCTCCGACCGTCGCGGCGAGCGTCTCGGGGTCGACGTGGGCGCCCGGGGTCGGCACCACGTAGGCCACCAGTTGCTCGGTGACTGTGCCATTGCGTATCGCCACCGCGGCGTGGGTGATGTCGGGGTGGGTGGTGAGGGTGGCTTCGATTTCGCCGAGTTCGATGCGGTGGCCGCGGATTTTGACTTGGAGGT
>NZ_JBHWUE010000225.1:0-3445 GCF_042738615.1 Rhodococcus sp. NPDC059968
GTGTGGCGGTTCCACGCCTTCTTCACCACCACCGACCCCGACGAGGTCGGTACCGTCGCCGCCGACAAGACCCACCGTCAGCACGCCGTCATCGAGCAGGTGCACGCGGACCTGAAGAACTCCGCACTCGCCCATCTGCCGTCGAACTCGTTTTCGGCGAACGCCGCCTGGCTCGTCTGCGCGGTGATGGCATTCAATCTCACCCGTGCCGCCGGCACCCTCACGGCTGACCCGAAGCTGACGAAAGCGACCACCGGCACCCTCCGCCGCACCATTGTGTCGGTCCCCGCGCGCATCGCCTCTTCGGCCCGACGGTTGACGCTGCACCTACCGACCGACTGGCCGTGGGAAACAGCGTGGCACACCTTGTTCGACAGAACATTCGGCCGCAATCACCCGATCATCGTCTAACACCCGCGACACCTGCCCGCCCTCGACGCGAAAGCCTCAGTGGAACAACCCGACACGCAGGTCGGACGATCACCCACGCCCGTAACCTCCTCGCTGCCGCACAACGAAACTCAGCACGAATACATCAGTCGATCGGTGGATCTAGGCTTAGACGCCCTCGGTATCGCTCAACGAGCCTGTCTAGAGAAGTCCACCGCGGCAACAATTCCCACAGATGAGACGGGCAGACCTGCTACGACGACATGCCGGCTCGGCAACAGGAATCGTCCAGTTGCAGAGTCGGCAACGTGCGTGATGCGTCGGGTCAGGACGCTCGCGGCCGAGCCCGGTTGTGCGCCGGTATCGGCTTCCGTTCCCAGTCAACCTGCCGCGGCGGGATGAACGTGGGGTGCCGGTCGGCTCCCATTTCCATTTCCCAGTCACTGTGGTGGAGCAGTCGGTGGTGGAATCCGCAGAGCAGTACGAGGTTGCCCATGTCGGATGGCCCCCCGGCGGACCAGTGGATGATGTGGTGGCCCTCGCACCACGATGGCGGCGCACCACACCCGGGGAATGCGCATCCTCGATCTCTCGCCACCAACGCTTTTCGCTGCCTCTTGGTGACGGTTCGAGTCGAAATGCCGAGGTCGAGTGGCGCCCCGCTCTCGTCGAGCACGATCGGCGTGTAGATCGAATCGCAGCTGAGGAGCCGGGCTGCTTTGATACTCAGCGGCCCCATCCACTCGGTCCACGCCACCCCATCGACGGCGAAGAGCGACTCGTCAGTTGCGGAGGCATCGCGCTGTTCTCGCGCGCTGCAGTCGGCGTGCTCGGCGAGATCTTTCACGTTGACATGGAGTGAGACGTGTGGCCGTTCGCCGCCTTCTTCGCCGGCGATCCCGGAGTCGAGATAGCGGCGCAGGAGTTCGGTGAATCCGTCGGCCCGTCGCTGTCCGGGCGTGCGATTGTCTTTGGTTCCGTCCTGCGCGGGCCGCGGCTTGGAGAGTCCGGAAAGGGCCGAGAGCAGCATTTCGCCGGTAACGGCATCCAGGTCGCCTTTGACGGCGACGCGTCCGTTGAGTGTCTTGGAGGCGTGGAACTCGTTGAGTTCGGTGTCTTCGCTGGGCGGCGGGTCGTCGGATTCGAAGGCGCGTTCCAGTCGGGCGATGACGGCGCGCACTGCGTCCGTGTTGGCGGTGGGACCGGTTGCGGCGAACAGCAACGCATTTCGGCAGTCGTCCATCGCTTCGAGCGGCATGCCCTTGGGTGGTCGTTCGCAGAACTTCATGATCAGCGCTGCGTGATCCGCCGAAATGTTGGTGTCGTAGTACTCGTCCGCTATTTCCGGTTGGAAACGCAAACCTCGGCCCAACAGCACGATTCGCCCCGCCGCACCCACCTCGAGCAGTGTCTTGGAGGCCAGCCACATCTTGGCGTTCGGAAATCCCAGCACGTCGACCTTGCAGCGGTAGTCGACGGCACCGACGAGCCTGACGCGCAGGGCCTCGAGTCTCTGAATCTCTTCCGAGATGCGAACGACCGATTCGAGCAGCTCCGCCTCGGCCAGACGCCACGCATCACCGACCGCGGTCGCCAGAATCTCGTCCGACAACGCCCCCTGGATATCTCCCCCGAGCCCCA
Organism: Rhodococcus sp. NPDC059968; assembly: GCF_042738615.1. Classification (NCBI taxonomy): domain Bacteria; kingdom Bacillati; phylum Actinomycetota; class Actinomycetes; order Mycobacteriales; family Nocardiaceae; genus Rhodococcus; species Rhodococcus sp. NPDC059968. The sequence continues at coordinate 2,032 of NZ_JBHWUE010000225.1, forward strand.
TGTTTCAATCATAGTTCGAACACACTTTCGAGTCAATAGATTCGAACTGCCAGCATCGGGTCGCCGAGCAGGAAGAAGGCGCCGACCTCAGCATCGCGGCCGACGGCTGAGTGTGCTGGCGTCGGAGCCTCACCCGGGTGCGGGCGATCACCACACGCCGGTCCGCCGCGAATTCGCGCGTTCCAGGTCGCGGGGGAGCGTTCCGCGAACGTGGACTCATCGGATCAGGCCGGTACTGAGTTAGATAACGGACCCCAACGTAGGATGGTGGAGCCCGCACCGTCAGCTGAGCGCAACAGCCAACTGGGCTCGGTAGCCCCGCTCGTGGTTCCGGATCACCTCATCGACACCCGAGGATCGCATTCGTGTGCCGTCGGCCGTTTGACAAGCAGCAGAGCAGCACGACAGACCTTCTTGTGTGAAAGTGGCGTTCCGGCTATCGAGGTCCTGGATTCGCCGAGGCGAGTTCGAGCTGGCCAACCAAACACGTGCGTATCGAACACCTTTGCTGTGCAACATAATTCAAGACTGATCATGTTTCCCATTTAGGTACCGATAAACGCCATGAAAAGCGCCGACTCCGCACCGCCGGGACATGCCATCACCCAACTCGAGGCTCACCCTCGGCCAATATTGCGATCAGCAAGGGTCTCCTGCCGGACCACATCAACCTCCGGAGACGGCTGCCGATGGCCGGACTCACCGGCCTGATCGGAATGACCAATGGCGGACCACACGCACTTGCTCGACCGTGACGGCGCGCCCGGCCGCGACGATCAGGGCGCGTTCGCTATTGTCCCCCTTACACCTTCAGCATCGCGAATCGCTGGCCTCTTATCAGAACCTTATAGTTCAACAATGAACATTTGCGTCTTCCTCTCCTCCGCCGACCTCGACGAGCGCTATACCCGACCGGCTCGCGAGTTCGCAGAACTCATCGGAGAGGGCGGCCATACCCTGGTATGGGGCGGATCCGATACCGGGCTGATGAAGGTTGTCGCCGACGGAGTACGGGAGACGGGAGGGCGGCTCGTCGGGATCTCGGTCGACTTTCTCCGACACTTTGCACGGAAGGACGCCGACGAGATGGTGATCGCCAAAGATCTCGCCGAACGCAAGGCGCTGCTGCTCGCCAGAGCGGATGCCGTCGTGGTGATGGTCGGCGGCCTGGGCACGCTGGACGAGGCGACTGAGATCCTGGAGTTGAGGAAGCACGGACTGCTCGACAAACCGGTGGCGCTATTAGACACGGCGGGCTTCTACGACGGGTTGATACTCCAGCTCGAGCGGATGGAGGAAGAGGGGTTCTTGCCGGTGCCCCTAGTCCGAAGTTACTGCTATGAGAACGAGCGAACCCCCGGTTGAGCTGGGGGTTCGTTGTTTTCGGTTGTGGTTGTTCTGGCTACCTGACCGT
>NZ_JBHWUE010000226.1:0-3429 GCF_042738615.1 Rhodococcus sp. NPDC059968
TCGCACCACTTCCGTTTCCCACACCCGGTCGGGACGTTGGCTGCCAGCCCGGTGGTGAGACACCGGCTTTGGCGTCAGGCAGGGATCGGACTGAGTGTGGAGTATCGGAGACTTCGATCCTGGTTTGACGACGACTTCGAGGCAAAGTCGATGAGGTTCCCTGCGGCCGCCTGAAGTTCCGGTGGGGGCGACGTCGATGCCTTCGAGGGCGCCAGCATAACTGGCCGAGATTCGCTAAGTCGCCGATGCGCGAACTGGTCGTCCCGGGGTAGATAGCACTGACGGCGGGTTGGGGTGATGCACCGTGCATCACGGTGGGCGGCGACCTGGCGGACGATTCTTCTGGTTCGGGCGCTGTTCTGCTGACTGATCAGATCCGTCTGATCGCCGGTTCCGGTGGAGCGAGACGCGGAGGCTTGCGATGGGAGTGAGGGTGTGAGTAGTCGGGTTTGGGTTCGCCGTCATGCGTCTCGGTCGGCGGTTCCACTAGGGAGTGCGTGCGGTCAGGATGCGGGACTTGATTTCCGGGGTGGTGGTGCAGACCATGCTGAAGGCGGCTTGCCGGATCATCCGCTCGGTGGGTTCACCGCTTGTGACTGATCGGCTCCCTGCGGCGGTGCAGTGGGGGCCGCGAACTGAGATCGCCACATCACTACCCAGCCCAATAGGAGACATTCCCGTGGCTATGGCGGCTGCCTCCCCACCGCTGGAGCCACCCAATGTACGATCAACGTTGTACGGGTTCAATGTTTTTCCTGAGACCAGGTTGTCTGTTTCGGTCCGGTACGAGAACTCCGGAACATTCGTTTTTCCTATGGGAATGGGCTCCAGCGTCCTTCATTCGCCTAACCGAAGTCGCATCGACAGTCGGAATGTGTTCCGTGAAGAGACGTGACCCTCTCATGGTCCGCACGTCCGCAGTATCTAAGCCTGAATCCGTGGAGGGTGTAGCGGGATCGTCGGCGAGTGAACAGTGAAAGTGCCTCCCGTAGTGAGACAATCAAGATTCTCACGTCACAACTGTCCACATACGGAAGGGCACTTTCAGTGCAATCATCGCACACGTTCACGGCCGAATCCGCTGTGTTCGACGAACGCAATCTCGTGTCGTCTGCCGGTCTGGTTCCGGTGCTGGAACTGGCCGAACAGGCAGGACTGTCGGAGTTGATCGACACTCATGTCCGCCTCGACTCCACACGGGTGGCCTCGGGTGCGGTGAACCCGGTCGGGAAATTGACCTCGATCATCGCCGGAATGTGCACCGGAGCGGACGTCATCGACGACATGAACCTGCTCCGGGCCGGTGGGATGCCCGCCCTGTTCGATCAGGTGTACGCGCCGTCGACACTGGGGATATTCTTGCGCGAGTTCACCTTCGGGCACAGCCTCCAACTCGGGTCGGTGCTGCGCCGACACCTGATCGCCCTCGCCGCCCGCACCCCGCTGCTGCCCGGCATCGCCGAGCGGGCGTTCCTCGACATCGACTCGCTGTTGCGCCCGGTCTACGGACACCAGAAACAAGGAGCGTCCTACGGGCATGCGAAGATCGCCGGCCGCGCCCTGCTCCGCAAGGGACTGTCGCCGCTGGTCACGACCCTGTCCACCGCGCAGGCGGCGCCGGTGATCACCGAGATGCGGCTGCGGGCCGGCAAGACGGGATCCGGCCGCGGCGCCGCCTCCCAGCTGCGTTCGGCGATCACCACCGCCCGCGCCTGCGGGGCGCACGGCAAGATCATGGTCCGCGGTGATTCGGCGTTCGGGAACAAGGCCGTTATCGGCGCCGCGGTCGCCGCGGGTATCGAGTTCTCCCTGGTGATGACCCGTAATCCGCGGATCACCCGGGCCATCGACGGCATCGACGAGCACAAGTGGATGCCGGTGCACTACCGAAGGTGCGGTTATCGACCCCGAGACCGGGGAGCTGATCTCCGACGCCGAGGTCGCCGAGACCTCGTACACCGCGTTCTCCGGCCGCCACCGGGTCACCGCCCGCCTGATCGTGCGCCGGGTCAAGGACGCGAATTACCCGGATGCGTGGGGGTCCCTCCCTGCACGCAGTGCTTGGGGGCGTCCCGGTGTGGCGCTACCACCCGTTCTTCACCAATTCCGATCTGTCGACCGTCGAGGCAGATATCACCCACCGCAAGCACGCGATCATGGAAACGGTGTTCGCGGACCTGATCGACGGACCCCTCGCGCACATCCCGTCGGGACGGTTCGGCGCGAACAGCGCCTGGGTGCTCTGCGCCGCGATCACCCACAATCTGTTGCGCGCCGCCGGCACTCTCGCCGGCGGACACCACGCCGTCGCCCGCGGCGCCAGCCTGCGCCGGCACCTGGTCAACGTTCCCGCCCGATTCGCCCGGCCCGCACGCAAACCCGTGCTCCACCTGCCAGCTCACTGGCCACGACAAGCGCACTGGACATCCCTCTGGGACAACACCATCGACTACACGCCACCCCAAGCAGCCTGACCCTCGACACACCGGCCGCACCGGCCCCAACCCCAGGAACACAACGAACGTGGATGAGCTGACAACCAGGTCAGCAGATCAACTACACCCCGAACAGCATCACCTGTGCGCATCACAAACGAATCCGACCGAAATCAGCGATCCACGGATTCAGGCTTAGCGCTGGCTCCGGCTACGAGACCCAGTAGCTGCGGCGACGGCATCGTCGCGACCGGAACACAGCAGTGACGGCGCCGCTACATGTCCCCGACCACCGCTGTGCATATGCCGCTCGGGTTGAGGGCACCCGAGTCTCTGTATCGTGACCGAGGTCATTGTTCGCTAACAATAGAACTGTCATGCGGCTTCATACAGCTAGAGCGACAAACCTCCATCAACGACCAGTTCGGTGCCATTCATGAACGAACATTCCGAGGATGCGAGAAACAGAACTGCCCGCGCGATCTCGTCGGCCGTGCCACGCCGCCGCAACGGTGTGGCACGGGTGACCGCATCGATTTGCTCGTCTGGCATGACGTCGATCATCGTGGTGCTGATGAATCCGGGCGCAACGGAGTTTACGCGCACCCCATACGGTCCCAATTCGACCGCAGCGCATTTTGTCATGCCGCGTACCGCCCACTTAGTCGTCGAATAGCCAATCTGATTCGCGTAACCGCGGTGACCGCCGATGGAGGACAGGTTGATGATCGAGCCCGAGCCCCTTTGCTTCATATCTGCCGCCACTGTGCGCATTCCGAGGAATACGCCGAGCTGGTTGACGCGGTAGTGGCGCTCGAAATTCTCTACGCTGGTTTCGCTGATGTCGTGACCTGGATCGAGCACGCCAGCGTTGTTGATCAGAACCGTGACGTCGCCTAAGCCTGGAAACACCGATTCGGATGAGCGCCTGAGAGTGTCATAAGGGCGAAATGCCCTGCCGTAGTGGAAGAATAAGACTTCTCTAGGGTCAGAT
>NZ_JBHWUE010000227.1:0-3412 GCF_042738615.1 Rhodococcus sp. NPDC059968
AACACAAGCCCCAGAAAGTCGGAGATGCCTGGTAGTTGGCGTCGAATGCCGCTGAGCAGACGATGCGAGGCATTGGCAAATATCCGGAAGACGTCGAATTTCGTCCGTCATTGGACGAGTATGGCTCGGTCGAGGCATCATGTACGGCAAGGTGCTCGACGAGGCGTGCCGCAGCCATGCAGTACTCAGCCAACAGACACCCGAGGAGAACAAACGATGCGCGACATCTTGGCCGGGCTGACAGCCTGGTACGACCGCGACGTGCCGTTCGCGCTTGCCACCATAGTGCGCACTTGGAAGTCGTCACCCCGCGCGCCCGGCGCGGCCATGGCGGTATCCCAGTCGGGCGAAGTGATCGGCAGTGTTTCCGGCGGCTGCGTGGAGGGCGCCCTGTACGAGACAGCTCTAGAGGTGCTCGCTGACGGACGCAGTCGGACAGACGTCTTCCGAGTCACCGACGATGATGCGTTCGGTGTCGGCTTGACCTGTGGTGGAACCATCGAGGTCTTTGTCCAGCGCGTCGATCGTACGAGTTTTCCGCATTTCGTCGAACTCGCGGATCGAATCCGTGAGGGAGACTCGGTGGCGGTTGTCACCGACACTAGCGCGGGATATCCCACCCATTACTGCGTGCTTTCTCGTCATGAGCAGTGGGGCGATCTATCCATCGCTCGTGACGACGTTGCAGATGTAAAGCGCGGCCTGGATTCAGGAGACTCCGCTGTATACGTAGTCGAGGTGCCGGGAGAGGCGAATTCGACCCGCATTCTTATGGTGGAGATTTTTGCGCCCCGGCCTCGCATGTATATATTCGGAGCCATCGACTTCGCCGCCGCCCTCTGTAGGCTCGGAGCATTCGCGGGTTATCACGTAACTGTCATCGATGCGCGTCCGGTATTCGCAACCCCAGCCCGGTTCCCGGACGCTGACGACATCGTGGTGATGTGGCCGCACAAATTTCTCGAATCTGCGCCCATTGACCGGCGGACGGTAATCGCAGTGCTCACCCACGATGAGAAGTTCGATCTTCCCCTCCTCGAGCGTGCCCTCCGCTCGCACGCCGCGTACATCGGTGCGATGGGAAGTCGGCCTACCCATGAGCGCCGCGTCGAGGCATTGCGCGAGCGTGGACTCTCCACCGCCGACCTTGCACGCCTACATTCGCCGATCGGGCTCGACTTGGGCGCGCAGACACCCGAGGAAACCGCAGTGTCGATTCTCGCCGAAATGATGAAGACACTTCGCGGCAGTACCGGTGGAGAACTCCGGTTACTCTCGGGTCCGATCCACCGACCGCCGATCGCTGTCGGCGCAGGATCTCACGAGCACACAGCTTCCACCTGACCGGGATCCGAATGAGAAATCCGAACGTAACCTACAGTGGTAAAACACTTTTCGAGTATGCATCCCCATTCAGTCACGACCGGCGCTTCAACGGCACATACTGAACATGTATCAATCGTCTCTGACAATCTCTGGCGGGCGGACCCGCATCTGGCGGCTCCATCGGATGGCCACCGTATGTCACCCTGCCCGCCGCCGACACGATCGACGGACTCCTGCTTCAGTTCTGGAAGCCGACAGATCCTGATCCGGAGTCGGCCGTCGCGAAGTACCGGACGGAGACCGAATTCGATGCCACAGAGTCCGCGTCAACCACCGATCGCTCCCATACTCCGCACGGGCGGAACGAACCCAGCGGCGTCGATGCCGTGCCCCGCCGACTTGTTCCACGTTGCCCCGCGCCACAAGTGCGCCAACTCCTCGTCACTCGCCCCGGACCGCAACGCACCGCGTAGATCGATCTCGGAGTCGCTGAACAGGCACGACCGGACGGTGCCCTCGGCGGTGAGCCGGGTGCGATCGCAGTCGGAGCAGAACGACCGCGTGACCGACGCGATGATCCCCACCGTCGCGGCGCCTCCGTCCACCCGCCACTGGACCGCCGGGGCGGACGGGTCGTCCCGCCCGATCTCATCGAGATCGAAGCGCGCACCCAGCACCGATAGCAGTCGGTCGGCCGGCACCATATTCTCCCGCGCCCATTCGTGGTCGGCGTCGAGCGGCATCTCCTCGATGAACCGCAGCGCCACGCCCTCGTCGAGGCACCACTGCAACAGATCCGGCGCTCCGCTCAGCGTCTCCGGCATGAGGACCGCGTTGATCTTCACCGGGGCGAGCCCGACGGCGACGGCGGCACGGATCCCGGCGAGCACCGAGGGCAGCCGATCCCGCCGGGTCAACTACGCGAAGTAGTCACGGTCGATGGTGTCGAGGGAGACGTTGATCCGGGTCAGGCCGGCGTCGACGAGCCTGCGCACCCGGTGCTCGAGCCCGACCGCGTTCGTCGTCATCGCCAGCGGTATGCCTGGCACCTTCTCCGCGCACCCGCCGATAATGTACTCGAGGTCCGCGCGCATGAGTGGCTCACCACCGGTGAACCGCACCTCACGCACCCCGAGTCGATGCACGGCGATCTCGACCAACCGAACGATCTCACCTGCGGTGAGCAACCGCTCCGCCGGGATCGCGGGCAGGCCCGCCTCGGGCATACAGTAGGTGCACCGCAGCGAGCACTTCTCCGTGATCGACACCCGTAGGTCCCTGGCCACCCTGCCGAAACGATCAACGAGGTGCGCGACGTCCGGGCGCCCGTCGAGTGAGGCCGACCGCACAGAGGGAATCCCCATCTCCACTGCCGTCATCGCGCCGCCCTTCCGTATATCAATCCAGTAAGCCGAGTCGATACGCCGACGGCGGTGCCAATGACCGCCGCCACCACAGCAGAATGGTCGGCGTGAGGTCGGTGGAACCCACGACGACGGAACGGCGTGATCTATCAGACGATACCGCTGTCGACATTGGAGAACACGTGAAGATGCTGCCGTCACGAGTGATCTCACCCCCTCGACGGCGAGGGCCGCGCACGCACACTCGATGTGGGCACGAAGGCTGATGCCACCGGACCGCCTTGCCTGCAAAAGAACTGGTCACCGCCCCCAAGGCAGCTGCCCTGTTCGGACCGACGACCTGCCCGAGGCCGACTCCTCGCGACCGCACGGATCGCTGGCATCCCGGGAGCGAAGAGAACCCGGAGTCGTCCGCAACCATGATGAAGGGCAGTTGGTTTCAGCACTCGAGTACGGCGCACTTTTCGGACGCGGAACGGTATTGCGCACGTGCTGCAAAGACGTAGCGGCCGCGACCGGACTCCCGGTGCCCGCCAGGACATTCAGCAGGTCGGCGATATAAGTGCGGACAGTACCACCGCTGATCGCCCGTAACCCATATTTTTGTTTGACTACTGATGATTTGCTTCTCGCCCCTGCGGCTACCGATCACAGTCGAACTCGACGTGCCAGCGCATGTGGCGGCTCAACCTGCGGTTATGTGAATTCCCGAGGTCGGTGTC
>NZ_JBHWUE010000228.1:0-3411 GCF_042738615.1 Rhodococcus sp. NPDC059968
CTCCCTGAGGAACTCGAACTCGGACGCCTTCGTGTCGAATGCTCCGAGCATCGCTACCGTTGTCACATCGACTCCTTCGTCGCTTCCCATTGCGGTTAGGCCATAGTAGTACTTTGTTAGCTCGGCGTGTCGGCTCGAGTTTCGATTCGAATCTCGAGAGGATCCGGGCATGGATGCAGCCGCTCTCGCCCGTGTCGGGGAACAGTTGGATACGTTTGTCGGTGAAGTGTTCTCGTCGCTGGCGCGCAAGGATCAACGGGAGAAGGCGGGACTGTATGCGCGAGGGTTGATGCTCGACGGCCGGCGGAAGTCGATGCAGCCGATGGCGCAGCGGCTGCGGGTCGATCATCAACAGTTGCAGCAGTTCGTGACCACCTCGCCGTGGGATGTGGTGCCGGTCCGGAAAACGCTGTCCCGCAGGGCGTGTGATCTGGTCGCTCCGGATGCCTGGGTCATCGACGACACCGGGTTCACCAAGGACGGCGATTCCTCGCCGGGCGTGGCCCGGCAGTACTCGGGCACCCTCGGCAAGGTCGGCAACTGCCAGATCGCGGTCAGTGTGCACGCCGCCTCCGACGCCGCGTCGGCACCGTTGGACTGGCGGCTGTTCCTGCCCGAGAGCTGGGACGATCGCTCGACCCCCGACCCCGACGCGGTCGCGGCGATCACCGCTCGCCGGCAGCGATCCGCGATCCCCGACACCGAGCATCACCGCCCCAAGTGGGAAATGGCGATCGAGATGATCGATGAGCTGATCGAGTGGGGCCGCACCCCGCCGACGGCGGTCGCGGACGCCGGCTACGGCGACGCCACCGCCTTCCGGCTCGCGCTGACCGAGCGCGGCATCGACTACGTCGTCGCCGTCAAGGGCGCGACCAGCGCCCATCCCGGCGACGCCATCCCGCAGACCGCGGCCTACACCGGCCGCGGGCGCCCGCCGACACCCCGCTACGGCCCGCACACGACCTGCAAGGACCTCGTCCTCGCCGCCGGACGTAAAGCCCTGCGCACCGTGACCTGGCGGCAGGGAACCAAAACCAGCCCGAACAACCCCACCGCGGCGATGCGCTCGCGGTTCGCCGCCATGCGAATCCGCCCGGCGAACCGCGACATCCCCCGCGCAGAGGACGGCACCCTGCCCGCGGTCTGGTTGCTCGCCGAATGGCCCACCGGAGCCGACGAGCCGACCGACTACTGGCTCGCCACGCTCCCCGAGGACACCCCGCTGCCCGAACTGGTGCGCCTGGCGAAGATCCGCTGGCGCGTCGAGCACGACTACCGGGAACTGAAAACCGGTCTCGGGCTGGATCATTTCGAGGGCCGTTCCTGGCTGGGCTGGCACCACCACGCCACCCTGGTCACCGCCGCCCACTTGTTCCTCACCACCCTCCGGCTCGCCGACCCAAAAGCGACTGGGCAGGACTGACGCTCTACGGCATCGTGTGCGAACTCCAAGGAGCACTTGCTCGTTGGATCGGTACCTGCCCACTGTGCCACCACAGATTTCCCACCTAACAAAGTACTAATAGTACTAGCAATAGAGTGGCGGCACTCGTCGACCTCGGTTCCATTTCCGCACTAGCCGGTCGGATCAAGCTCGCCTGATCCCACTCATCGGCGGCAGCAGTACCTCCGACCGAGGATGAAGGCTGCCGGCCCACCATCGGGATTCCTCCCGGTACCCAGACCATGTTAGCCGGCGGGATACAGCCGCTAGGAGCGGATGAAGTGCGGACTCGTCTGCACCCGCTGGACGGCTACGTCCCCAATGTTTAGGCCTCGCATGTGGTCCTGAAGTAGAGCAGTAAGAAATCTAGTTGGTGAGTGTCCGGGCGTCGTGTCTCGCACTCTTGAGGAGATCCTGGACGTCAACCGGCATGTGAGTCTGCCCGGACTGAATAGCTCCGAACAGCAGCGCCGTGCATTGCAGGTTGTCCGCCACGTGGGTGGCCATTGTCGGGCCCCCTCGCAGCCATGTGCAGAAGTCGGTGAGCAGAGCGCTGTTCTTCCACTCGCTCCGTTCCTGGGACAGCGGCAGTTCGGTGGTCGTGAGGAGCCCGTCGGAGCCGCTGCGGACCACGGACAGCCGTCTCCGATCAAGGACGAGAGTGGCGTCCTCGCACTCGGCCCGGATGTAGTCCTGCCCCCAGCCGTTGAGCGTACTGGCGTTGGCCTGGGCCCCCTCGTATAGGCAGCGGGTCCCGTTCTCCATCTCGACGATCGCCAGCACGGTCGAGTCGCCCGCGTATTCTCCCCATTCGGGATTCCAGGTGCGGGCGTAGACCGTCTTCGCGTCGGAGGACGTCAGCGACCGAATGATCTCGAAGTGGTGCACCGAGCCTTCGATGAGCATCGGATGCTGCATGCGGTGTCTGAACTCGCCCCAATCCCCGAAGCGTCGGCGATTCCAGGTGCATCGATAGACGAGATAGTTCAACCGTCCGAACTCGCCCGACTGGACGCGGTCGATGAGGGTCTGCTTGTCCTGGTCGAAGCGGTGGCTCATCGTGATGGCCATCTTCACCCCGACCGCGTTGGCACGATCGGCGATACGGATCGACGCTTCGAGCGTATCGGCGATCGGCTTCTCGCAGAGGACATGCTTTCCGGCGTCGATCGCGGCTGTCGCCACCGCTTCGTGCGCGACGGGCGGCACGACCACAATCACGAAATCACAGTCGGTGCTCGCGAGGGCCGCCTCGATGCCCGAGAAGCATTGGTCGGGGCGAATTCCGAGGGACTCCTCCGCGATCGCGAATCGGCTCGAATTGGTGTCCACGACCGCGACGGGCATGGCCAGTCCCCGCTCCTGTGCCGGCGGCAGGGTATGGCTGGCCCAGAACGCTCCCATGTCGCCCAATCCAACGAGGATGTACCGCAGTGGCTCGGTCATGGGGTTCCTCCATCTGCCACATCGTGGCCAGCTGAGAGATCAGGCGTTCGGTGCAGGTGGCCGACTCGTCCCTCGCCCACGAGCCGGTCCTCCAGGAAGAATGCCTCCAGGTCCTCGGAGACCTCGATGACGTCGTGCTCCTCGCCCGCTCTCGTGTACACGACATCGCCGGGTCCCACTTCGTAGGTGTTCCCCTCGGTGGCGATGACCGCCCGTCCCTTGTAGATGAGCCAATACTCATCACAGTCGTGAAAATGGTTGTCGAACCGTCCTCCGACACGTGGGACTCGGAAGATCCCGAGAGCGGTCAACGGACAGCCGGCCGGCCCGATCTCCCTGCGCATGGGCTTATCCTGTAGATGAATGAGCGGCACGATAGACCTTTCTGGCTTGTGCAACGGGTGGGATGTGTCGTTCTCTGGCGCGGGACCTAGACGACTGCGGACGTGAACGCCGCGCGGAAGCCGCGGACGTTGGAGGCGATCGCCCCTTCCAGAGGTAGGCGCTCCATTGAAGAC
>NZ_JBHWUE010000229.1:0-3408 GCF_042738615.1 Rhodococcus sp. NPDC059968
GCCGCTGGAGACCCCACTCAGGCGATCATGTTGCGCGAATTGGGCTATGCGGTCTACTCGGGAGACGACAGCCTCACTCTGGGCTTCCTGGCGTATGGGGCGTGCGGGGTTGTCTCTGTTCTCGGACACGTGGCAGGCGACGAGATCCGCACGATGATCGACGCCTTCTTCTTGGGGGACGTCGTAGCCGCACGGGAGATCAATGCCCGCCTGCAACCGGCGTTGCGCGCGGTCATGGGTGTCCCCAACTACGGCGCGACGACGGTCAAGGGGGCGCTGCAGTTGCTCGGTGTTCTGGAGAACAGAACCGTGAGGTCCCCGCTACTTGCCCTCGACGACGGCGAGTACGAGGCGCTGCGGACGGGGCTGTTCGCTTCGGGGTTGCTGCACTGACAAAACTGAGCATGCACTCAGAGCTGTCGCCACGCTGTCCGGGAAATGAGCGGCATGCGGGAAGAGCGTCACGCGCTGAATGGGCGTCAGGTGTCGGAGACGGGACCGGCGGTGATTGGTTGTCTGAGGATGGTGCGTTGCTTCTCGGGCGCGACCTTGCGGAAATCGCTGAGGTAGATCTCGTGGTGCTTGCGGGAAAAATGTAGTCCGTTGCTTGGGGATGAACTCGTCATGCAATTGTGCGAGCACGGTTGCTTCGTCGTCGAAGACGCCGGCGTGCAGTGTCTGCACACACCGTCCTTCGCTCAGCGCTTCGAGTCGGACGTCGTCGAGACGTGCCGGGCGGTTCTTGGCACCGGCCTGTCGACAGCGGTGGTGAACATGGTCTGGTCGACCCAGTTCGGGGTCATGATTATCATCGTCCAGTTCCATCGCGACTTGTCCCGCACCGTGGTGAAGGAATCCATGGATGAGTATGAGAACACCTCACGCGCAGGTTGCGGGGGTGCCGTTCGGGCGCGCACGGCCTCGGCCGCCGCGAGGTGGAGTCCGCGGCGGCCGAGGATCGGTGATCACGTTCAGGGTGACGGGCGGGAGGAGGATCTCGCGGTCAGTCCGTGATGGTGGGCGGCGCAGTGAGGAACGGGCGGAGTTCGAGCCACTCATGGATCGGCTTCCCGCCCGCCCCTGGGGCGGCCGACAGCTCCCCGGCCAACTCGATGGCGCGTTCGTAGCTGTCGACGTCGATCATCATCCAGCCGGCTATGAGGTCTTTGGTCTCGGCGAAAGGGCCGTCGGTGACCGGTGGGCGACCCTCGCCGTCGTAGCGGACGAACATTCCGTCGGGGGCGAGCGCTTGACCGTCGACGAACTCGCCGGTGCCTTCGAGTCGGGCTGCGAAGTCTTGCATGTACTGGATATGGGCCGAGATCTCCTCCGGCGTCCACTGGTCCATCGGCACGTCGTTGACCGCAGCCGGGGCGCCGCGGTAGTGCTTGAGCAGAAGATACTTGGCCATTTGTGTTTCTCCTTGGTGGTGGTGCGGCCCATTGTGGTCGGGTTCATTGTGGAGACGGATCCAGTGGGGAATTCTCGACATCGCCGCCAGAGATATTTTCGAGGTCTCGTCGATGAACCCTGGTGACCGTTTCGGGGCACTCCTCGCCGGCGGAGTGTGGTTGAAGATCCATCGTCTGATCGTTGCCGACAAGTACGACGGCATGTTCGGCAGATGAGTCGTTGTCTCGGGTGGCGTCTCAGTTACGGGTCAGGTCCTGCAAGCCGACCACGCGGAGCAGTTCGAGCCGCTCGTGGGAGTCGCTGCCCGGGCGGGCGGTGTAGACGACCAAACGCTGGTCGTGCTCTGGGCTGAGGAGTACCTCGCAGTCGAGCTCCAGTGGGCCGACGGCTGGGTGCACGAAGCGCTTGGTGTCGGCGCGGCGTACGGCGACGTGGTGGGTGTCCCACAGCGCGGAGAACTCTTCGCTCCTGACGCGGAGCTCGCGGACGAGTTTCGCCAGCCGTGCGTCATCCGGACGCCGGGCGAGCGTGGCGCGCAAGTCCGCTACTGCCGTGCGGGCGGCGTTGTCGCGGTCTTCGGCGGGAAAGAGCTGGCGCGCAGACGGATCCGTGAAATAGCGCCACACGACGTTGCGCTGCGCTGGGGGACGGGCAGATGCGTCACCGGTGAGCGCTTTGGCCATGGCGTTCTGCGCAAGGATGTCGCCGCGGTCGCTGACCACTTGAGCGGGGATGTCGACCAGCCGGTCGAGGACGAGGAGGAGGCCGGGGCGAACGTGTTCAGTGGCCGGCCGGTCTCGTGAGGGCTCTTCACCGGCCAGATGGAACAGGTGGTCGCGTTCGTCGCTGGTCAGCCTGAGCGCACGGGCGACGGCAGCGAGCATCTGGCGAGCCGGGTGTGAGCCCCTGGCCTGCTCCAGTCGCGTGTAGTGGTCGGCGGACATGCCTGCCAGCTGCGCCACCTCTTCGCGGCGCAAACCCGGGGTGCGCCGCCGTGTGCCCTGAGGCAATCCCACGGCGGCGGGGGTGAGTCGGGCCCGGCAGTGGCGAAGGAAGTCGGCCAGCTCGATTCTGTCCACGCCACCATCATGACCGAAGGACATCGGGCGCAGCCAGGGACGGCGGGTCCCCGGATAGAGACGTCTCTCCCGCCGTCATCGACATGGCCGCATCCTGGAAGTCAGAGCCTCGAAACCTGCGAGCACCGGCGCAGACTCGGCAGGGGTGATCACCCCCGCCCGGAGCGCCGACCAGGAACCGAATACCCCACTATGAAAGGTGTGGACCATGCAGTACCGCACGCTCGGCCGGACCGGGATCAAGGTCAGCCCCTACGCGCTCGGCACATTGATGTTCGCCACAGCCATCGGCAACCCCGACCCCGACGACTCGGCCCGCATCATCCACAAGGCACTGGACGCGGGGATCAACTTCATCGATACCGCCGATGCCTACGGCGACTCGGAGGAGGTCGTGGGCCAGGCACTCAGGGGGCGTCGTGACAACGTCGTCCTCACGACCAAGGTGAGCCGCCCCATGGGGGACGACCCCAACCAGCAGGGCGCCTCGCGGCGCTGGATCGTGACCGCGGTCGAAAACTCGCTGCGCCGCCTGCAGACCGATCGCATCGACCTCTACCAAATCCAGCGACCGGATCCCAGCACTGACATCGAGGACACCCTCTCGGCGCTCACCGACCTGATCCGCAGCGGCAAGGTCCGCGCGATCGGAACGTCCACGATGCCCGCGTCCGACATCGTCGAGGCCCAGTGGGTTGCCGAGCGGCGCGGTCTGGCACGGTTCCGTACCGAGCAGCCGCCGTACTCGCTGCTGAACCGGGCAATCGAACGCGAGGTGCTGCCAGTCGCGCAACGCTACGGGATGGGCACGCTGGTCTGGGGTGAACTGTCCTGGGTCGGGTGGAGACTCCTGATTGAACCAGGAGAATGAAATCATGCCAGCACCGAGGAAGTACGACACCGAGACCCGTGAGCG
>NZ_JBHWUE010000230.1:0-3333 GCF_042738615.1 Rhodococcus sp. NPDC059968
GGCGAGCGGTTGGCCCCGCACATGGTGCCCGCGACCGTGATGGTCCTCGATGCCCTGCCCCTCACGGCGAACGGCAAACTCGACCGCGCTGCATTGCCTGCGCCCGACTTCAGCACCGGCCGAGGACAATTCCGGGCACCGGTCACCGAGGTGGAGATGGCGTTGGCGGGACTGTTCGCGGACGTGCTCGGGCTCGAATCGGTGGGCGTGGAGGATTCGTTTTTCGCGCTCGGCGGCGACAGCATCATGTCCATCCAGTTGGTGGCACGCGCGAAGGCCACGGGACTGGTGTTCTCGCCGCGGGATGTCTTCGAGCGCCGGTCGGTGGCCGGCTTGGCGCAGGTCGCCGTCCTCGGCGGAGGGCCGGAGGCGGCGACGTTGGAGGAGTTTGCCGGGGGCGGTGTCGGTGAGGTTCCGTTGACGCCGATCATGCGGTGGCTGCTCGAACGTGGCGAGTCGGGGTTCGGTCGCTTCTCTCAGGCCGTGATGCTGGGTCTGCCGGCGGGCATCGACCGGCAGACGCTGGCGGGCACGGTGCAAGCGGTGCTCGACCGGCATGACATGCTGCGCGCGCGGCTGTGCCCGGCCGCCGATGGGTGGACGTGGAAGGTGTTGCCGAGCGGTGTGATTCCGGCTGGCGAGCTGATTCGTCGGGTGCCGTTGGAGGTGCGGCCGGGAGGCGCGGAGTTCCACGAGGTGGCGGCGGCAGAGTTGGATGCCGCCGCGGACCGGCTGAATCCGGCCGCCGGGATCTTGGTTCAGGTGGTCTGGTTCGATCCGGTGGACGTGGCAGCTTCGGGCCGGGTGCTGGTGGCGGTGCATCATTCGGCGATCGACGGGGTGTCCTGGCGGGTGCTGGTGCCGGACCTCGCGACCGCGTGGTCCCGGATCGAGTCCGGCGAGCCACCCGACCTGCCCCCGGTCGGGACGTCGATGCGCAGGTGGGCGCACGGGCTGGTCGAGGCGGCGCATCGGCCGGAGCGGGTCGCCGAGCTCGAAGTGTGGCAAGCGATGGCCGGCGGGAACGATCCGGTGATCGGGTCGAGGCCACTCGACCCCGCGATCGACGTGGCTGCCACAGCCCGCACCATCGAGGTCGACGTGCCCCCGGACGTGACCGAAGCGCTGTTGACCACAGTCCCCGAGGTGTTCCACGGCAGTGTGGGCGACGGTCTGCTGGCCGCGCTGGCGGTCGCGGTGACGAAGTGGCGGCGCGAGCAGGCGACGGAGGCCTCCGGCGGACCTCTCGCGGAGGTGGTGATCGGTCTGGAAGGGCACGGGCGCCAAGAAGACACCGTCCCAGGTTCGGATCTGGCCCGCACCGTGGGCTGGTTCTCCACGAGTTTTCCGATGCGCCTTGATCTGTCGGGAATTGATCTGGACGACGCGTGCGCGGGTGGGCCGGCTGCCGGTGCGCTGGTCAAGTCCGTCAAGGAACAGCTCCTCGCGGTGCCGGACCACGGGATCGGCTACGGCCTGCTGCGGTATCTCAACGAGGACACCGGACCGATACTCCGGACTCTGCCGGCACCGCAGATCGCGTTCAACTACCTCGGCAGGGTCACCGCCGGGATTCCCGACAGCGCGACTGAGGCCGCTTGGGTCCCTGTCGACGATGCCGGCAACCTCGCCGGTGCGCAGAATCCGGATATGCCGGTGCCGGCGGTGCTCGACATCAACGCCCTCACCCTCGACGACGGGGGCCGACCGAGGCTACGGGCAATCTGGTCCTTCCCCACCGGGGTGCTCACCGCCGCGGAGGTGCGCGAGATCGCAGAGTCGTGGTGCCGGGTGTTGAGCGCGTTGACCACGCATGCCCGCACTGCCGGGGCCGGGGGGCGGACGCCGTCGGATGTGGATCTGATCAGGCTCGGGCAGTCCGAGATCGAGCGACTCGAGGACCGGTATCCGGCGTTGAGTGACGTGTGGCCGCTCTCGCCGCTGCAGGAGGGGTTACTGTTCCACGCGCTGGTGTCGGAGGAGTCGGTGGATGCCTACGTGGTGCAGTTGGTCCTCGAGCTGCGTGGGGACGTCGATCCGGAGCGCTTGCGCCGCGCAGGGCAGGTGTTGCTCGATCGGCACGCAAACCTGCGAACCGCCTTCGTCCCCGACACCAACGCCGGGCCGGTCCAGGTGGTTCACGACCATGTTGCGGCCCAATGGTCGGAGCTCGATCTGTCCGGGTTGGACGAGGATGCACAACGCAGCGCGATGACCAGGGTGATGGCCGTGGACCGGGCGACCCGGTTCGATCCGGCTCGTGCTCCGCTGCTGCGCTGGATGCTGGTCACCACCGGACCGGAGCGTTACCGGCTGGTGCTGACCAATCATCACCTGCTGCTCGATGGCTGGTCGACGCCGCTGCTGCTGACGGAGTTGCTGGTGCTCTATGCCACCGACGGCGACGCCGCGATGCTGCCTCGTGTCCGTCCCTATCGGGACTTCCTGGCGTGGATCGTCGGGCAGGACACGACCGCGTCGCTCGAGGCCTGGGCCCGGGCGTTCGACGGCGTCGACGAGCCGACCCTGGTGGCCCCGGCCGAACCCGGCCGTCGATACACCGAATCACGGGATGTGCTCGGCGAACTGACCGAGGAACAGACCGCGGCGCTGACAGGCTTCGCGCGGGCCCGGGGAATCACCCTCAACACCGTGATCCAGGCGTCGTGGGCGATCGTGCTGGGCGCATTGCTCTCCCGCGAGGATGTCACGTTCGGTGCCACGGTCTCCGGGCGTCCTCCGCAGATCGCGGGCATCGAGTCGATGGTCGGGCTGTTCGTCAACACACTGCCGGTGCGGGTCCGCCTGGATACCGCCGAGAGCCTGGGGCAACTGCTCGACCGGGTCCAGGCGGAGCAGGCCGGACTGCTCGATCATCACTACGTGGGCCTGACCGAGGTCCAGCGCGTCGCCGGGCCGGGAGCGGTCTTCGACACGATGACGGTCGTCGAGTCCTACCCGGTCGACCGCGGAGGACTCACCGCGGAGACCGACATCGCCGGCATGCGAGTGGTCGACGTGAGCGGCACTGATTCCGCGCACTACCCGATTGGACTGGTTGCAGACGTCGACACCGCGCTGCACCTGAGGATCAAGTACCTGCCCGAACTCTTCGACCACGACGTGATGGAGGAGACACTGCACCGGGTCCTGCGTGTGCTCGACACCGTCGTCGCCGATCCGGATCTGCCACTGACCCGCCTGGATCTGCTCTCCCCGGCCGAACACCGCGAGTTGACGCCGGTGTCGGGCGGCCCAGCCGTGCCGGGGCGGGTGTTGCCGGAGTTGTTGGCGGCTGCGGTGGAGATGGATCCGGGGGCGGTCGCGGTGGTG
>NZ_JBHWUE010000231.1:0-3240 GCF_042738615.1 Rhodococcus sp. NPDC059968
GCGCCGAGCAGCAGAGCTGGAGCGTCGCTGCCGCGGTTGCGCGCAAACGCGATCTGGGCACGCAGCCGCTCCGCCCGCGCCCGCTGCAAATCGTCAAGCGGACTCATCTCGGCGGTCGCGAGGAGCTCGGTCGCTCTGTCAGGCGAGCCAGCGTCGAACTTGGCCTGGGCTGCAGCCAGCGCCCGTGTTCCCAGCCGGGCCGACTCTGGCGTCAGCTCCGCCGCCCGCTCCAGAAACGCCGCTGCCGCCGCGACACCGCCGCGTCCCTGAGCCCGGCCGGCCGAGTGCTCCAGCTCAGCCGCCACCGTCTCATCAGGCCCGGGTGCCGCACGGGCGCGATGCCAGGCCCGGCGATCGGGATCGGCGTGCTGGTCAGTCGCCTCGGCCAATGCACGATGCACCTTCCGGCGATCGCTCAACGTCGCGGCCTTGTAAGCCGCTGAACGCACTAGCGGATGCCGGAACTGTACCCGCGACCCAAGCTCGAGCAACCCGGCGTCCTCGGCTGGCGCCGCAGCGCTGGGGTCGATCCCGAGTATTCGCCCCGCGCGCCACAGCAAGCTCGCGTCGCCAACCGGCTCAGCCGACGCCGTCAGAAGGAGCAGCTGCGTCTCGGGCGGCAGCACCTCGAGGCGTGATCGGAAGCTCTGCTCAATGCGGCTCGCCAGCGGACGGGTGGGAAGCCCGAAGCCGCCAGCCAACTGAGCAGATGTGAGCCCCCTGGGCAACTCCAGGAGGGCCAGCGGGTTGCCGTGCGTTTCAGCAATAATCCGGTCGAGTACCTGCGCATCCAGCCGCCCGCGGATCGCGGAGGTCAGCAGCTGGCGCGCATCGCGATCGCCGATTCCATCAACCACGAGGTCCGGCAAGCCCAGCAGTTCCCGCTGCCGTATCTCACGCACCGCGAACACCAAGAGAACCGGCTCGGCGAGCAACCGCCTGCCGGCGAACGCCAGCGCCTGGACGCTGGCGTGATCGAGCCATTGCATGTCATCGATCAGGCACACAAGAGGCTGCTCCTCCGCGACCTCCGACAGCAGGCTCAGGACCGCCAGGCCGACCAAGAACCGATCTGGTGAGTTCGCTGCGCGCAACCCGAACGCGATGCCCAGCGCATCTCGCTGCGGGGCTGGCAGGCCCTCGAGATGGTGGAGCATCGGAGCGCAAAGCTGATGCAAGCCTGAAAACGCCAGCTCCATCTCCGACTCGACACCCCGAGCGCGCACAACCCGGCAACCTGACGCTCGCTCCGCCAGGTAGTCCAACAACGCTGACTTTCCGATCCCAGGGTCCCCGCGCAACACGAGCGTGCCACTGCGCCCAGATCGCGTCTCGCAAAGCAGCCGGTCGAGCGTCCGGCACGCAGTCGCCCTGCCCAACAACATCAGCCCGCCGAACCCTCGCCTCTCGAACGACTCCCGTCGCTGCGCCCGGCTGCTTCAGTCGTGTACCCGGTGCGCTGCCTTACGCCCTGCTTCTCCACACTGTGTGACTGAGGGCGGCCTTCCGTGACCGCAAGGCGACATCGCCTGCTCCGAGCGGCCCAATGTAGTCACCAAGTACCGGTTCGTGGCCGCGCTCACCACGGTTACAACAGTAGCCACGGGCGACCCGTAAGGCCAGGGAGGCAGCACGACGATCTTCCCGTTGATCCTGCAGTCCTCCGGGCATTAGCGCACTGATCTCGGGGCCATCGCCGAGGATGTAGTGGCTCCAAACTGCCGCGGCGGGGGTCGGCCCGTAGTACGACTGGTCGCCCTCGGGCCCACCAATGTACTGGTACAGCAGCGCATCGACCGCGCCTTGCTGGTGATCTGCAGCGCCGAAACCGCCTGACCATTTAAGTATTGGTAGCGACGATTCTGACCGACAACGACTGAACTGATGGCCAGAAGAACAGGGCGGCAGGAAGGTTGTCGAGTCTCGACATTACGAGACGCGGCCCATCGGTTTGGGCACTGTCGAGACGTCCCAGCGACGCGAAGCATCGTCAACCCTCCACTGGCCTTCCAGACCAAACCGCACGAAGAAGGCGCTCAAGGTCGTCGATGGTGACGACATGCGGGTTCGACTCGGGTATCGCCGGAAGAATCAACCTAGCGGCTTCCGGAATGGCAGCTTCATCGAAGCCATATTCTTTAAGCGCACTTGGCGCACCGAGCGCGGAGCACAGCCGATCGAGACCCTCGACAGCGGAATCAGCACCGAACGCGGCAGCAATTCGGATTTCAGCTTCAGGAGCATGCTGCGCGTTGAACGCCAACACATGCGGCAAGACAGTTGCATGCGTTTGGGCATGTGGCATTCCGTATGCACCGCCGAGAACGTGACAGATCTTGTGATGCATTCCAGACCCTGCCGATGCGAACGCTACGGCGGACAGGTAGGCGCCGTACAGCGCTCGCTCTCGCCCACCGATACCTGCGGGATCTGATACCACGGCCTGGAGACCCGAGGCGAGAGCTCGAATCCCCTCACTAGCAAAGGCTTGATTAATAGGATCCGCCCGGGGGGCCCACATAGAGTCCACACAATGCGCGAGTGCGTTCAAGCCAGACGCCACCGACAGCTGAACTGGCAACGACAGCGTGAGCTCCGCATCATATATGACCGTAACTGGCAGAACCCGATTGTCCACACCCGTCAATTTTCGCGAATTGGCAGTCAATCCCCACACATTGGTGCCCTCTGAACCAGCGTACGTGGTCGGTACTGCGACGATGGCTGTGGTCATCGCGATTGCCTTCGCCAGACCAGTCGTGGATCCCCCGCCAATACACACGAGCAGGTCAATGTCATACTCGGATGCGATTGCGCGTGCGGCCTTCGCCTTCGCGATCGGAACATGTGGCGATACGTCAGAATAGTGAAGCGCAACATCGAATCCTGTCGATACCTTCTTCGCGGTTTCTGATTCACATTCTGCCGCGATCACCATGACCCGCGACGCGCGCAGACGGCCGACTTCCGCTGCGAGGTTGTCGGCGGCGTGACCTGACTTAAATACAATCCGTTGTCCTAGTGTCCTGAGTTATTGATTCGTTGAATATTTTGGTATCATCGGGTGATGACACGCGCTGGTCGCCCGAAGGCGGAATTGGTCCTGTCCGATGTCGAGCGTGACACGCTGCTGGGTTGGGCTCGACGCGCGAAGACGTCGCAGGCGTTGGCGCTGCGGGCGAAGATCGTGCTGGCGTGCGCGGAGGGCCTGACGAACAAGGATGTCGCTGCGAGACTGGG
>NZ_JBHWUE010000232.1:0-3144 GCF_042738615.1 Rhodococcus sp. NPDC059968
CTCGTCGATCGACTATCTCTCGCCGACCTGGTACGAGACCCGCTATCGTGAACAGCGTCCCCCGGCTACCTCAACCCCCGAGGTGGCCTGAACCGAGTCTCCACTCGATCCAGGGCGATTCAGCACCCACCTTCCGATATCAGTTGCCGGGCGTGATGCCGCCGCCCGATGGCGCCCGACAACAGGTTTCCGGCCAGACCGGGCGTGGCGTCGGTGACGAACGAAGTCAGGGCGCCATCGACCTGGTCGATGATCTGCTCCCCGCCGGGCTGGGCGGCGACGAAGTCGCGGGCCTGCTGGTCGATCGCGGGCGCGGCCAGGGCCGTGTCCTGGACGGCGTCGGCGGCGGCCTGGCCGACGGGGCCGGAGTTGTGCCAGTCGGTGAGTACCGTCTCGGTCTGTTCGGTCACGGCGTCGGAGTCGATGTCTGGGACCTCGATCTCCCGGGGTTCGCCCTTGTCACCGGCGGCGATCGGGGTCACCGCGGCGACCGCGGCCGCACCGCCTGCGACGGCGCCGAGCGCTGCCGCCGGAATCCCCACCGCCGCGCCGCCGGCGGCGGCTCCGACGCCGGTCGCGATGGCGCCGACCGGTGCCCAGCCGATGCCGGGGAGGAACGCGTTGCCCGCGGTGGCGCCGACGATTCCCGCGACGGTACCGACAGCGGCGCCACCGGCGACGGCGGCGGGGATTCCGACCGCCGCGGCACCGGTCACCGCTCCGAGAGCGCCGGCGCCGACCTGCGCGGCAGCGATCCGGTCGGCCCGGGACGTTTGCACACCGACCGAGCGCCAGGCCGTCGACACCCCGGATTCGACGACCGCGAAGGTGTTGTTGGTGCGGCCTGTGTCGACGTCCGTGACCCAATTCGGCTGCGTGAGGTGCAGTTCCCCGATTCGGAGGGTGTCGCGGGGGGCGATGAACGGCTTCGTCGGCTCCACCGGCGTCGGCAAGTGCAGCTGCTCGAACGCCGCCGGCGCGACGTAGTAGTCCTGCGGCTCGACGTAGAAGCCGGTGTCGTAGTCGTAGTTCGGCAGCGGCTGGTACTCGATGTTCTGGTACCGGGCGGGCGGGTCGATCCAGTACACCGGTTCCGCCGGGGTCACGGGCACGTATGCCGGCTCGGGTGCCGGTGTCGGGGTGGTGGTTCCGTTAGGGGTGTCACCGCCGGTGACGCCTTCCTGGTTGCTGCCGCCGGTGACACCGCCCTGGATCGGGTCGGCAGCCGCGGACGGAGACAGCGCGAGGCCCGAGGCGAGGGCGGCGGTGATCACCGCCAGGGCGGTAGCGGCCTGGGTGGCGCTCTGTCGACGATGCCGGCCTCGGGCGCGGCGGGCGGCGCGGTTACCGGTGTTGATGTCGTTGCTCATCGAGCATCGCCTTTCATCTGAGTTCGGCCTCGCGGGAACCGCGGGGATCCCAACCCGACGAGTTCGCCGGGCCGCCGCTTCGACTCCCTCGACGGCAGCTCCGCCTGCCTCTATATCGCCGACAGCCCCGACTGGGGCGATCACCGGCACAGCCTGTAGCTACCAGCTACACTTGTAGCAAATAGCTACACCACACGGGAGTGAAGCGATGCAAAGCACATCGGACAAGGTCACCCGCCTGGCAGCCGACCTGGTCGCCAGCGCCATGGCCGAGGGAGAACGGCAACACCGCACAGGACGCCAACAACTCGAACACTGGGCCCGGGTCGGGCGTGCGGTCTCGAGCCGGCAGACCGCGGCCCGGCGCCGAGTGGAGGACGCCCTCGCCGGCCGGTTGCCGATCGGCGAACTCGGAACCGAAGAAGGCACAGTGTTCAACGCCGAGATCACCGCGGCAATCGAGGAACAACTGGCCACCACCGACTACGGCGCCGCGCTCGCCGCCCAGGGAATCACCACGGTCGCGCTGTCCGAGGACGGTCAGATCATCGAGTACCGTCCCGACGGCACGCACACAGTCCTGCCCGAGTGAAACGACTCGACCTGGTGGTCGGCTGCAACGGCGCCGGCAAGTCCACCTTCGTGGCCTTCACCCTCGCTCCCCTGCTGCCGGCCAGCCCGTTCGTCAATGCCGACGAGATCGCCACACAACGATGGCCGGCGAATCCCGCCGCACACTCCTACGAAGCGGCAGAGATCGCCGCAAAGACCCGATCACACCTGCTGACCCTGGGGAAATCGTTCATCGCCGAGACGGTGTTCTCCCATCCGTCGAAACTGGAGCTGATCGACCAAGCGCGCACACACGAATACACCGTCATCTTGCACGTGGTGATGATTCCCGAAGAGCTAGCGGTCCAGCGTGTGCGCTACCGGGTCCGCGCCGGCGGACACGATGTGCCCGAAGACAAGATCCGCCAGCGATACCAACGATTGTGGGGCCTCGTCGCACAGGCGCTCCCACGCTGCGATCACGTGACCGTGTACGACAACAGCTCAAGCACCGGCCCACGCATCGTCGCCCAATTCACCGACGGACACCTCGTCGGCGAAGCCACCTGGCCCGCGTGGACACCCGCAGAACTGACCTCGCACACCAACCGGGGCGAACAACCATAGGCGCAGTAATAGCCCGGCGGATCCGAACACCCAGAACATGAGAAAACAACAGGCACGGCCACCGACTACGACGCCCCGAAAGTCACTGAAACTCGACGAGCCGGACACCTCCCTCGAACAGCTGACCGCCAGCCGGAAAGACACCCAGTCCCCCGTCGTGGACGTCGAGGACACCGACACCGCCGAATTCCTTCGAACTGCCCGGCGCCGACCTGTCCTGCGAAGAACTCACCGTCCACGTCCTCCCGAAACAGTCGGACGAATTCACCTGCACTAGTGGTGTGTCTCTGATTTAGCTGATCTTTTCCAGTGCGACCCGGCCGCGCGCAACCTTGGCGAGGATGGATTCGGCGGTCGCGGTCCATTCGTACGGTCGGGGGCTTTCATTGTGGGCATCGAGGTATTCCTCAATGGAGGCGATGAGGTGCGGTACGGAGTGAAATACCCCGCGCCGCAGAGCTTTATCGGTCAGCTCGCGGAACCAACGTTCGACGAGATTAAGCCACGAGGAGGAGGTGGGAGTGAAGTGCAGGTGGAACCGTGGATGCTTATCGAGCCAAGCCCGGACCTTCTCGTGCTTGTGGGTGGCGTAGTT
>NZ_JBHWUE010000233.1:0-3045 GCF_042738615.1 Rhodococcus sp. NPDC059968
GTCGAGACCATCGCCGCGACCACCACCAGCACCGGACTGACCGTCCGCGCCGAACTCGACCAGGCCGAGTATCCGAAGGGTGTCAAGATCCCCGACAAGGAGATGAAAGCCCTTGAAACCCACGGCATCCTGACGCGCCACGAGTTCCACGGCGAGTGGAACTACACACTCCACCCCGCACCCGACGACACGCCCGAACCGAGCTAGATTAATTCATCACAAGCCCTTAGTCGCGCCATAGCTGGCTGTTGGGTCCTGCCTCGCCTCGATCGCCATCCTCGTCGCCCGTTCCCGCAACTCGTCCGGGTACTTCTTCGGTGCAACCACGACTTTCGTCCTTCCGTGTGATGAAAAGCCTCCACCAGAGTCGGGGCGCAACACTTCGTCAGCTCCACGCTTCTTCGACGGAGCGGTTTCGTGGCGGGTCGGATGCACCGAAAAGTATCGGGCGGGGCGCAGGTCCTTGCCGGTAGGGTAATTCTCAGAGATTCATCGGAGTCAGTGCGAGCCGTACGGCACCCGAGGATCTAGCGAATTGAGTTGGTCGATGGTCGAACGCAACCGCCCCCGCGCGACACGCGACGACCTATCCGGTGCGTTGGTCGCTGAGCTCAGGGCGGCCGGATTCGATGATCCACACGAGATCGGTCACGGAGGCTTCGGTGTCGTCTTCCGCTGCCGGCAATCGTCTCTTGAGCGCACGGTTGCGGTGAAGGTTCTGACTTTGAGTCTCGACCCAGACAACTTGCAGCGTTTCTGGAGGGAACAGCGGGCGATGGGTCGACTATCCGGGCACCCGAACATCGCCGAAATCCTGCAAGTAGGTTCTACTGGCGATGGCTCGCCCTACATTGTGATGCCCTACCACCGGCTGGATTCCCTCGATGCACAGTTACGCCGCAACGGGCCGCTAGCCTGGCCGGATGCGCTGACGCTCGGTGTGAAGATGGCCGGAGCCCTCGAAACCGCCCACCATCTCGATGTCCTACACCGCGATGTCAAACCCGCAAACATCCTCTTCACCGACTACGGGGAACCACAGTTGGTGCTGTCAAGTTGCTTGGTGTGCAGCAGTTTCCGAGCGCAGTAGGCCATCACGCCGAGCGGTATTCAGGCAGCGAAGGTCAGTTCGGTGACCTGATCCCACACCTGGAATCGTGCGGCTAGTTCGGTGCGGTGGTCGGTGGCGTTCATACGGTGACGGGGCGGTCGGAAGTGCGGGGAGATACGGCTGAACGAGGACAAAAGCCGTTGCGCTGAGCCGACGGACCTGAACCCTTTCATGGCGCGTTCGCGTTGCCGGGTCGGTTGATGGGAGTTCTCGCACCGATTATTCAAATATTTGTTTTGTCGGTGCTCAGTTGTCGACATCATCTTCCGGTGCGCGACCTGGTAAGAGGCGAGTTTGTCGGTGATCAGCACCCGCGGCGGGTGGTCTTGTTTCGTCAGAAGTTTCCGGAAGAACCTGGTTGCGGCCTTACCGTCCCGCTTGGATTGGATCAGGATGTCGAGGACATTCCCGTGCTGGTCCACCGCCCGCCACTAGTATTTTCGCACCCCGCGGATCTTGACGAACACTTCGTCGAGGTGCCATTTGTCGCCAGTCTGCGGCTGATGTCGGCGCAGCCGACGGGCGTACTCGGGCCCGAACCGGGCGCACCACTTCCGGATCGTCTCATAGGTCACCTCGACCCCAACGGTCGGCCATGAGCAATTCGATCTCCCGGAACGAAAGGGGAAACCGGTGGGTACAGCCACACGCAGTGGGAGATGATCTCGCGCGGGAATCGGTAGTCCTTGTACGTCGACGACACCAGCAAATCATCCCAGACCAGCGGATCTCAACAACTTGACAGCACCTCCCGAACCACGGTGGCAGTGGTTTCGAGCCGACGTTGCAGGCCCGCCGCCCAGTGCCGCGCCGATAGGGCTTGGCGAATCGGGCGCCATCCGGCCAGGGGACCACCGCTTCATTCGCCTGGGCACACCCCCGGTCCCGATGCGCCGAAATGCGCCGTCCCTCCCCAGGTGTGGGAGGCCGAAGTACTGGGTCGACGCCGCGATCGCCACAGCATCCGAATCCATCGCAACTGGGATGGGCAACCGTTCAGGGCTCGAGTACGTGAGCGCGAATCAGCGCACCCAGACGCGCGGGCTGCATGGTCAACCCCTCGATCCGTTGCTGCCGATCGACATCGCGACAAGGACGTACAACGCTCGCGCGGCGTCCCGGCGCGTTCCGCTCTGCGCAGTATAGAGCTTCCACCGGGTCAGCCGCAGCTGGTGCTCATGAACGATCGTGAGCAGCGAGCACAGATCGCCGATATCTGCCTCGAGGTCAGGGACGAGCGCGTGAAAATCTCAGGGTGTCTCCGCTGTGCAGGTGCGCGTGAACCGACACCTTGAGTGGCGGCGCGGACAGTGCGTGACTGAGCCCCGGGATGGCGTCGAAACCGCGGTCTCCGACGTACACGGTGTCCATTCGCTGACCGGTCGTCAGTGGCACGAGCAGATCCACTGCGGACACTCATAGGTTTGGAGTCGAGAGAAACGAGGCACGTGGCGTTCCAGGAGCCCGAGTTCGAGACCGCCGAAATCGTCGCCAGACGCCATCCCGCCCACATGGTCTACACCACACCGGAATCCGTTCGCCCCGCGCGCCGCATCGATCGCAGCCTGGCGCAGTCCGTCGTTGCCGAGTTCCTTGCGCAACTCTTTCACCGAGACCTTGCGGGTCAGTCCGGCCAGTCCCCGTCAGGGTGGAAGTGCAGCGTCATCCGGTGCCCACGACCAAGTGGAGTCCATCGGGCAAGGGTGCGCACATGCACGATCGCCGACGCACGGGAGAAGGACTCGGCGGACATACGTCCAATTGTCTGGCGAAAGAAATCCCTCGTGTCAGTTCAGCGGAGACGATCCGCGTTGTGCGGTTCGTTCGGTTTGATTTCCACTAGCGTGAGTTTCCTAGGTAGCCGAGTTTTCGTGTCGCGTCGTGCGTGTTGAGCTGGGCAAACGCGACCGGAGAGTGTATTACCTATATATGGC
>NZ_JBHWUE010000234.1:0-3039 GCF_042738615.1 Rhodococcus sp. NPDC059968
GGCGAGGGACATCGCGACGATCGTGAACAGGGTCATCGGCCCGTCACCCCGTACGTGACACCCTGCGCTCGCCTGTCGAACGGAGCCGGAATGAATGTCGCACAAGCTTCGTAATGCGCCATTTGTCGCGTGAGCCCGCTCGACGGCAGGCCGTCGCGGAGCTTAGGCTCGGGAACGTCTTTGATGGTTCTTCTCCTTGTACTTGAGATCCAACTCGGTCGGGCGAGGGCTGTCGGACTACACAGGCGGTCCCCTGTTGGCGCAGGGGACCGCTGTTTTTTTGCCTCCAGG
The DNA here is from genome assembly GCF_042738615.1 of Rhodococcus sp. NPDC059968. Lineage (NCBI taxonomy): Bacteria > Bacillati > Actinomycetota > Actinomycetes > Mycobacteriales > Nocardiaceae > Rhodococcus > Rhodococcus sp. NPDC059968. The sequence continues at coordinate 292 of NZ_JBHWUE010000234.1, forward strand.
TGTTCGAGGGCTGTCGGACTACACGGCGACCGGAAACCCGTTGGCGCGGTCGGCGTCGAACTCGTCCTCGAAGGGCCTCGTTCGGACTCCGGTGCTGCCGGTCAGGGAGAAGCCTACGCAGCGCGAGCGGAGCCGCCACAATGCCAACGGAATCACGCACACGCATAAAAGCGCCTAAGTGGCCCTGACCTGCTGCTTCATGTCGGATGCTCAGCTCACGAGGTTGGTGACAGGCACTTCATGTAGGGGGGTCATGAGGCCGCCAGCAGATCGAAAGTCCTCACATGAACCCTTCGGTGACGCGCACCACGTGACCGAGGGTCACTGGACGGATACTTCCGCTGACCGGCCCTGTCGACGAACATCGAGCAGTCGAACTTCGGGTCCGTCTCTAGGACGTTGAGCAGGTCGTTCGGCCGGTCTAAGCGCTGGTGAACGGGCCGCGGAGGACACCCTCGAAACTCACCTGGCAGGGGACGCCGCCTGAGATACATCTTCGCCCCTGGAGCGAAACGGCTGCGGTCCGATTTCCGGTACCTCAGGTACTGGACCTGCTTCGCGAAGAACATCTCCGAGTTCTTCTTGCAGCACTAGACCTTGTCCTCGATCTCAGTGCCGAAGTCGGCGCCGGCGAGGAGGACGACGGCAAGCTCTGAGTCGCTACCGACCGGTCGCGGGCGGCCGTCGTTGACATCAGATCCGGGCAGCCAGTTGTGGCCTATTGGAACGTTAGGCCGAGCGTCGGGGGCGACGTCGGGCCCGGGCACGGGCAGGGGAGCAAGCTAAGCGATCAGATATCTGATCGGTCCGCCGTGCCGGTCGGTCGCTGCGCTGGGCGTGTCCTGCGGGGCGCAGATTCCGGCAGCGAGTTGTGGGTCATTGGGCCCAGTTTCGCGGTCGGCCGGGCGGCGGCTTGCGACAGCTCTTGCGCCATCTCCTGCGGCATCTGCTGCGGCATCTGTTGCGACTTCTGCTGCCCTTACCGGATTCCGGCCGACCCCGTCTGTGCAGGTCACCACGCGTGGTGGGGGTGTCCGTTTTCGCTGACATCCCCTCTACTGCCCGCCTCCGTCACGTCCCCACCTGAAATTGGCGGTGGGGACGGTGACGCGCGGCGGCCCGGAGAGGGGATCCGGCGCCCCTCGCTGTCGCGCGAAAGCGCCGGCGCCCCGGACCCGTGTCGGCATCAGATTCCGGCAGCGAGTTATGCCGGACTGATATCAGTTCTGCGGCTGGGCGAGGCGTCGGGCGATGTGCCAGACGGCACGTTCGCGGTCGTCGGCGTCGTCCTCCTGGTCGTCGTTCTCCTCGGCTTCGCGGCGACGTCGTGCAGCTGCTTCCTCGCGTCGGCGGGCGAGGGCTTCGAGCATCTCGGCGTACGCGTCCACGACGTCCTGCGGACCGAGAACGACGACCTCGTCGGCGACGTCGGCGAGCGCCAGGACCTCACGGACGCGGGCAGCCATGGCGGCCGGGTCGGTGTTGCCGTCGGTGCCCTCGGCGGCCTGCGTCGCCTCCAGGTCGAGGGCCTTCCTCGCGACCGCGTGCCAGCCGTCCTCGGTGACGCGGACGCCCGCGCGGAGTTCGCCGCCCTCGGCGTCGGCCGCCGCGAGCAAGTCGAGGTTGTCTTCGTCGGTGTCGCCGCCGTCGATGCCGAGCATCGAGCGCAGGTAGCGGGTCCACTCGATCGCGCGGCGGCCCTTGGTCGCGCGCTCGTACTCGTGCCACTTCGCCAGGTTCCACTCCAGCGAGCCCTGTCCCTGGGCGTCGTCCTCGGGAACGCCTCCGGTCAGGTCTCCGATCCGGCCGAGGAGTTCGAACGGCGTGACGTTCTCGCCGCCCGCGGTTTTCAGGTCGGCGCGGGCGAGTTCGAGCGCCGGCGCCTTGCCGTCCTGCGTCTTGGCGATGTACTCGGCGAGGTCGTTCGCGTCGCGCTCGGTGTGCAGCCGCTTGAAGTCGACGCCGTGGCCCTTGCCCTCGCACGGGCAGTCGGCCCGTTCGCAGTCGTCCGTCGGCCGGAACTTCGGATTGATGCCCTGGAGGGTGCGGGTCCAGGTCGCGCGCCAGTGGTCTTCCCACTCGGTGAGCCGGTCCTCGGCAGGCGTGAAGGCGCCCGTGATCCTCTTGGCCGCCTTCTCTCCGGTGGTCCGGCCGCCGACGAGGACGATCGCGTGGATGTGCGGGTGCCAGCCGTGGGCCTGACCCACGGTCACCTCCGTCGCGCGGATCATCCCGAGGTAGCCGATCCGGTCGCGGATGCCCTCCTGGTCCTTCGCCCGGCAGCCGTCGCTGACCTTCCGTCCGGCCCACGTGCCGCCCGTGATGAGCCGCTGGTAGGCGCCGGGGCGCCGGGGGGTGTCCTCGGTTTTGCGGGTGCCCTGGAGAGCGTCCATGAGGTCGGCGAGCGCGTCCTTGTACGCGTGGCGGGCGGTGAAGGTCACCAGGTAGGCGGTCCCGCCCTGTTGGAGCCAGGTGACCACGGCCTGGGTGATCTCCTCGGCGCGGCGGTGGCGGATCACGGCGGCGCAGACCGGGCAGAGCCAGATCCGCCCGCACCGCATGAGGCCGAGGACCACGGAGGTTCCGGCAGCGGTCTGGGCGACGATCACGCCGGACGCGGGGTCCATCAGGGCCCGGCCGCAGCCCTTGCACGCGGAGTCGCCGGTGATCCGCCATAGGGTCCGGCGCCGGGTGTACCGCGCCGCTTTGCGCAAGCGGGCGGCGTCGCTTCGCGACTGCCCTTCCGAG
>NZ_JBHWUE010000235.1:0-2915 GCF_042738615.1 Rhodococcus sp. NPDC059968
CGTCCCCTGGCTCGGTGGCCGCACCGTGCGCTACGAGTTCGCGTGAACAGACACAAAATGCGGGTCGATTCGCTGAGTGAAAATCGGCGTTAGTGGTCGCGTTGGGGAACCCGCTGGGTCTGGCAGGCAGTGTGACGGCGGGCATCGTGTCCGGGTTGGGCCGGTCGTTGCCGGTGGAGTCGGGGCGGGTGATCGATGAGGTGATCCAGACCGATGCGGCGCTGAATCCGGGGAACAGCGGTGGCGCGTTGGCCGACAGTGCGGGCCGGCTGGTTGGGGTGAATACTGCTGTCGCCGGGATGGGGGTCGGTCTGGCGGTGCCGATCAACTCGACGACGAGGCAGATCATCGCCGCGTTGGTATCGGCTGGGCGGGTGCGTCGGGCCTGGTTGGGGATCGCGGGCATGCAGGTACCGCTGCCTCCGAAGCTGCAGGGGCGGATCGGGTCGAAGACGGGGTTGCAGGTGGCCGGTGTCTCCTCGGGCAGCCCGGCCGCCGAGGCGGGGTTGCGACGTGGGGACATCATGGTCGAACTCGACGGCAAACCGATCGTGACGACGACCGCCGTTCAGCGGTTGATGGTCGAGGATGCGATCGACCGGCAGATCGAGATCACGGTGTGGCGCAATGGTGCGCTGGTGGATGTGTTCGCTCGTCCTCGTGAGCTTGCGACCTGATGACCACATCGCCGCACGCAATCGAGGCATTGCAGCGGCGGTGGCAACGGATTCAATGTCGACGTCGAATTCGCTGGTCCGCCGCTGGAACGGGCGAACTCGCTCGCCGTCCTCGCCGAGGAGATCCTCCGCCACCGGTTCCCGTGGACTGCGGCGCCTGCGGGAACCCGCAACTGACCCTGCTGGCACGGCTCTTCGGTGGTAAGGCGACCCGCCCGGCGGACCTGCTGAGCTTCCTGTTCTTCGACCCGGCCTTCACCGTCCCGGCGGCCGCCCTGGGGCGGGCCGACGGCCGGCTCCGGCAGCATCCCCGGCCGACCTGGCGCACTCAGTAGAGCGCACCTGCTCACGTGTGGCCATCGGCAGACGACACCGCTGCAGACCGAACGGGTTTCGAGGGAGCTGAGACTCGATCCGGTGACGTCGAGACTGCCCACCACGCAATTTCGGCACTCTGGCAGTCTCGCAGGGGCGATCTCGGTCACCTCTGACCACCGATCCTTGCTCACCGCGTCGTGGACACATCCGCGCCCGGCTCAGCGCACCAGGTGGGTCACTGGCGCGCGGGACGGGCCGTGCTGGGCAAGACCCGAGTAGTGGTCGATTTGCGCCCGTACGGATTTCGACGACGACACACGGGGCATCCGCCCTCGAGCGCATCCACCTCGGGAACCCGAAAGGTCCTGACTGGCACCTACATCGTGGGTTCGGCGGTGTCACCGATCCGATGCGCAGTCAGTGTCCAGCGGCGTTGACGAAAAGGTGGGCGCGGGTGCCGTCGCTGATCAGGAGCAGGGTGACTTTGTCGGTGGGGAACTCGCTGTTCGCCGGGTTCACGCTAACGAGTAGTTGCATCTCCTGGGTGCAAGAGAAGCCCAGAATTCCCCACTCCGGCCCGGCGACCGCCGGATCGGTGCACGGGATTGGTTGTAGGGGTGAAAATGTGGAGTTGGCAGCGGATAGCTGGATCGAGTTCGCGAACGCAGTTTGGGGACCGTCGTAGCGACCCAGGTATGAGTTTGCACCCGAAAAGACCTGGGATTCGTACATCTGACCGAATCTGAACGTGGATGGGATCTCCACTCCGCGGCTGTTCAACGCATCCGGGGCCTCCTCCTCGTCGATTGAATGAGTGCCCGGCCCGTCGTGGCACGCGGTCATCGCAAGGGCTGCGATCGCCACGAGGCCCACCAGCCCCGGTCCACGTCTTGGCTTGCTGCTCCGCACCAATGGATCCTTCGTCATCATCGTCCGCGACGGTTGCTCGTTATCGAGCGTCTACATAGATCTCATACTTCCTACCACTGACGTGGCTGGCGTTGGAGATGGATGTACTTCACGGCTACCCGTAACACCCTGCGGTGTTGCGGGTTGTACCGTGTCCCACACCGACGCTTGTGGCGCAGGAACGATCTTTGTCTGGTTCACCCCCACCCGGGGTGTCGCGGCGGGAGCACTGCGACGGACACGGCGATGCCGCGGCCGGCTCGGAGTGGGACACATTTTGTCGCGGCATCGGCGCACCGGCGCATGCTCGATCACCCGGATCCGCGGATTCTCCCCGCGCTTCCGAACGGCTTGTCCGCGTCCCAGCACTGCCCGCTTGGCCAGGTTCACGCCCGCCACATGGTCACGATGTCCGCCGACTTTGCACTGCGCACACCAGGCCCGGTGGTAACCGCCGGGGCGAGCCAGTGGTTCGTTGCAGCCCGGACACAACGCCGAGGACCCTCGAGCGGGCACCGAGATCACCGTGATGCCGACACCGGCGGCGGTGTGGGTGAGCGCGTCGACGGCTTGGCGGCGGGCGGATTGCGCGGCCCGATTGTTGTTGACGCGCCCGTGCCCGCGGGTTTCGAGGGTGGTGAGGTCTTCCACCGCAATCACCGTCGCCCCCGCTGCGGCAGCGAAGTCGGTGACCTGACGGCCGAAGTGAAACGCCAGTTCCCGGTTGATCTTCCCCCGCTTGGCACCCACCGCCTCGCGGTGGGCGTCGAGGACGGCGATCTTCGCCTCCAGTTGTGCTCGGACCTCCAGTGGGGCGGCAGCGGCGAGCTGCGTCAAGCGGGCAGCTTTGCGGTGCAGCAGCTGCCCTTCGGCCTGCAGGCGGGCCAGCTTGATCCCGAGGCCGCGGTCGTCGTACGTGAAACCCCGGTAATCCGACACCAGACCCTCCGGGCTGTCGGCGGTGATGGCGGCGGCACCGAGTGTGGACGGGGACCAGTCCACGCCCACCGC
>NZ_JBHWUE010000236.1:0-2772 GCF_042738615.1 Rhodococcus sp. NPDC059968
GCGCCGAGCAGCAGAGCTGGAGCGTCGCTGCCGCGGTTGCGCGCAAACGCGATCTGGGCACGCAGCCGCTCCGCCCGCGCCCGCTGCAAATCGTCGAGCGGACTCATCTCCGCAGTCGCAAGGAGCTCGGTCGCTCTGTCAGGCGCGGCAGCGTCGAACTTGGCCTGGGCGGCGGCCAGCGCCCGTGTTCCCCGCCGGGCCGGCTCTGGGGTCAGCTCGGCCGCCCGCTCCAGGAAGGCCGCTGCCGCCGCGCTGCCGCCGCGTGCCTGGGCCCGGCCGGCGGAGTGCTCGAGCTCCTCGGCGACCGTCTCATCCGGCCCGGGTGCCGCACGGGCCCGATGCCAGGCCCGGCGGTCGGGGTCGGCCTGCTGGTCGGTCGCCTCGGCCAGCGCGCGATGTACCTCCTGGCGATCGCCCATAGTCGCGGCCCGGTAGGTCGCTGAACGCACGAGCGGATGCCGGAACCGTACCCGGGTGCCGATCTCGAGCAACCCGGCGTCCACGGCCGGCGCGGCCGCACTGGCGTCGATCCCGAGTAGTCCAGCCGCGCGCCACAGCAAGCTCACGTCGCCAACCGGCTCAGCCGACGCCGTCAGCAGGAGCCGCTGCGTCTCGGGCGGCAGCCCCTCGAGGCGCATCCGGAAGCTCTGCTCAATGCGGCTCGCCAGCGGCCGGGTGGGGAGCCCGAACCCGCCCGCCAGCTCGGCAGAGGTGAGCGCCCTGGGCAACTCCAGGAGGGCTAGCGGGTTACCGTGTGTCTCCGCAACGACGCGGTCCTGTACCTGCGTATCCAGGCGCCCGCGGATCGCGGAGGCCAGCAGCTGGCTCGCATCGCGGTCGCCGATTCCACCGACCACGAGGTCCGGCAGGCCCAGCAGCTCCTGCTGCCTGATCTCACGGACCGCGAACACCAGGAGAACCGGCTCGGCCAGCAGCCGCCTGCCGGCGAACGCCAGCGCCTGGACGCTGGCGTGATCGAGCCATTGCACGTCATCGACCAGGCAGACCAGAGGCTGCTCCTCCGCGACCTCCGACAGCAGGCTCAGGACGGCCAGGCCGACCAGAAAGCGATCTGGCGAGTCCCCTGCGCACAATCCGAATGCGATGCCCAGCGCATCTCGCTGCGGGGCCGGCAGGCGCTCGAGCTGGTGAAGCATCGGCGCACAAAGCTGATGCAAGCCGGCAAACGCCAGCTCCATCTCCGACTCGACACCCCCAGCTCGCGCAACCCGACACCCTGACGCTTGCTCTGCCAGGTAATCCAACAACGCTGACTTTCCGATCCCAGGGTCCCCGCACAACACGAGCGTGCCGCTGCGCCCCGATCGCGTCTCGCTAAGCAGTCGGTCGAGCGTCCGGCACACGGTAGCCCTGCCCAGCAACATCAGCCCACCGAATCCTCGCCTCTCGAACGACGCCCGCCGCTGGCTGCTTCGGTCGTGTACTCGTTGCGCTGCCGTACGTCGAGCTGCTGCCAGACCGCGTGGCCAAGGTCGACGTTCACCCGCGCACCGGCCCGACGAGATCGCCTGCCTCGCGAGCGGCCTCGATCCGCTGTCACCAAGATCCGTTGCGCAGCCGCGCTCACCACGGTAACCACGGTAACCACGGGCGACCCGCGGTGCCAGGGGGCGAAGCACAACGATCTCCCATGCCGTCCTGACTCTTCGGCATCACAGGCAACTCGTCAATCCCGCGATGTTGCTGCTCTATGCAGTAAGACAGCCTTCTCCACAACGGGCGACCCGCCTCCGGGCTGATCTGCGAACTCGCGACCGGACAGATCGACACCGTCGTCACGCGGTGCCGCTGCAAGGTGACATGCACCCCGAAATCTGACGACACCTGCAAATGCACTCAAAGCTCACTCCACCAAAGGACGTGACAGCTATGCACGGTGCTCTGGATTCGCCAGTAGTCAGTGCTGCCGTATTCCTGACAACTGGGCTGGTCCATGGCGATGGTGCTCGCCGCCCTCACGCACTACCGTCAAATAGAGGGGACCCGGAGGCATCGTCCTCACCTCTCATCGTGGTCGCAATCGCCTGGGGCCGGCTCGGTGCGGGCGTTCGTTCCGCGCACTAGCGACAGTGATACAGATCGAGACATCTAAGGACCACCACCCGATGAACGACTCCGACCGCCACGACCACAGCGAGCTCTCCGATATCGAACTGCGGGTGCGGACGCTCGAGTCGATCCTGACGCAGAAGGGTTACATCGATCCCGCCGCCGTCGATGCCCTCGTCGAGGCCTATGAGACGCGGATCGGACCGCGCAACGGCGCACAGGTGGTGGCCAAGGCTTGGACCGACGAAGGCTTCGCCCAATGGCTACGCGAGGACGCCACCGCGGCAATCGCCTCCCTTGGCTTCAGTGGCCGCCAGGGCGACCATATGGTGGCCGTCGAGAACACCCCGACAGAACACAACATGGTCGTCTGCACGTTGTGCTCCTGCTACCCCTGGCCGGTCCTCGGCCTTCCGCCTGTTTGGTACAAATCGGCGCCGTACCGCTCGCGTGCAGTAATGGACCCACGCGGTGTCCTCGCAGAGTTCGGTGTAACGCTGCCGGAGACCACCCGCATTCGGGTGTGGGACTCCACAGCAGAGGTGCGCTATCTGGTAATCCCGATCCGCCCGGCCGGTACCGACGCGTGGACCGCGGAGCGGCTCGCCGACTTAGTGGTCTGATTCGCTAATTCGTCGGGGGTTATGCCGCTTGCAGGGTTCGGTCGTGGTGGTCGAGTCGTTCGAGGTGTCGGTGCAGGTC
>NZ_JBHWUE010000237.1:0-2753 GCF_042738615.1 Rhodococcus sp. NPDC059968
ACCACCGACCTGCACCGACACCTCGAACGACTCGACCACCACGACCGAACCCTGCAAGCGGCATAACCCCCGACGAATTAGCGAATCAGACCACTTAGCAGGCCCTCGCCGTAGGGCAGCCTAACCTTCCCGTTGCAGATCGTTTCGGTGCTTGCTGGGCGGGCCATCCATCGTGTGCGCGGGGGCGCGGTGACAATCGAAAAGGAACACATTCTCGTGGCTTCATCACTCACGCGCCGTATCGTCGGTGCCGGCGCGATCGCCGGATTCTCCGCTCTCGCCCTGATCGCGAACCCCGCCATCAGTGCGGCCACGGTCACGGGCTCGTCGACGGTGACCAACAGCGCCACCACCATCACGGTCGTCCTCCACGACATCGCGGCCACCGAGGCGCTCAATCATTGTGAGGCGCAGATCTTCCCCTTCGACGCAGCGGTCTACGACAAGACCACCCGGGTCGACGAGATCAAGTACCCCGGTTTCACCGGCGGTGAGGCGACGGGTACCTCGATCGAGTTGCCGGCGGGCACGTACGCGGTGATCACCCAGTGTAAGGAGGGTGTGAGCACCAACCCGTACGTCAAGCTCGGCCCGGTCGCGCAGGTGACCTTGACCGGGACCCCGGCCCCGGGCGGCACCGGCAGCCTCGGCGACCTGGGCCTGGATGATTTGCTTGGCCTCCTCGGCGGGCTCGGCGGCTAGATACAACCGCAGCAGTTGTCGTCCCGGTGCGGAGACGACAACTGCTGCCCGGCGTGCCGGTTCACCGGCCTGTGGTCTCCTGTCGTGACGGTGGACGTGTGCAGGTAACGACCTCGCGGTAGGAGGCTCGGTTCCCCGCTCCCGGCCGGCGACTCTCGTGTCATCCGTTTTCTCGATAGTCTCAGGGTGGTGGACGTCGGCCCGGATGCCGCCACTCGACCGATGTAGTGGGTGCGCGCGCCGACGGATAGTCCATGACGACGGCTCTGTTTATGTCTGGGAGGTCGAGCGAACATGACCGGTTCCACTTCGCGCCCACCTGTCGGCTCCGCTCCGCCGGGCCGATATCTGATCGACCCGGTACGGAGCAGTGTCCGGTTCCGCACCCGGCACCTGTTCGGATTGGCCCCGGTGTCAGGTGAATTCAGCCTGATCGGCGGCCATCTGGATATCGCGGAGCCGATAGGAGAATCACGGGCGCACCTGGAGATCGCGACCAGCAGCTTCCACACCGACAGCACCCGCCGCGACGACGACGTGCGTGGCACGAAGTTCCTCGATGCCGCCGCCCGCCCGGTCATCACCGCCGACGTGGACCGCGCCGACTTCGACGGCGAGACCGTCGTCGGTCAGGGGACGCTCGACGTGGGGCCGCGGGCTGCCCCGTTCGCCGTTCGTGTCACGGGCGTGGAGGTCCGGGCAGAGGGGCTCGAGGTGACGGCGACGTCCCGAATCGATCGCTACGCTCACGGCATCACCGCCGCTCGGGGGATGGCTGCCCGCTACCTCGACATCGAAATGACCATCGTGGCCAGCCGTGAATGATCTGGTGCCGTGCTGCCCGACCGTCACGGGTGGCGATGGTGGAGATCCCGACCGTCGAGCTGCTCGTCGAGCATGCCGATGGTGGTGATGAGACGTGGGTGAAGGAGAACGGTGTCGTGGTCTATCCGCAGGTTCCGGCCGACCGACCCGAGCCCTGACGTTTTCGTTCGTGCCATGTGCCACCCGCCAGGATTTGAATCCGCAACGCCCGCGAGCCCGCGGGCGACGTGACAGGTTACTCAGCGACGACGATGACGTCCGAATCCGGAAGCCGGGATTTCGGAGATGCGAGGCACTCCGAGTGATCGACGTTCTCAGGCGCAGTCGCGGCAGATCAGCTGCTGATGTTCGGCGAGGCGGCTGCGGTGGTGGACCAGAAAGCAACTGGTGCAGGTGAAGTCGTCCGACTGCTTGGGGATGACGCGGACGGTGAATTCTTCACCGGACAGGTCGGCGCCGGGCAGTTCGAAGGACTCGGCGGTGTCGGCGTCCTCGACGCCCACGGCGGGGGACTGGGTGTCTTTCCGGCTGGCGGTCAGCTGTTCGAGGGAGGTGTCCGTCTCGTCGGATTCGGTGACTCGTGGTGCGTCGTAGTCAGTGGCCATGACTGATCTTTCCTGATGCTGTGGGTGTTCGGACCCGCCAGACCAGAGGGTGCGGTGCCGCGTCACGCTCTCGGGGGCATCGTGTGCTGCGACTTCAACCTCTTGGGGCGGAGTATGCGCCGCGGGTGATCGTCACCGACAAACTCGACTCCTACCGGGTCGCCGGCCGCGAGCTGATCGCATCGGTCGAGCATCGCCGCTCGAAGTACTCGGACAATCGGATCGAGAATTCGCACCACCCACCAGGCAGCGAGAACGGGCGACGAGACGGTTCACCGACCGCGACACCCGCGGCCACGGTCACCGACCTCACCGAGACGATCAGTACCCGCGCTCACGCGTACCGCGATCTCCGGAGGCTGTGACAGTGAGGTTCGCATCGTCACCGTCGTAATCGTCGGCCGTGGTTGGCGGCCGGGTGCGCCGGGGTGCTGGGAGACATGTCGTCATGGCAGGTCAAGAGCCGATTCGGCTGCGCCGCAGCGTTGGTGATCGTCAGGCCGTTGTGGGAATGGTGATCTGCTCTCTGCCGTCGATGGTCGAGCGCAGGTAGTGCGGGCAGGTGAGCACCTGTCGGGGCACGGGAATCGCCTGACGGTCGGTGCCTGGGTAGAGGCGGTA
>NZ_JBHWUE010000238.1:0-2651 GCF_042738615.1 Rhodococcus sp. NPDC059968
CCCGAGGACGCACTCGACTGCGCCTGCGGGCTCTACCTCGCCGACCCCACCGCCTGGCAACAACCCCCGACGAATTAACGAATCAGACCACTAAGTAGAGATGCCGACCCCACCGGCTGTCAATAGATGTGTCGTTGATCACTCCGCCTCCCAAAACTCTGGAGCCCCAACGGAAGAGCCGCCCTGTCCTAGATGTCCGGATCGTCCACAATCGAATCGGACACATGGGACACGGCCTTCCCGGGTCGTCGATGCCGGGCAAGCAGGACCAGGCACACCGCGCACCCACACCACCCTGAGACCCGACTGTCATCTGCGTGAATGACACAGGCGGAGAAATGAAGTCAGCCCGGTAGCGCAGTACCCATACCGAGAACCCACGGCAGCCAGGCAGGCGGTCAGCGAACCCCCGAGAACAAGCGCCGTCGGCCGCGAGCCCCACTGAACACTGAACGTAGTGAACTCGATCTGGGCGCCAGATCCGGACCAGCAGAACCTCCACAGCACCTTCTCCGCACGGTGACAGCGCCGACGAGCCTCATCGACGGTATATGCATCGACATCACCGGCCCAAAGCGATCGACCTCAGCTGCGACACACTCGATCAGCTCACACAGTCGGGCCTCGTGGTAGCCGGCGACCATCCTCGATCGGCTCGCCGCTGCGTCGTCGTCCCCACCCTCACCGACGGCACCGATGTCGCGCGGCACCCGCGGCCCGAAGACCACGCAACCGGGATCATCTGCGCCCCGGTCGCCCGCGTCTACGTCGTCTGATCGGCGCGCACACTGGAAGCGACGCCGGAAACTGGATCCACCGGCGGCGGACCCGGTCGATGAGCGTTCCCGCGAGCAACCAACATCACACCCGCCGTGAGGAATCCGGAAGTGGTCACCGCAACCACGACCGTCGCCCCCGCCGTCATGGCACCGAGCCCGACCACGAAAGCGACGCCGGACACCGCACTCAACACCAGACAGGCCACCCCCGCCGACACCAGCACGACCCTGACCACACTCACTCTCCCGCCGCGACGCACAACACTTTCTTTCACCACTTTCTTTCACCGACCCCCGCACCCGCACTTGACGCTACGGCACCGAACGGCGCCGGTCTCGCCCAGCCAGAACGCCTCCGGCACCTATCGTGGGCCCATGGGAATGTGCCGACTGGTCCTCGACCTACCCACCGCATGCCCACCCCACGACCTGCTCGACATCGCGGCCACCGAACTCACCGAACGCGGCACCCACAGCTGGACGAACTCGAACTACGCACCACAGGGCCGACCGGAACCGCCCTGATCAGACACTTCACCTACTGGGTTCCTGCCACCACCACCGTTCATCCCCAGCAGATCAGCTACCACAGCCTCTGGGCACACCTCGACGACACCGACCGCACCGCCCTGCTCGAGCTCACCACCGACACGACCCCCGGCCTCGCCATCACCCGCCTGCTCACCCGCACCGCCGGCCGGAGCTTCTTCGTCCGCGACCCGGCCGGAGACCACCGGCTACCCACCAGCTTCCGCATCTTTCTCCGCACCATGACCCACAGCCGCTACTGACCTCACAGGTCGCGGCTCCTCGTCACGGCGCTCTCCCGCCCGATTGCCGCCGCAGCACTAGAGTTGCCGGGCACGGAGCGCCTGTTTCCCGTCGCCACGACCTCACTCGGCCGAATGATGCTCCGGTCACCGCGCCCGCTGACTGGCGCACCAAGACCTGCCACCGCTGCGTCCGACGCGCCGCCACCGACGATGCCAAGCGCCGCGGATACCGACTGCGACATCGTAAGATACTCGCACGCAGTCCACTCGCGAGGTTCACACTCCCCGCTGGCAGTGGCGCATCGCCCGCTGCAGCGACGCAGATCTCCCCCTGAAAGTGACGACAATGACGATGACACATGGTGGTCGAAGTACCCGGGATATCGCCGTGCGGGTAATCCGCCAGCACCGCGCCGCGATACAGCGAGAGTTGACCGCCGCCCTCGTAGCTTTTCACGAGCCGGTGTCTGATTCGTCGCGCGCCCGCGACGCCGAATGGTTGGACGATCGAAAACAGCACGAGATTGACGGCCTCAATGGAATTCTCGGGCTTGGGGTCGAACATACCGCCGAGCTTCTGCGCGTCGCACGTGAACACTCGATCGCCATCGAGATCTTGCTCGATGCCGACGCGATTCTGCCTGTACCCATGATGTCGCTCGTACGCTCGGTCCACGAGGCTCTGCTCGAGGTCTGCTGGCTGACCGACCCCGCTATCGGTTCCGACCAGCGCATTGCAAGGACGGCCGCCGTTTGCCTCGCCTCCGTCCAGGGAAATCTGTCGCCGCTGAAGCAATTGCCGGACACAGGAATTCGAGTTGCACAGCTTCAGGAGTCCGTGCAGGAAATGCACGCGCTGTTGGAGCAGTACGATTTCGAGTTGCGCTTCGACAAGTCCGGTGCCCTAGCGACATCTGTGACGTACGGGGCAGGCCGTGCGGCGCTGAAGCTCAACGTCACCGAGCTGAATCGTCTTTACATGCCGGGATCAGAGCACCTGTGGACTCTAGCGGGAGTTTCCTAGATAGCTGTGGCTTCGGTGCGATTAGCGCTGGTGGGAGCTGGTTTTGGTGTGGTCGGGGTGTATTACCTAAGTTGG
>NZ_JBHWUE010000239.1:0-2621 GCF_042738615.1 Rhodococcus sp. NPDC059968
CTGCTAGCGGACATGCCAACCTCCCTGTAGGCGGACACGTTCGTCCCTGCTGACGGACAGCTGATCTCCCTGTCGATGAACATGGGGGCCGGCGGTGTGTCGGTCCTGACACAGGCGCCCCTCCGGGGTTTTGCTCGAGGTCTTCGACCACCTACGAGCAAAACCCACCGGAGGGACGCATGAAGAAGTCTGACAGGGACATCATGGAAATTCTCGAGGCCTACGACACCACCGGCAACGCGCACTCCGCCGCGCAGCTGGCCGGGGTCGATCCGAAAACCGTCCGACGCTACGTCACCGCCCGCGACGCCGGGATGCCGGTGACCGGCCCCTCGCGGCGACCCCGCATCATCGACGAGCACCTACCCCAGATCGAGCAATGGGTCGAGCGCAGCAAAGGCAGGGTCCGCGCCGACATCGTCCACGAACGCCTCGTCGCCCTCGGCTTCGACGGCACCGAACGCACCACCCGACGCGCCGTCGCGGATGCGAAAGCAGCATGGCAGGCCGGGCACCGCCGCACCTATCGGCCGTGGATCACCGAACCGGGTTTATGGATGCAGTTCGACTGGGGTGACGGCCCGAAAGTGCCCGGCCCGGGCGGGATCCTGCGTTCGACCCTGTTGTTCTGCGCCTGGTTGGCGTGGTCACGCTACCGCGTCGTGATCCCGGTGTGGGATCAAACCCTTCCGACGTTGATCGCGTGCCTCGATGCCACGGTGCGCCGCTTCGGTGGAGTGCCGACCTACGCGTTGACCGACAATCCACGCACCGTGAGCATCGATCACGTCGCCGGAATCCCGGTGCGGCACCCGCAGATCGTCGAAACAGCCCGCCACTACGGCATGGCCGTGCACACCTGCGTGCCCTATGACCCCCAATCCAAGGGCGGCAGCGAAGCAACCGTCAAGATCGCCAAAGCAGATCTGGTGCCCACCGACGCGAACCTGCTGCCGGAGTACACCTCGTTCGCCGACCTCGAGACCGCGTGCGAACAATTGTGCGCCACGGTCAATGCGCGTCGGCACCGTGAAAGCGCCCGCGTTCCGGACGAGGCCCTGGCCGAGGAACGCGGCCGCCTGCACACTCTGCCGTCGGCCCCGCACACTCTGGCGTTGGGCACGACCCGCAGTGTCGGCACCGATCAGACGATCCGGTTCGGGTCGGTGCGGTATTCGACGCCGCCGGGGTTGGTCGGCACCGAAGTGTGGGTGCGCGCTGCCGGCGCGGACCTGGTCGTCGTCGCCGATCTCGATGCCCTGCACCAGGTCCCGGACTGGGCTGGACACAGGAGGGGTTTGAGTGAGGTTGCCAGGCATTTACTGTCGACACCGGGGAACCCGCGGATCGATCCGGCGCACTACCCCGACCACCCGCAAGAACCGGGCGGTGCACCGAAGCCGCCGGTCCCGAAGGCCCGCTCCGCGGCCGAGGCCCGGTTCCTCGACCTCGGGCCAGGGGCACATACCTGGTTGGTTGCGGCGTCGGCGGCCGGGACGGTGCGGATCCGGGCGAAGATGACCGCAGCGGTCGAGTTGGCGGCGTTCGTCGGCGTCGAGGTCGTCGATGCGGCGTTGTCGGTGGCAGCCGACGCGGGTCGGTTCGCCGAGGGGGACCTGTCGGCGATCGTCGCGCACCACACCGCCACCGCAGCCGAGACAGGGCTCGTCATCGCCGACGAGGCTCATTCCGTTCAGCCCGGCACCGCGGCCTGGGCCGGATTCGGTGTCGCCGGAACCGGAGTCGGGTCATGAGCCCGATTGCGCCGCCGTTGCCCGACGACCTCGTTGCCGTCCTCAAACGGATGCGCCTGCCCTACCTCCGCGCCGCTGCACCGGAGGTGCTGGCGACCGCGAAAGCGCAGCGGTGGGATCCGACCGAGGTCCTCAAGGTGCTGCTCGACGAGGAGGTCCGCGGCCGGGACGAGGCGACGAAGGCGATGCGCCGCAAAACCGCGGGCCTTCCTGCTGGGAAGACGTTTTCCTCATGGCGGGAACAGGATTCGTTGATCCCGGCGCCGACCCAGCAGGCCCTGGCCACGTTGGAGTGGGTGCAGCGCGCCGAGAACCTGGCGATCAGCGGACCGTCGGGGACCGGCAAGACGCATTTCGTCGAGGCGCTTGCGCATGCGGTGATCGATGCGGGGATGCGAGTGTCGTGGTTCACCCTCGAATCGTTGACCGCCGCGATCGGGCGGGCCGCGGTGGACGGGTCGATCACCAAAACCATCACCAAGATCATTCGTGCCGAGTTGATCGTGGTCGACGATATCGGGATGCTGCCGTCGGGTCAGGCCGCTGCCGAGGCGTTCTACCGTCTTGTCGATGCCGCCTATGAGAGGCGGAGTGTGGTGGTGACCAGCAATTTGCACCCGTCCGGGTTCGACACGATCATGCCGAAGACTCTCGCGACCGCGGCGGTCGACCGGTTGTTGCACCATGCGCATGTCGTGATCACCGAGGGCACCTCGTTGCGGTTGCGGGACGCTACCGCCGGACGCGGGGTGATGCCGTTGACCTGACCCGGGCGGGAGATCAGCTGACCGCCGGCAGGGAGATCAGCTGTCCGCGCACAGGGACACCAGCTGTCCGCCTACAGGGACGCCCTCATGTCCCTTGACA
>NZ_JBHWUE010000240.1:0-2560 GCF_042738615.1 Rhodococcus sp. NPDC059968
AACACCAACGTCTCACACGGCTGCCTGAACCTCAGCCCCGACAACGCCCGCTGGTTCTACGACTTCTCCCAGCCTGGCGACATCGTCGAGGTCCGAAATACCGGCGGCGCTCCCCTCGAACTGTGGCAGAACGGCGACTGGTCCGTCCCGTGGGAACAATGGCAGGCCGGCAGCGCCCTTTGACCTGACCACAGGATCGCGGCCATACATAGCACGCGTCTCGAGCAATGCCTCGAGGTATCTCTCAGGTCGGCGGCGAAGTCCCGCCGCAGGCTCGCGAACCACCCGGTCACCGAGGGCGAACAGCCCCTTCTGCTCCATCCGCATACGTCAGCCCAGCCGGGCCCCCTCGGCGGTCTCCTCTGTCAGGTAGGACGCATCGAAGCGGCTCGGTCCGGACGCACCGGTGAACGTGACCTACGCGTTCGGCTCGAAGTGGGCGGACTCGTTGACCAGTTCCAGCCCCCGGACCAGAAACCTGCGGACGACAACGTGTTTCGCGCCCACCCCTGGGTGGTCTGACGGTGACCCGGCGGACCTGTTCAACTCAGCGCAGCCAGCGAGGTGCGCTGATCTGATCAGCAAGTTCCACGGTGGAGATGCCTGCCTAGCCACCACCTGATCGGTCCACTAATCACCCGCGCGTCCGGAATCTAGTCGTAGATAACGGCAAGTCCCCGGCGCTCGAGGTCCGCCAAACCGTCCCGCATGGCGTGAAGCTGTTCGGGTGAATGCCCCACCCAGTCCGTGATCTCGCCGACTACCATCACCGGCTCCCTTGTGCGGAAAGAGCGGGTCGGATTACCGGGAAACTTCTTGTCCGTCACGTTCGGGTCGTCCTCCAATGCACCTTCCGGTTCCACGATGTAGATGCGACGCCGACCCTCGCCGACAGCCAGCTCAGCTCCCCACACTGCGGCATCCAATGTTTGCGTCACATAGACATGGTTCGAGAGTCTCCCTTCGCCGTAGTTCGACAGGTGCCCCGGCACCAGCACATCACCCACCGCAAGGTCCGCCTTGGTGCCGTGAAGGAACGCACCCGACTCGTGCACTTCAAAAGGTTTCGACACGACAACCCACCCCATCCGTTGTAGTTGGTCGGAAGATTGTGCAGCAGGTCGGGGGCCTTGCCGCAAGCCCCTCTATCTGCCATATGGTGAGAAGGGGAGAACACATAACGGGAGATTCCTGCCGTAGTCGTCGACGAAATCGACTTGCTCGACAATGCACCCACGACGATCAACACTTCAGCGGCGATAGAGACGTCAACGGTACCTGCACGGCGCTCTCGGTAGTCTTTGATTCACCTGAGAACGCTGGCTTTCCGTGCCGCGCGCAACCAGTCCGGGTACTCACCGAGGAGCAGCTCGTACAGGGCCGCGTCGCTGAGCCTGTCGACGTTCTCGACCGCGAAGAACGCGGCATTGTCGACGAGTCGGCCGGTCAGGTTGTCGAGTTTCTCGAGGACCCGAAGCTGGTGAGAAAAGCACCAATGTCGGGACCGCGGTGCCTTTGTCGAGGTCCCGATGATCTCTTCCATCATCGGGACCTCGTTGTTGGTTCCACCGATCGCATCGAAATCGATGTTGCTGTGCCGGCCATGAAGGTGGACATATGTGTTCACCCAGGTGTCGGCGTCGGCAACGGTGACGTCCGGCAGCGTCACGAATCGCTCGGCATAGGCGTAGGCCTCGAGGTTTCCGTCGGAATCGAGCTGGGTCGCGACCGACACCATCCGCTCGATGATGCGTTTGACCTCCCCCATGATCAGGACGACGCGGCCGACCGGGTTGGAGACGCCCTTCCTGCAGAAGGACTTTCGCGACCGCACGTTTCTGCAGGTTCAGCTTCTCCCGCTTGACCAACGAAAGCATGGCCTCACCGGGGACCGGCCGCACACCGTTGCCCCACCGAGTCGAGCGGCCGGGCGGACCATTCGGCCATCTCGGCGAGGACCTTGTCGGTAATTTGCCGATCGTCTCATTCGAGACCGTCGCGCCGTAGACGTCGTCGAAGTGGGCGGCGATTTCCCCGGTGGTCAGGCTTTTGCATCGGTGTCACGCGGGACCTGGATGTCGACCGGGGCCGATCTCCGTGAGCACCGTCTTCGTTCGTCGGCCGTTGCGGAAGTTCCCGCTGTTGCGGCCCGCTACCTCAAATTCTTCGTAGCCGAGATGCTCATCCATCCCCGCTTCCGTGAGTTGGTTGAGCAGCCCGTTCGGTCCGACCAGCTCCACACCTTCGGCTTTGGCCTCGCGATCAGTTGCTGCGCCAATTCCGGGTGATCGATCTTCGACTGGTCCATAGGATCGAGTGTTTCCGTCATGGTCTTGCCTTCTCGTCAAGCTAGCTCGGCGTGTCGGCCAGATCCGGATCAACCGTTCTTCTCACAGGCCCGTAACCGGCGGCCCGGTTCTCTCGCTGATCGCCGACCGTTCACGAGATGGTGAGCGCCGGTACTTCCAGAGGATCGGCCGGAGCCGGCGCGCTGCGGTTGGCCGCGACGAGGTCCCACGCGGTCTGCCGTGGCGCCACGCCGTCCAGGATCCATTGCCCG
>NZ_JBHWUE010000241.1:0-2543 GCF_042738615.1 Rhodococcus sp. NPDC059968
GGTACGAGACCCGCTATCGTGAACAGCGTCCCCCGGCTGCCTCAACCCCCGAGGTGGCCTGAACCGGAGTCTCCACTCGATCCAGGGCGATTCAATGGGCCTGCCCCCGACTGTCGGCCTCGAACCGCCGTCCCGCGCCGAGTACGCGACGCGCCGCCGCCCGGTCGAAGGCGTCGACGCGATCACCGCGCAGCTCGAGGAAGACACCGCCATCAGGCTGCTGATCGCGGAAGACTCCCCCGAACCCACCCGGCTCGCCTGCACCTGGGCACAAGAATGGGTGAACATGCTCGAGGACTCGGGACGGCGCAGGGCCCTGCTGCAGGCCAAGCGCCTGTTCGTCGTCTGTCTGACGGCGGCAGGGCGCACCGACGAGGCGAAGGGGCTGCTCGCCTCGATCGCGGCGCAGTGCGCAGAGCTCGGCATGACCCGCTACCTGCTCGACAGCCCGCCCTCCGTCCGCGAACTCGTCGTGGACCTGCGCGACGACCAGCTCGCCGGCCGGTGCCCGCCCGACTGGGCCCCCGTCCCGACGTCCTTCCTCACCGACGTGCTGACCGCGGACACCGCCACCGTCGACGTGGCGTGACGCGCACTGCTGCGAGGATCTCGGTGCGCCGCCCCTGCTGCCACCGCGGCATCCTTTCTGCCGCTGAAGTACCCGCCGCCGTGGAAGTAGACCAGCGTGGGACCGCTCCACGGATGCGAGCGAGGGCGGTACACGTCGAGCAGGTTTCGCTTACCCGCGTCGCCGTAGCTGATGTTCGCCACCCGCTCGACATCATGGCGACGGACGAAGAACGGCCTCAACAGGATGGGGGCGAACGGAAGTCGGCGGCGCGGCCGGGCGGCCACCCCGGCGTCGATCGCGGTGCGCCAGCCGGCACCGAGGCCCTCGGTCAAGGCATGGTCGACGACCGGCCTGCCCGCAGCCAGGTCGTCGACGTCACACTGGGGATTGGCGTCCCACTGTTGGATTCGAAACGGGCTCCCGTCGCGTGACCCGCGTCGGGCAGTCCGGGAACCTTGGCCATGGCTGATACCGCGTCGATACGGATTCCGTCGACGCCGCGGTCGAACCAGAATCGTAGGACGTCGACGAATTCGGCTCGTACTTCGTGGTTAGCCCAGTCGAGGGCGGGTTGTTCGGGTGCGAACAGGTGATGGGCACTGCCGCGCCGAGATACTCAAAATGGATCGGCGAGGTCGCCGGTGTTCGAGTGACGCCCTGGCGATGTCAGACTCCCGCACCAGCGCGAATCGCTGTCAACAGCCCGCGGCGCGTGCCCGTGACCGGGTCGATCCGCGGCCGCGGATCGGTGAACCTGCGTTCCGACGCCGTCTCGGGTGCGTCGTCGGCGGTCGCCGCGAGGAACTTGTTCGGCAACGCCAGCTTCGCGATGGTGCGCCACGACTTCAGGTACTGCGAGGGCAGCGAACCGGTCGTGTAGGGCAGGTCGTACCTCTCGCACAGCGCCCGAACGCGCACGGAAATCTCGCGCAGCCGGCTGCTCGGCAAATCGGGGAACAGGTGATGCTCGATCTGGTAACAGAGGTTCCCGCTCATGAACTCCATGACCGGCCCCGCCTCGAAATTCGCGCTGCCGAGCATCTGCCGCAGATACCACTGCCCCCGCGTTTCGTCCTCCACGTCGGCCTCGGTGAACTTCTCCGCGCCGTCGGGGAAATGCCCGCAGAAGATGACCATGTTGGTCCAGACATTGCGGATCATGTTCGCCGTCAGGTTCGCGGTGAACGTGGGCAGAAACGCCGGGCCGGTCAGGGCCGGGTAGAGAACATAGTCCTTGGCGATCTGCCTGCCGACCTTCCCGGCCACCTCGCGGCATCTGCGCGTGAACTCGACACGATCGACACCGCCCTCGGCCACCTTACCCAGCTCCAAGTGCTGGAACGCCACCCCGTACTCGAAGAACAACTGCAACAGCAGGTTGTAGAGCGGATTGCCGACGCTCCACGGGTGCCAGCGCTGATCGCGGGTGACCCGCAGCAGGCCGTAACCCACGTCGTCGTCCATCCCGAGCACATTGGTGTACTTGTGATGGATGTGGTTGTGTGTCTGCTTCCAATGCGCCGACACGCCGGCGATGTCCCACTCCCACGACGACGAGTGGATCTCCGGATCGTTCATCCAATCCCACTGACCGTGCAACACGTTGTGGCCGAGCTCCATGTTCTCGACGATCTTGGCGGTGCCGAGCAGCGCCGTGCCAGCAACCCAGGCCGGCGGAAACACACTCGCGAACAACACCGCGCGACCGCCGGTTTCGAGGGACCGCTGCAGCCGGATCGCGTTGCGGATGTACTGGGAATCACGCTCGCCGCGCGACGCTTCGATATCACGCCGGATCGCGTCGAACTCGACGCACAGCGCCTCGACATCCGCCCCGGTTAGGTGGGCGTAGTCCGTGACATCCGAAATCCCTCTCTGTCAACCTGGTCTGAGACACAATCGGTGTCCGTAATCAGTGAGGTTCGAGGGCGAGTTCGGAGTAGGAAGCATTGAGTAGCGAAGAGACCGCGGA
>NZ_JBHWUE010000242.1:0-2487 GCF_042738615.1 Rhodococcus sp. NPDC059968
CCGCCGGCCCCCATGTTCATCGACAGGGAGATCAGCTGTCCGTCAGCAGGGACGAACGTGTCCGCCTACAGGGAGGTTGGCATGTCCGCTAGCAGGGCATGAAGTAGATCGTCCAACATGCCTGCTCGTCGCTGATCCCGGCGATCCCCGCTGCTGCGGCCGTCGAGGCTCGTGTTTCCGCATTGTCGCGCAACTCCAACGGACCGCCCAGCCACATGCCGGTGTGCTGCAGGCCCGTCGCCGTTTCCGGCGGGCAGACACGGCAGAACTCCGGGTGGATCTGCCATGGGCTTGCGGTACAGGTCATAGGCCAGATGGGCTCGAGGGCAAGGGAATGATGGTGTCGCTGTCCCAGTGGACCTTTTGATCAGGGGTCATGGGAGCTAGCGAATCCGACAGGAGCGGGAGTGACGAACACGAACGGATCGGCACGGTCGATAGTCGCACTCCAGTCCATCGTGTGCGGGTGGGGGCATGGACGCAGCCGTGGATGATTTGGTTCGTCCATCATCGGGGGTTTTAGCTCGCCCAAGTCGACCATCTCCACGGTGAACCCGCCGTGCTCGACCGACCGTAGACGAGATGAACCATTTCGCGACTTTGCCCCCGACCCGTCCGGAACATGTCCTGGCGATCACCACTTGCACCGTCGGGTTCTTTGCACTTGACTCGAGTATGACTGTTACCCGAGTTAAATCGAGGTCGAGTGGTCCAGCTGAGACCGTTCGCGGAAACTGTATGGGCGGAGTCTATTCCATGGATTACGACCAATCGACAGGACTGCAACCAGTAGGGCCAACACCGTAGGACTGCTCATACCCACAAGTGTGGGACTGGTCTACCGGCGCGGGGACGTGTACGGGACGACCCAGGCGTTACTTCGACTCCTCACCACACCCGCGCTCCGTAACGGGAGGGCCGCTCGTGCCCGTGAACTCGCCTGCTACAACCACTTTCAGCGCATGAGGCAGCGACACGTCGACCACGGAATCAACTGCACGGAGCGAACAGGCGTAGACGAATGAACCGGCCGGACTCATCGAGTGGGATACTGATTAGCGGCATTGAGGACGCCCGCCGACGGGGAGGGGCGTAACCATCAGCTGACGTTGTCTGCCGACGTTCGGCGGCTAACCGTAGGACTAACTCACCACCGATCCGACCTGGCGCTGACATGGGACCGTACGGTCTCCCGCCTGCGGCGAAAGACTGGCCGGACGGAGACGGCTCCAATCGGGTGACATCGTTCAAATCGGTGTCACCGCGGTTGCCTTCACCAGCCAGCACCGCCCCGGTCCCGACACGTCGCAGGTACGAATCTTTTCGCGGCCCTCGCGGAGCACCGCATCACCTTCGACGAAGACGCGGCACTCGCGTATCTGTCCGCCCGGGACGATACCGTGTCCGAGAACAGTGTGAGCCCAGTCCAGGATCGACTTCGCTATACCGACGAACAACTCAAGCAGGAGGCGCACGACCTTGCCGATCGCGTTCGCCAGTCCATGCCTTACTGCGCCGCAGAACGTGACTACTGCGCGTTCACGCTGACCTCGACGAGTGACCTACTCGAGAAACTGTCCCGGTCGATGATGGTCATGCTAGAGGCCGAAGCGGCCGGCGCTCTCCCCGACGCACTCCCGTTCAGCGCCCTCGCGCACATCTACTTCAACACGATATGGGAGCTGAGCAGGGCAATCACAGTAGAACCCTTCCCGGCCTCGACGCCCGCAGGCACAGGCACCCGGTACCCGATCATCGACAGCGACGTAATCGAGGGCATGGCAACACTGTTCGAAGCCTTCGGATCCCTGCTACTCGACCACGGCTACCGGCCGACACACACACCGGACCATGAGGACCCCCTGGCACTGGCGACGAAGGCAATCGTGCGCGCCTCCGCACTCCGGTCTCGACGCTCGATCTGCCAACCCTCCATCCGCGAGCCGTCACCGCCGTCAACGTGCTCCTCGACGCCGTCGCCGACCCGTGGGGTCTGGCCTCGTGGTGGCTGACCCCCTCCGCACGCCTGCCCGACCGGCGGATCCTGGCCGACCTCGCCGGCCGATCCCGGCCCCGCAGCCCGCCAGAAGCTCGACTCGTCTGCGCGGTGCTTCCCTACTAAAGATGTTTCGGTAATAGGGTGTGTCGTTGCACGGGATTCACACCGTGCTGCTGGATCATTGATGAATGGCAGGTAAGGAAACCGGTTCGCGCGAGGGATCGGATGCCCGGAAAGTCAAGCAGCGCGGCGGTCGCCGGGATCTCGAGGCGTTGCGTGACCGGCGGATGCGGGCGGCGGAGATGTTCGCCGCGGGACGACGACAGGTCGATGTCGCGGTCGAGTTGGAGGTCTCCCAGCAGACCGCCTCACGCTGGTATCGACAGTGGACCCAAGGGGGCAACGAGGCGTTGGAAGGTGCCGGTCGCGCGGGACGCCGACCCCGGCTCGATGACGCCCAGATCGAGGCGATCCGAGAGGAACTGCTC
>NZ_JBHWUE010000243.1:0-2462 GCF_042738615.1 Rhodococcus sp. NPDC059968
TCCCTGCGGGACATCCAGCGCCACTTGGGCATAGCTGACGCTATGGCGGTCGGTCCTGCTCCCCGTCATGCCTCCGATGTATATGCCTCCCACGCCCCGGCAAGGCGTGCGACCCCTTCGGCGATGGTGGCAGGCTCGTAGGCGAAGCTGATCCGGATGTATTCGTTGAGGTGGTCGATGCTGCTGAAGATCGGTCCGGGGAGGACCGAAACGCCTTGCCTGACGGCGCGCTGGGCGAGGGCTGTCGCATTGCCCCGCGGGAGCCGCGCCCACAGGGATGCGCCTCCTGTCGGCACAGCGTAGGTCCATTCCGGCAGATACACGTCGAGGGCGGATGTGAGCGTTTCACGCTGGATGCGGAGATGAGCCCGTCGAAGGAGTCGTGCCTCATCGATCCGCGGAAGCAGGGCTGCCGTGGCGAGTTGGCCGATGAGCGATGTTCCGAGGTCCTCGGAGCCTTTCACCGATGCCAGCTGGGTGGCGATCGCTGGGGTTGTACGGATCCAGCCCACGCGGAGGCCTCCCCAGAAGCTCTTGCTCGCGGACCCGAGGACGATAGAGGTCGGGCAGTGCTTCGCGATGGGCGGTGGTGGGGTTTCGTCGATGCAGGCGTCCACCACCGCGGCATCCTCGATGATCGTCACGCCGCAACGGTCTGCGATACGGGCGATTTCACGGCGCCGATGCGCGCTCATGGTAGACCCTCGGGGATTGCTTGCAGTCGCCTGCAAGAAGACGATTTTTGCGCGGGAGGCTACGATTGCCCGTTCAAGCGCGGCCGGTTTGATGCCCTCCTCATCGGTGGGGACTGGGCTGAGGCGGGCGCCCTCGCTTCGAAGCGTCTCGATCGCTCCCCTGAAGGATGGTTCCTCGATCAGAACCGGGGTCCCGGCCTCGAGCAGTGCGCGCACCAGCACACGGAGCCCTTGCTGGGCTCCTGAGGTGATGAGTATCTGGTCTGCCGTCGTCGGCAGGTCCATCTTCGTGTAGTAGTCGGCGACCTTCTCCCGCAGATCGGGGAGGCCCTCTGGCAGGTAGCCGTGGCCTGGTACCAGAGATCGCAACTGGGGGGAGTCCAGGTTTCCGACCACGTCGGCGACGATCGGGAGCCCATGCAATGCGGCGCTTCGCAGATCGATGTGATCGAGGTTTGCCGCGAAGCCGACGAAGGTGTCGAGGCGGTGCTCGCCGCGCACCTGCCCTCGAACGCCGGCACGGGTCACTCTCGTGCCCGAGCCCTGCCGGCTGGCGATGAGACCTTCCCCGCGCAACTGGTCGAGGGCCGCGGCGACGGTGGACCTGCTCACCCCGAGGCTGGTTGCGAGCGCCCTTTCCGACGGCAATTTGGCCCCAGCCGGGAGCTGACCTGTTTGGATCTCTGTCCTGAGCTTGTCGGCAAGGCGTCGGAACATCGCGTCGGGCGCCTCCGACCAGTCGCCGAGCATCCGAAGGACTGTGTATTGGCTGGGTTTGCCGTCCACTTTGACTCCAATGGCACTGTGCGGACCACCGCGTCCGCTGAATCATTGACTTACCAAGTAACAACCCAGGGTGCCGTAGCAAGTTCAGACTGTGGCAGTGGGGCTCGTCAAGTCAAGCGGAGTCGGAAGACGGGATGGTCAAAGTGGACCGAACATCGATCATTGATCAGCTGAAGGACCGGCGGGAGCGCGGGGAACCCATCCTCGGCGGCGGGGCCGGGAACGGAGCCTCCGCCAAGGCGCAGGAGGACGGTGGCATCGACCTGCTGGTCATCTACAACTCCGGCCGCTTCCGCATGGCTGGCCGTGGGTCGCTTGCGGGCCTCATGCCGTACGGCAACGCGAACGAGATCGTGCTGGAGATGGCGCCGGAGGTCGTGACAGCTGCAACCCGCACGCCCGTCCTCGGCGGCGTGTGCGGCACGGACCCGTTCCTGCAGCACAAACGCCTATTCTCGAGACTCTTGGCAGCAGGCCTGGTGGGGGTGCAGAACTTCCCGACGGTCGGGCTCATCGACGGATCCTTCCGTGCCAATTTGGAGGAGACCGGGATGGGTTTCGATAAGGAGGTCGAGCTGATCCGCCGCGCGCATGAGTTTGGCTTCGTGACCACGCCCTATGTCTTCTCCGAAGTGGATGCCTCGGCGATGGCCGAGGCCGGAGCCGACATCGTGGTCTGCCACTTCGGGCTGACCACCGGTGGGACGATCGGCGCCGAGACGGCCCGGACCCTGGAGGACTGTGCTGTTCTCGCCGAGCGCTGGTCGGCTGCTGCACGCGCGGTGAATCCTGATGTCATCACACTCGTCCACGGAGGTCCAGTTGCCACACCTGCAGATGCTGCACGTATGGCAACTGTGAAGGGTGTGGACGGATTCTACGGGGCGTCTTCAATGGAGCGCCTACCTCTGGAAGGGGCGATCGCCTCCAACGTCCGCGGCTTCCGCGCGGCGTTCACGTCCGCAGTCGTCTAGGTCCCGC
>NZ_JBHWUE010000244.1:0-2458 GCF_042738615.1 Rhodococcus sp. NPDC059968
GCCGAGGATGTCCGTGGCCCAGGGGCCCGACATCATCGAGCACAGGTCGACGATCTTGATTCCGGTCATGGGGCCGCTCATGAAGGGCACCTTTCACCTGGTAGAAGGCAGTTTTGCGAAGTGTCGATCGACACAAACTGGGGCTTGTTGTGATGTGCTTCACTCCATAGTATTGAGATATCTCTTGCTAGTCAATTGTTTCGACGTGAAATGTTCTTCAGCTATAGTATCGACGACGAAAGGACCTGGTGACATGACCAGTTCTCGCCCTACACTGACGATCCAGAGGGCACACGCGGTCGCCCGCGAGGCATTCGAACCCGGTGGCGCCGACCTCGTCGGCGTCGAGATCGAATGGCCAGTGCACAAGCGAGGCAGCCTCTCACGCCCCGAATCCGCCGCCTTCCTGCCCATCATGAACCGCCCTCTGCCGAACAGCAGCCGCATCACGATCGAGCCGGGCGGGCAGGTCGAACTGTCTGGTCCGCCGCTCGAATCGGGGCCGGCCACGCTACGCGCAATCAACGAAGACGCCGTAATTCTCCACCATCGGCTACGAGCACACGGGCTGATTCCGACCGACCTCGCAGTGGACGACCGGCGTCCCCCGCAGCGGATCCTCGACCTTCCCCGGTATCGGGCGATGGAGAGCTTCTACGCGCACCGCGGCCGGGAAGGTACATGGATGATGACGAACACCGCATCGGTGCAGATCAACATCAGCCACCATCCCGACGGCCGGAACCTGCGCTGGGTACTGGCGAACAAGATCGGCCCGGTCCTCGTCGCGGCCTTCGCGAATTCTCCCGGGATCGGCCCCGATGGGCAGCGCTGGCAATCGGTACGGCAAGCGATCTGGAATGGGATCGACCCCGGGCGAACGGCACCGGTCCCGGTGAGTGATCAACCCGGAACGGATTGGGCGCAATATGCTCTCGCGGCAGATGTGTTCTTCATTCGCAGTGGCGATCTGGGCACGAGCGTTCCGCCGGGATTGACCTTTGCCGACTGGATGACAATGGGGCACCCGGCAGGCTGGCCGACCGAGGACGATCTGCGCTACCACCTGACGACACTGTTTCCGCCGATCCGGCCTCGCGGCTGGCTAGAGTTCCGGATGATCGATGCGTTGGAGCCGGATTGCCGCTCCGCCGCGGTCCTCGTCGCCTCGACCGCAATGGAAGAACGAGTTGCCGCGGAACTGGTCGACCTGCTCCCGGATACGCAGGACCTCTGGGTGACGGCCGCGCGTGACGGACTCAACGACCCGGTACTCCGGGACGCCGCAAAGCTCCTGCTCGGCGTGGTCGAGCTGCACCTACGCCGGCACCCGACCCATTCGTCCGCCGCGGGAACGGTTGCGACCTATATCGATCGCTACACCAAGCACGGACTGGCCCCCGCACATGTGCACGGGGACATCGAAATCGACGCGTTCCCACGGCTCGACGCTGCGGTCGTGGCGGCACCGTGACCGATGCCTGCTGACTCGCCCGGCCAGTGCAGCTCGGACACCATTGAGACCCCGTCCGGACTCCCACACTCGTCGACTGGATCGCAGAGAACAAACCTGATCGCGTGCTGCGGACTGGATCCGGTGGAGGCGACCCGCATCGGGGTACACGGCTTTCGACGAGAATCGACTTGGAAGGGACGTACGACATATCGCGGGTACTCGAGCTTCTCTATGCGAACCCGCGGTATACGCTGCGTGACACCGA
Organism: Rhodococcus sp. NPDC059968; assembly: GCF_042738615.1. Classification (NCBI taxonomy): domain Bacteria; kingdom Bacillati; phylum Actinomycetota; class Actinomycetes; order Mycobacteriales; family Nocardiaceae; genus Rhodococcus; species Rhodococcus sp. NPDC059968. Next base: position 1,722 of record NZ_JBHWUE010000244.1, read on the forward strand.
CGCATTGCAACGGTGGATGCAGGACCTCTCCTGAAGGATCCGCATTTCACTCGCATTTCACGATCCCGCGTGAGATCGAGCGACTCGAATGCCGGATCGCCCCGACTCGCACCGGGGGTATCTACTACACCGGCCCGGACGAAGAACTGACTCGTCCGGGGCGCATGTGGTGGTCGGTACGTGCCGGAGTCGCCGCTTTCACACCTGGCACGAAACGTCCCGCGTGTTCCACGTAGGCGTCCCAGGCCATCACCTGCAGGTCGGCACCGCCATGGCGCGAGGGCACAAGCTCAATCGATGGCGCCGCCTGGCGACCTTCGCCTCCGGGCACGGGAGGGGTGGGCTCTGCGAACTGCCTGCCCCGAGTTGTCTGGGCGGAGGCATCTGGGATCCTGGCAAGGCGTGGCAGTTTCTGGCCGAGCATTGCGTACTGGACGAGATCAGTCGGCGACACGAACACGATCGGTACCTGGGATGGGCCGGCCAAGCTCCGTCATACGCCGTGGGTCTGCGACTATGGCAGCAACTGCGCGACGACTATCTCCGACGCAACCCTGAATCGGATATGCGGCACTTTCATGACCGAGCTGTGGCCGTCGGCAGCGTCGGGAGGGACGTGCCGCGCCAAACCGTGCTCGGCTTAGCCTGGATGCGCCGATCCAATAGCAGTCGAGCGCGGGTCGTAGACGCGAAATGCCCTGCCGTAGTGAAAGAATGAGATTTCTTGAGGATCGCAT
>NZ_JBHWUE010000245.1:0-2455 GCF_042738615.1 Rhodococcus sp. NPDC059968
CAATCATTTTAGTGACTACACCATGGGTGTGTCTCATGCCCCCGCTGCAGCTCAGCCGTAAATACCAGGACAAACCCATCGCAACTTCGGGCTAGCGGGCGAGGTTACAGAGCAGTCTCCGCGGCTATGGGTGGACACATCATTTCTGGAGACGCTTCGCCGCCGGCAACAACCGTTGATACGCCGGCCCGAGCACCCTGGTCACCACATCAACCACCCGAGCATCCGGGCCAACCAACACCCGCGCCTTGCCCCGTTCCACGCCCCGCAGGATCACCCGAGCCGCCTCGCCGGGGCCCGTTCTGGCGACACGGTCCTCGAACGACCGCGCAACCTCGTCACCATCGACGCCCACCGCATGACCGGCCGTGCGAGCGATCGACGTACGGACACCGCCGGGAACGACACACGTCACCTTCACCGGGTGACCACCGACCTGCATCTCCTGGCGCAGCGACTCCGTGAACCCACGCACCGCGAACTTCGCAGCGTTATACGCCGAATACCCCGGCGCCGCCATCAGACCGAACGCCGACGACGTGTTCACCACATGCCCACGATCGGACCGCATCACATACGGCAAAAATGCCTTCGTCCCATACACCACTCCCCAGAAATCGACCGACATCACCCGCTCGAAATCCGCGAACTCCGAATCCACGACATCACCCGCGAACAGGATCCCGGCATTGTTGAACACCGCATCGACCCCGCCGAACCTGTCCCCGACCTCCGCAGCGTGCCCCAACACCGCATCCCTGTCCGACACATCCACCGCGGCGGCGAAAACCGAACCCGATAACGCACCACACAGATCCACCGTTTCCTTCACCGCCGATCCGTCCAGATCCGACAGCGCCAACCGCGCCCCCGCCCGCGCAAGCTGCACAGCAAGCTCACGACCGATCCCGGCACCGGCACCCGTCACCGTAACGACACGACCCCCGAAGTAGCCCAACCAACTTCCCCTCCCACTCATGAACCCCGGTAACAACCCACGATCGACCAGAAGATAAGTATGGGGAAGGCTGTGCATGCACGTCCTCCGAGGCTGGTCCCGGACCGTGGCGCTCGCCCCCGAAGCGCACTGTGATCGTGGGCGATTCGCAGATTGCGGCCTCACCATGCTCGCGGGCCGATCTCACCTCGCGACTAACCAGTGCGCCGGCAAGTGCTGGTGGACGCGGACGATCGTCGAGTCGAATAAGAGCACACTTCGCGCTGTGCGTCGCGTTCGGCGGCTGCCGCGAGCACCGCGGCGAACATTCACGTGAATGACACAGGGCAAGCACATCGGGCGCCACTTCGCGGCGCGGACGTAGCGTCAGCCCCCACCGTCGGTGTGATGGCGGCTACTCTCCCCAGCCGTCGAACAACTCGAGGAATGGGCGCGACGGCTCCATACCCGCCGCGCGCCGCCCGCCGCTTCGCGGCCTGCTCCCGCGCGACACCATTGAGGATCAGACCGGCCACTATCCACCCGGCCGCCCACCACCACGACCCGACCAGGACGCACACCATTCCGGCGACCAACGCCGCCACTTCCAGCCCTCGCATCCAGAAGTCATATCAGCAATCCCCAGCAAACACACGATCCCGGCGCATGACGACACCGATGCTCTGACACAATCGAAAGCACATCGCGCAGAGCAACAAGCGAAACGGGAACGATGACACACCACTGATCACGTCCGCCACCGGCCTCGTCACGGCTACCGGGGTGTACTGCCTCTCCCTGACAGCAACCACATGGTCACCCACCATGTCCGTCATCGGGATCGGTGCATGGGCGGTCAGTGCCACCGCCATCGGCCGCCACCAGCACCGGCGACACCCACCCACCACGGCACGGTGAACACCTCCCTCCGCTGCGACTCCAGCACCCAGTTCAGCGCATAACACTGTGACCGGTTGCGGCGAGGGCTCAGCGGCCCGACCCGGCCGCATCTTCTGCACCAATGAAGAGAGGAATTTGCCCGTGGTGGCATTCGACGAGACCAACCTCAGTATCGAGGCGCCCGAGCGCACCAACGTCTGCGCGATCGTTGCACTGTCCTGCGCCCTGACAGGATTATTCGTCCCGGCGCTGGTATTCGGAGCGATCGGTTACGTCGAGACCGGCGGGCGCGGCCACGAAACCGGCTCCGGTCTGGCCGTTGCCGCACTGATCCTCGGGGCCATCGAACTAATCGTCGCCGTGCTGACCGCGGTCATCGTGCTCGTGACGATGCGTTGAACGGGGCAGTCCAGGCCCGGCATTGTCAGCACCCGACACCCACCCCCGAGGCAGCCGCATACCGTCACGGTCATCGATTCGCGCTGCACGAGCCGCGCGATCCAAGCCGCCGCTTCCCCCTTCGACTGGCTTGCTTTGTGCTTCGGAGGGGGTATGCACGACGCCATCAGACACGCGTCAATGCCTCCCCCATCGTGCGGTTGAGGGTGCCGAGCGAGC
>NZ_JBHWUE010000246.1:0-2447 GCF_042738615.1 Rhodococcus sp. NPDC059968
ATGGCCGGCGGCGACGAACTCGAAGCACTCACCCACGAACTGCGGCGTTAGGCACCGACACGACGATGCGCCCGGCACACGTGCCGGGCGCATCGGGGCGGTGCATTCGTGCGCCGATATTCCGGAACCACCGTCAGGGCATGTTGTAGGGGGTGATGATCCGAATCGGTGACATCAGCGTGGTCACGCCCGACAGTCCGCCACGCCCCTGAATCAGCATCCGGCAGGCCAGGTTCGCGTCCGACCGAAGGTCGTGATCGAGGACGGCCGAGATCTTCTTGTCACGCAGCAACTGCTTGTTGTCCCGATCGAGGTCGTGGGCGATGAAAACACGGCAACCACGGCCGAGCTTCTCGAAGGCACGCACTGTCGCCGTGTTGCCGCCGCCGATCGAATAGACCGCCTCGATGTCAGGGTTGCGTTCGAGGGCCGAGAGGACGAGATGCTCGACCGTCGTATCGAGTCCCTCACTCTCCGAGATGTCGACCAGCGTGCGCTGAGATCCGATACCCCCGACGTTGCCCGACCGGCGCAGCGCGCCGCGAAATCCCATCTCACGCTCCTCCTCGCCACGAAACGCGTTGCTGCTCAGCGTGACCAGCACACTCGCGGGAGTGTCGTACAGCCATTGCTCGAGCAGGTACGCGGCCGTCTCACCGGCCGCCCGGTTCTCGATACCGACGTAGCCGACCCGACTGCTGTTCGGCACGTCGGTGGCGTAGGTGACGACGGGGATCCCCGCCTCGGTGAGCCGGTCGATGGCATCGGATACCTCGGTGGTGTCGGGAGCCTTGACGATGACTCCTTGCGAGGGGCGTGTGACGAGCTTGTCCAGCACCTCGACCATGGCCGGAACCGAGCCGGTCTCCCGGAAATGGAACCGGGTACGGACCACGGCAGGCGCGAGGAACGGCAACTCCGCCTCCACCGCCTCACGGAACGCTCCGGAAAAACGCGGTGGAGCCTGCATCACAACATCGAAAAGGTACTTTCGCCCCGCCAACCTCAGCTGGGAACGCTGATTGTCCAGGTCGATGATCGCTTGGGCGACTTCCGCACGGGTTCCGTCCCGCACCCCTGGGCGGTTGTGAAGGACGCGGTCGACCGTCGCCTCGCTGAGCCCCGCCTGCTGGGCGATCTCCCGAACCTTGTAACGACTGTGCGCCACAACTTCTCCCTCGAGGTGAAAATGATGGACAATGCCAGTTGATTGAGGCACGTATCACAGCAAGACTAACAGGGGTAAGCCAAACATGCTCCTGACAAACAACTCCCGCAACACATTTCGGGGTGTCGTTGCGCTTCACGTCGGCCCCCAATCGATCGGAGACCCATGTCAGAGAAAATTGGTGACGCCCTCATCGACTTCGCCCAGCGTCGGGCCCCCGTTCGGCGGCCCACACGACGACGTCGGCGAGAACCACCTCTCACGGGTCCGACCCGCCCACACCACCGCGCCCTCTCCTCGCGATCGCGTCCCTCTTCGCGATGAACGATCCGCCGGATCTGACCGCCACCGCCAGCATCGTCGCCAACATCGACAACGACATCATGGAACTCGACGCAGCAGCGTTCCGACAGGGTCAACAGCACCGCATCGTTCCGTCCACCCGACCGAGGAACCCTGTGACAGAACATATGCCGGTGACCTGTGGGTCACGGTTGAGTCACCGTGATTTCCTCGGAGGGTTGCAGCCGCAGGCGCGGCGGGCCGCCATCACGCGCCCAGCCGTCGCACGCACATTTCGACCCGCCGTGTACCGAGCGCCCCGACACTAGCGCACGGACACTTCATCGTCCCCTTCAGTTCTCGGATCATCGATGGTCGACCAGAAGAGATGGTTCCCCCAGGTCAGGGGTGATGCACGCTGCACTACCCCCGCCCTGGGGGGCAGGCGATCCTCAGATCCGCCGCATCACCGATACCACCTTGCCCAGAACGACTGCGTCGTCGCCGTCAATCACGGCATACGCGGGATTACGGGGCTCGAGGAAGACGTGGCCATCGCGGCGCCGGAGCACCTTCACCGTAGCCTCGCCATCAATCATCGCGGCGACGATCTCGCCGGAATGAGCTTCGTCCTGGCGGCGCACCACAACGACATCGCCATCGCAGATCGCGGCATCGATCATCGACTCGCCGCGCACCCGCAGCCCGAACAGAGTGCCGGAGCCGACAAGTTCGCGAGGGAGCGTCAGCATCTCATCGGCGTGCTCCTCCGCCAGGATCGGTGCGCCGGCCGCGATGTCGCCGACTACCGGTACCGTCACATTGTTTTCAGACGAGCGACCTTGCCTCGCCTCGGAGAGGAACGGGCGCACGTCCAACTGCCGAGCCATGGCCGTGCCCCGTCGGAGAAAGCCCTTTTCCTCGAGGCTCTTCAGATGCTTGGACACCGACGACGCTGACCGCAGGCCCACCGCGTCCCCGATCTGCCGGGTGCTCG
>NZ_JBHWUE010000247.1:0-2425 GCF_042738615.1 Rhodococcus sp. NPDC059968
CTCAGTCCGATCCCTGCCTGACGCCAAAGCCGGTGTCTCACCACCGGGCTGGCAGCCAACGTCCCGACCGGGTGTGGGAAACGGAAGTGGTGCGAATCAGTCTGCCGGGTTGACGACCCTGACCGGGTCGGAGCCGTCCCAGCTCTTCGCGGCTTCTTCGAAGGCTGCGAACATCTCCGTTACGCCCGTTCCGCCTCCGACGTCACCGATCTCGACGGCGAGGTGCTGACCTGCCGTGTCGAAGTAGGCGAACCGGCCGAATCCGCTGATGCTGCCTGTGAAGGTGGCCGCCTCGCCCGACGCCTGTGCCTGCCGAACCGTGTCGTCGAAGTCGTCGGCGAACACGGCGAGGTGATGCAGTCCCGGGCCGTGCTCAGCGATGAAGTCGCGGTAGGGCGACGGGCCGGCGTCGTTCTGCTGGATGAGCTCGATCTGCATGGATCCGCTGTAGCCGATCGCGACAGTCAGGTCGAGCTCGACGCTCTGTCCGAGGTAGTGAACGTCCTCGAACGGGGCGTGCTCGACGACGAAGAACGGGCCGGCGCCGCGCTTGTTCGTCCAGTAGTCGAGTTCGGCGTCGATGTCGGTGACCGCGTAGCCGAGCTGCCGGACCGGTCCGAGCGAGCACTTCACTTCGCGGCCTCGGGGACCATGCTGTGCATGCCGACCGACGGATCGGTCGCGTAGTCGACGAGCTGGGTGTGGCCGACGGCGTCGTTCGCCGCAGCGATGTAGTAATGCAGGCGGGCGTCCGCGATGGCGCCGAGCCCTCCCTCGGGCGCGTAACCGGCGATCGGGCCGTCGACCATGGCGAGCATCGTCGTGCCCTGCGGCGACGTCGGAGAGTGGACGGCACCCGCGACCTCACACGTGTACATCCCGGTCTCGCCCTTGTCGTCCTCTTCGTAGTAGAAGCCGCCGTCGATGATGTACGCCTGGACGTTGCCGATGTGCCAGTGCGGCGGTGCTACGCTGCCGGCGTCGACCTGCAGGATGACAGTGAACGATCCGGTGACGAGGTTGCAGTAGAGGAGCTTGAAACGGGTGCCGGGCATGAGCCAATCGGTCCACGGGATCTGCTCGGGATCGATGAATTCCTTCCGCGCTCCCTTTGCGGTGATGCCGGGATTGGTCATCCAGTAGTCGGGGCCTGCAATGCGCATGATCGCATCCAATCTTCGTTGGGGAGAATGCCCGGAATTGTGATGTGGCTGCCGTGGTCCGGGTGGCCTCGGGAGTGATTTAGAATCTCCTCGGTAATGAATGTGATGTCCATTACATTTGATTTCAGTTCGTTAACCTGCTGGTTATCGCGGCAGGTCAGAGGTGCGGGAAGAGGTGCGGTGGCCAGGTGGACGATCTAAATCTGAGGCTCGTCGCATACTTCGTCTCGGTGATCGAAGAGGGGCATTTCGGCCGCGCGTCAGAGAAACTCTTCATCAGCACGCCTGCATTAAGTCAGCAGGTCAAGAGGCTTGAAAAGCAGTTGGGCGTCGAATTGATCGACAGATCGGCGCATCCGTTGCAGCCGACGGCAGCCGGGCGCCGGTTCCTGCCCGAGGCCCGGGCGGTCCTGGCCGCCGCACGACGCGCGGTGGAGGCGGCGACGTCGGAGATTCCGCCCGTTCGACTGGGGTTCATGGCGGCCTCCCTTGCCGGGCCGACCCGTCGTTTTCTCGAACTCGTGAGAGAGCGCCGGCCCAGGCTCGAGGTGGCCTTGGTCGAGCTTCAATGGGCCGATTTGGCAAGCGCGGTCCGATCGGGGGAGGTCGACGCATCGATCCTCCGTCCACCGGTGTCGGACCGGTCTGGACTCCGACTCGACGTGCTGTGTGACGAGGCGCGTGTTGCGGTGCTCCCGGTTGGGCATGCGCTCGCGGGCCGCGACTACGTCGATCTGGGCGATCTCGACGACGAACCGCATGTCCGGTCGGACGGCGCCGACCCCGAATGGGTCAGGTGGTGGGCGTGCGACCCGCGGCCGAGTGGTCGGCCGGTGGTTTACGGCCCGTCGGTGCGCACCATGGACGAGATGCTCGAGGTGGTGGCGAGTGGAGCGGCGATTGTGATTACCAGCAAATTCGTCGATGACACGCGACGGCATGAGGGCGTCGTCTTCGTGCCGGTCAGGGATGCGCCTCGGTCAGCGGTGTGCCTCTGCACACGGCGGGACGACCTGAGCGCGGGCACACGTGCCCTGATCGACGGTGCCACGGAGTTCAGAGACGACGTCCTGTAGGACAAATAAATCGATTCATCTAGTGAATCATCAAGTCACGATTCCGGGTCAGCGTGTTGCGTGGTCCGTCTGCGAACTGGATGAATCGGGCGCCCGAGACGGCTTCGTATCTAACCCGTGTAGCCTAAACTACCTGTCTAGCAATACATTTAACACCATCGAATGCGCGCAGCTGTCGGTTGACGT
>NZ_JBHWUE010000248.1:0-2340 GCF_042738615.1 Rhodococcus sp. NPDC059968
CGTTCCCGCCCGAAATCGATCCCGAAATCCGCGACCTTGTGGATCGGATTTCAGGTCCTGAACTCACGCACTAACGAAATGAGCCAACTCAGGCTGGACTCCGGTGTCCGCGGCCCACTCGTAGTCGCCGCAGCCGACGCCGGGTGGTTGGCGTCATCGTCCGGCCCCGCCGATGCGATTCCAGTGCTCAGCCGGGCGAGGACAGTGCCCGTGGCGGCAGCAACAACCGGCGGCCCGATGATGTTCCTAAACACACGTTCCTTTCGGATGTGCTGGCGCGTGCATGGCCAGAAACGCGGCGGGCGGCGTCAGGTCCTCCTCTCCCAGGCACCCCGCACTCAATGGACTTCAAGGGAAGCAATGGCCCTGGGGGGAAACGTTGGGGCAGATCCCCCACTGGAACGGGATGAATCTGGGACGCTCGGTTGGGCCTCCCAGGTCGGGGCCGAATGAGTTGGGGCCGAATGAATTGGGGCCGAATGAGTTGGGGCCGATGTGGTGAGGACCGATGGGGTGAGGATGAGGATGAGGGTGATGAGGCCCGAACGGGATGTTGACCCACGACTGGTTGACCAGTGACGGACTGTCCAGAGCGCCTGCCGGATGTGCCGACGCGGCCCCCGCGCCGACCCCTCCGATGACGCTGACGGCCGCAACCGCGACCAGTGCACCACGAGCAAAATTATTCATGTCGAATCCTTGTCTGTGTTGATCCCGGCGCATGATGCCGAGAAAGGAAGGGGGACGAACGCGGATCGGTACGTCCCAGCTTGTGAGCTCAGCGGATGCGATGGCGGAAGTCCCGGATGAGGTGGGCGATCTCTTGACCATGCGTCTCGAACGCGAAATGGCCGGCGCCGCGCAGACGGACTCCGCGTCGGAAAGATCGCCGCGAACGTCGCGGCGCCAACGGGCCCGAAGATTTCATCGCCCCTGGCCCAGGTGACCAGTGCCGGCCGGCCGGTGGCTGCGCAAACACTCCTGGGATGTCGGGTATGCGTCTATTTTGAACTGGTAATATCAGAACAGGTTCAGATGAATCGCCCTGTTGCCCTGCGCGATCGAGACACGCCCGATCGCGCAGGGCGTCCGGTGCAAAGCTGTCTAGACGGTCAGTGGGGACGGTCCAGTGTCGATGCGCTAGCGATCCTCATGACTCCTCTCTCTCAGAATTCGGTCGGTGTTGTGTCGATGGAGGCGTAGTGCTTGCTGTTGATCTCAGTCCAGTGAGCGCATCCAAAAGCCAGTGTTTCACTGGCTAAGTGGGCGGACTCACGTGCATGGAGAGCAGCGATCAACGCTGACTGTTGTTGCGGCGTATACGAACTGGATTCGATCGCACTGCGGAGCTGAGCGTCAGTGCCTAACTGGATGCGTCGATCAAAGGTGTTGGTCATGACTACTCTGCCGTTGTGCGCAGGGAACAGCATCTGCCCATCCCACGCGGCCGAGCTCAGCTGCCAACGATGCGAGAACGTGACGACCAGCCAAGCCCCAGTCCTTGTAGTGGATCGCGGTGCCATCCTTGGTCATTTTGCTCATTCTCCTGGCTCGTTTCCTCGGTGTGCGGCTTAACTTCAGCGTCGCGCGGCCGGGGTGCCGATCGACCCCGTGAGATGCCCTGGGGTCAATGCCTGGTGTGCCAGGGGCCCGGCAGGAGCCGCCGCTCGTAGTTTGCGGATTTTCCGGCAATTGATTCAGCCGCCGGGTGGCAGTGTGAGAGGGCGAGCGTTCTAAGAGGGAAGCCCCCGGCAGGTCGCGCTCTCCTGATCCGGGAGTCGTGCGCCTTCGTTACGTCGGCAGGGTCGCGTTTCCGGTGCTGGCCAGCGCGTTACGAAGCTCTCTGCGGGACACGATGCCCAGTTTCGTGTACACGTGGTGCAGGTGCCACTCGACGGTGCGGGAACTGATGAACAGCTGGCCGCCGATCTCGGGATTTGTATGCCCGTCCGAAGCCAGTCGGGCGATTTGAGCCTCCTGGGTCGTGAGCTCGCCGAAGGTCTCGACGGTGCGCTTGCGTGCGGTCTCCCCGGTGGCCAGGAGCTCGCGACGCGCACGCTCGGCGAAGCCGCCCGCCCCAATGTGGCTGAACATCTCGTGGGCGGCACGGAGCTGTTCGCGCGAGGCCGAGCGACGGTTCTCACGACGCAACCACTCGCCGTACAGGAGGCGGGCGCGGAAGAGATGAACAACGATACGGCTGCGGGTGAGCCGCTCGATCGCCTCGCGGTAGAGGGCATTGGCAGCGTCGCCGTCGCTCAGTAGCGCGCGCGAGCGGGCCTCGATCCCTAGTGCCCACTCGGTGCCGCTGGCCCGTGTCCGCTCCTCGAGCCTCTCCAG
>NZ_JBHWUE010000249.1:0-2274 GCF_042738615.1 Rhodococcus sp. NPDC059968
CCAGAGGATCGGCCGGAGCCGGCGCGCTGCGGTTGGCCGCGACGAGGTCCCACGCGGTCTGCCGTGGCGCCACGCCGTCCAGGATCCATTGCCCGAGCAGCAACGCGACCTTGGCCAGCATCTCGGTACGCAACCGCAGGAACGAGTCCTCCGGGTCGGTACCGACCTGACCGAGTAGGACCCACCAGGCCCAGGCGACTGCTCCGGCATTGGCAACGAAGTCGGGGACCACCGGAATACCCCGACCGGTGAGCACCGCCTCCGCCCGCGGGGTCGTCGCGGCATTCGCAGCCTCGATCACGACTGTCGCGGCGATCTGGTCGACGTTATCCGCAGTGATCGCATACGAGATCGCGGCCGGGACGAGGATGTCTGCCGCAGTCGCGATCACAGCCGCGCTCGGCAACCGCTGAACATGCGAGGGGACGCGGGAGCGGTCGATCTCGCCGTAGCCGTCCCGCAGGCCGAGCAGCGCGGGAACGTCCAGGCCGTCGGGACAGTACAGCGTGCCGAGGGCGTCGGCGACCGCAATCACGCGCATACCGGCCTCGTACAGATACCAGGCCGCGCCGCCCCCCATGGTGCCGATCCCCTGGATCGCCACCGTCGTGTCGGCCGGAACCCAGCCACATGCGCTCACCGTACCGAGGCAGGCCTGCGCAACCCCGTAACCGCCGATCACATCGCCCAGCAGAAAACCGCTGGGCACCGGGGCGTTCAACGCGGCCCGTACCCGGCGCAGAGTCCTCTGCGGATCTTCCGCCCGGCTGATCGCCGCATGGTAGGACTGCTGAAGGCCGAGCCGCGCGAAGACGTCGTCGAGCAGATGCTGCGGCACCCCCAGATCCTCCGCGGTCACCCAGTGCGCGGCCAGCCACGGGCGCATCGCCTGACAGAACCGCTCCAGAACACCGACGGCACGGGGGTCCTTCCGGTCGAAGTCGATACCGCCCTTCGCGCCGCCGACCGGCAGGTCGAAAACCGCGGTCTTGGCAGCCATGCCTCGGGCCAGATCCTCCACCTCCGACATCGTGCAGCCTGCCCGCATCCGGGTGCCCCCGGTCGCCAGGTCCGACACCAACGTGTGCACGACGAGGTAACCACGAGCTCCGGTGACCGGATCGGACCACGTCACACGCAACAGGGGCTCACCGCTGCGCACGGTCGCCACATCGACCCGACGCCGCGTCGCCGTGTGCTCACGGTAGTCATCCTCTCGGTGCTCGGGGGTGCGCCCGAACCCGCATTCCGTCGTCGTGGTCACCTCGAGTTACCCCAATCGTCCTCAGAAAATCATCGTCTCCACGACCACTCAGCCGATGACGCCAGCGTGCGCGCGCCGGTGACCGGGCGTCCAGTTAAGAACCGTGAAGGATTGCATTCACGCTTTCTACACAGCGCCACGCGTGGTCCGGTTGGACGGCCCGGAATGGATGCATAGGCTGGCGGCATGGAGCTGTCATTACGCCGGTTGCGGATGCTTCGGGAGTTGCACCGCCGAGGCACCGTGACAGCCGCGGCGCTGGCCCTGCACTACACCACATCCGCGGTATCCCAACAGCTCACCCAGCTCGAACGCGACGTCGGCGCAAAGCTATTCGAGCGGCGCGGTCGGCGGGTACAGCTCACCGAGATCGGCCTGCTCCTCGCCGAGCACGCTGAGGAGATCATGCGATCGGTGGACCGCGCGACCACTGCCCTCGAGCAAACACAGGACGGGGTCACCGCCCGATTGACCGTCGGCGTGTGGGCGTCCGTCGCGTCGAGCCTGGTGCCGAGTGCGCTGACCTTGCTGGCCGCCGAACATCCCGGCATCGAGGTGCGCACGAGGGAACTCGCGCCGGAGGACACCGCAGTCGCGGTACGGGACGGGTCGCTGGACTTCTCGTTCGTGATCGACTATTCCGACTACCCGATGCAGTGGGACCCGGAATTGACCAGGGTGGTGATCGCGGTGGAGCGACTGCACGCAGCGCTGCCCCCGGGAACGGTGTCCGCCAGAACCATGGCGCTGGCCGATCTCGCCGAGCATCCCTGGATCCTTGCAGGACCCACGTCGCATTTCGGCCGCGCCGTGCGCTTGGCCTGTCAGCGTTGCGGATTCGAACCCAGAATCAACCACGAGGTCGGCGAGCAGGCGACGGCACTCGCGATGGTTGCCGCGGGCCTGGGCGTCACCCTGGTCTCCGATCTCGGACTGACCCTGCGCCCACCGGGAATGGACGTCGTCGCGCTGACCGAACCGCTCATGCGGACGATCTCCATCGCCCATCG
>NZ_JBHWUE010000250.1:0-2230 GCF_042738615.1 Rhodococcus sp. NPDC059968
CGACGGTGGCGGCGCTGGCGGTGCGGGCCGAAGAGCATGCCGGTGAGGGTGGACGCCCGGCGTTGACGCGCCGCGAGCGGCCCGACCGAGTTCCGCTGTCATTGGCGCAGCAGCGGATGTGGTTCCTCAACCAGTTCGACCCGGAGTCGGCGGCATACAACATTCCGCTCGTGGTCCGCCTGACCGGTGAATTGGATGTGGCTGCGATACAGGCTGCGGTGCTCGACGTGTTCGCTCGGCACGAGGCGTTGCGGACCGTGTTCCCCGATTCAAACCGGGGACCGTCGCAGGTGGTCGTGCCCCCCTCCCGCGTCCCGCTGGATCTGACGCCGACACCGGTCGCCGACGAGGACGAGTTGCGGGCACGGGTGGCGACCGTGCTGACGCACGGATTCGACGTCACCGAGTCGGTACCGGCGCGCGGAGGTCTGTTCCGGGTGTCGGAGTCCGAGTATGTGTTGGCGGTGGTGGTGCACCATATCTGCGCTGACGGGTTCTCGATGGGGCCGTTGGCCCGTGACGTGATGGTGGCATATGCCTCCCGGCACGCCGGACACGAACCGGGTTGGGCGGCGCTCGAGGTGCAGTATGCGGACTACACCCTCTGGCAGCGGGAGGTTCTCGGGTCGGAGGACGATCCGTCGTCGGTGGTGTCGCGGCAGATCGACTACTGGACAAACACGTTGGCTGGTGTGCCCGATGTACTGGCGTTGCCGTCGGATCGACCGCGTCCGGCGGAGCGGTCGGGTGTGGGTGCCAGCGTCGACTTCGCAGTGCCGGCCGGAATCGTGCAGGGAATCCAGGCATTGGCTCGGGATAAGGGTGCGACGCCGTTCATGGTGGTGCAGGCGGCGTTGACGGTGCTCTTGGCGAGGCTGTGTGGGGCGACCGATATCGCGATCGGGTCGCCGATCGCGGGCCGTGGTGATGCGGAGTTGGACGATCTGGTGGGCATGTTCGTCAATACGTTGGTGTTGCGAGCGCAGTACGAGCCGGGCGAATCGTTCGCGGAACTACTGGGGCGGATGCGCGATTCGGATCTGGAGGCGTTCGGGCGGGCGGATGTTCCGTTCGAGCGGTTGGTGGAAAAGCTGAATCCGATTCGGTCTCAGTCGTTCTCTCCGTTGTTCCAGGTTATGTTGGCGTTTCAGAATTTCACTCGGCAGGCGGTGGAGCTTCCTGGATTGACGGTCTCGCCGGTGGAGGTCGAGTGGGAGGCGGCGCAGTTCGATCTGTCGATGACCCTGGGTGAGCCGGCCGGTGGTGAGGGTGGGTATGTCGGATCGCTGTCGTATGCGACGGATATTTTCGATGAGGCGACAGCGGAACGGATCGTGGAGCGGTTCGTGCGGGTGCTGGGGTCGGTAGTGGAGGATCCGTCGGTGCGGGTGGGGGATGTCTCGGTCATCGATGATGACGAGTGGCATCGGTTGCTGGTGGAGTGGAACGACACGGCCGTGGCCGTCGACGATGTGTTGTTGCTCGAGGGTTTCGAGGCTCAGGTGGCGCGGGCGCCGGATGCGGTGGCGGTGGTGTTCGAGGGACAGCGGCTCTCGTATGGGGAGTTCGCTGCTCGGGTGAACCGGCTGGCCCGGTTCCTGATCTCGCGAGGCGTGGGTCCGGAGTCGTTAGTGGGGGTGGGAATGAGCCGGTCCGTCGAGATGATGGTGAGCGTCTATGCGGCCCTCGAGGCCGGTGCCGGGTATGTGCCGCTGGATCCGGAGCACCCGGTGGAGCGCACCGAGTACGTGATTGCGACGGCGGAGCCGGCGGTGGTGCTGACCACGTCGTGGGACCGTGGCGCGCTGCCGATGTCGGCTGAGGCCGTCGAGGTGGATGTGCTCGACCTGGCTGAATTCGATTCTTCGTCGGTGACCTGCGTGGAGCGGCGGGGGTCGGTGCGGCCGGAGAACACCGCATATGTCATCTTCACGTCTGGGTCGACGGGGCGACCGAAGGGGGTGGCGGTCAGTCATCGTGCGATTGTCAATCAGTTGTCGTGGTTGGTTTCGGCGTATGGGCTTGATGATTCGGATGTGGTGTTGCACAAAACTCCTGTGACATTCGACGTGTCGTTGTGGGAGTTGTTCGTTCCGTTGAGTGTCGGTGCCCGGATGATCCTCGCGCGTCCCGACGGGCATCGGGATCCGGACTATCTGCTGTCACTGATGGAAGAGTCCGGTATCACCGTGGCTGCGTTCGTGCCGTCGATGTTGGCGGCGTTGTTGAT
>NZ_JBHWUE010000251.1:0-2161 GCF_042738615.1 Rhodococcus sp. NPDC059968
TCGGCGTGGAACGTGATGTTGGACCGCCGGGTCGTGCTTGGCACGTTGTTGGGTATCTGAGGGTACGGCCGTAAGGCTGTTCTTCGCGATGCCGGCCCCAGTGAACTCGCCAGCTTGTCTGGTGGGGTGATGGGTGGCTGGTCGTTGTTTGAGAACTGCACAGTGGACGCGAGCATCTGTGGCCAAGTTTTTAAGGGCGCACGGTGGATGCCTTGGCACCAGGAACCGATGAAGGACGTGGGAGGCCACGATAGTCCCCGGGGAGCTGTCAACCAAGCTTTGATCCGGGGGTTTCCGAATGGGGAAACCCGGCAGTCGTCATGGGCTGTCACCCGCTGCTGAACACATAGGCAGTGTGGAGGGAACGCGGGGAAGTGAAACATCTCAGTACCCGCAGGAAGAGAAAACAACCGTGATTCCGGGAGTAGTGGCGAGCGAAACCGGATGAGGCCAAACCGTATGCGTGTGATACCCGGCAGGGGTTGCGCATGCGGGGTTGTGGGAATTCTTTTGATCGGTCTGCCGGCCGGTCGGCGAGTCAGAAACCGTTGATGTAGGCGAAGGACATGCGAAAGGTCCGGCGTAGAGGGTAAGACCCCCGTAGACGAAACATCAGCGGCTCGTTTAAGAATCACCCAAGTAGCACGGGGCCCGAGAAATCCCGTGTGAATCTGGCGGGACCACCCGCTAAGCCTAAATATTCCCTGGTGACCGATAGCGGATAGTACCGTGAGGGAATGGTGAAAAGTACCGCGGGAGCGGAGTGAAATAGTACCTGAAACCGTGTGCCTACAAGCCGTGGGAGCGTCGCTGTATGTGCTTGCACATACAGTCGTGACTGCGTGCCTTTTGAAGAATGAGCCTGCGAGTTAGCGGTGTGTAGCGAGGTTAACCCGTGTGGGGAAGCCGTAGCGAAAGCGAGTCCGAATAGGGCGATTGAGTTGCACGCTCTAGACCCGAAGCGGAGTGATCTAGCCATGGGCAGGTTGAAGCGGAGGTAAGACTTCGTGGAGGACCGAACCCACCAGGGTTGAAAACCTGGGGGATGACCTGTGGTTAGGGGTGAAAGGCCAATCAAACTCCGTGATAGCTGGTTCTCCCCGAAATGCATTTAGGTGCAGCGTCGTGTGTTTCTTGCCGGAGGTAGAGCACTGGATAGGCGATGGGCCCTACCGGGTTACTGACCTTAGCCAAACTCCGAATGCCGGTAAGTGAGAGCGCGGCAGTGAGACTGTGGGGGATAAGCTCCATGGTCGAGAGGGAAACAGCCCAGAGCATCGACTAAGGCCCCTAAGCGTACGCTAAGTGGGAAAGGATGTGGAGTCGCAGAGACAACCAGGAGGTTGGCTTAGAAGCAGCCACCCTTGAAAGAGTGCGTAATAGCTCACTGGTCAAGTGATTCCGCGCCGACAATGTAGCGGGGCTCAAGCGTACCGCCGAAGTCGTGTCATTGCAGCAATAGGGCCAACGCCCGCTGTGATGGGTAGGGGAGCGTCGTGTGCCGGGTGAAGCAGCAGCGGAAGCTAGTTGTGGACGGTTCACGAGTGAGAATGCAGGCATGAGTAGCGATACACACGTGAGAAACGTGTGCGCCGATTGACTAAGGGTTCCTGGGTCAAGCTGATCTGCCCAGGGTAAGTCGGGACCTAAGGCGAGGCCGACAGGCGTAGTCGATGGACAACCGGTTGATATTCCGGTACCCGCTTTGAAACGCCCAATATTGAATCAGGCGATGCTAAGTCCGTGAAGCCGGCCTGATCTCTTCGGAGTTGAGGGTAGTGGTGGAGCCGATGAACCAGACTTGTAGTAGGTAAGCGATGGGGTGACGCAGGAAGGTAGTCCAGCCCGGGCGGTGGTTGTCCCGGGGTAAGGGTGTAGGACGAGGGGTAGGCAAATCCGTCCCGCATTAAGGCTGAGACCTGATGCCGAGCCGATTGTGGTGAAGTGGATGATCCTATGCTGTCGAGAAAAGCCTCTAGCGAGTTTCATGGCGGCCCGTACCCTAAACCGACTCAGGTGGTCAGGTAGAGAATACCGAGGCGTTCGGGTGAACTATGGTTAAGGAACTCGGCAAAATGCCCCCGTAACTTCGGGAGAAGGGGGGCCATCACTGGTGATCGGATTTACTCCGTGAGCTGGGGGTGGCCGCAGAGACCAGCGA
>NZ_JBHWUE010000252.1:0-2151 GCF_042738615.1 Rhodococcus sp. NPDC059968
GTCGAGTGACTCTGCGCCGAAAATGTACCGGGGCTAAATACACCACCGAAGCTGCGAATTGATACCAATGGTATCAGTGGTAGGGGAGCGTTCTAAGTGCAGTGAAGTCAGACCGGAAGGACTGGTGGAGCGCTTAGAAGTGAGAATGCCGGTATGAGTAGCGAAAGACGGGTGAGAATCCCGTCCACCGAATGCCTAAGGTTTCCTGAGGAAGGCTCGTCCGCTCAGGGTTAGTCGGGACCTAAGCCGAGGCCGAAAGGCGTAGGCGATGGACAACAGGTTGATATTCCTGTACCACCTCCTCACCGTTTGAGCAATGGGGGGACGCAGGAGGATAGGGTAAGCGCGGTATTGGATATCCGCGTCCAAGCAGTTAGGCTGGGAAATAGGCAAATCCGTTTCCCATAAGGCTGAGCTGTGATGGCGAGCGAAATATAGTAGCGAAGTTCCTGATTCCACACTGCCAAGAAAAGCCTCTAGCGAGGTGAGAGGTGCCCGTACCGCAAACCGACACAGGTAGGCGAGGAGAGAATCCTAAGGTGATCGAGAGAACTCTCGTTAAGGAACTCGGCAAAATGACCCCGTAACTTCGGGAGAAGGGGTGCTCTGTTAGGGTGCAAGCCCGAGAGAGCCGCAGTGAATAGGCCCAGGCGACTGTTTAGCAAAAACACAGGTCTCTGCGAAGCCGTAAGGCGAAGTATAGGGGCTGACACCTGCCCGGTGCTGGAAGGTTAAGAGGAGCGCTTAGCGTAAGCGAAGCTCTGAACTGAAGCCCCAGTAAACGGCGGCCGTAACTATAACGGTCCTAAGGTAGCGAAATTCCTTGTCGGGTAAGTTCCGACCCGCACGAAAGGCGCAACGATCTGGGCACTGTCTCAACGAGAGACTCGGTGAAATTATAGTACCTGTGAAGATGCAGGTTACCCGCGACAGGACGGAAAGACCCCGTGGAGCTTTACTGCAGCCTGATATTGAATGTTGGTACAGCTTGTACAGGATAGGTAGGAGCCTTGGAAACCGGAGCGCCAGCTTCGGTGGAGGCATCGGTGGGATACTACCCTGGCTGTATTGACCTTCTAACCCGCCGCCCTTATCGGGCGGGGAGACAGTGTCAGGTGGGCAGTTTGACTGGGGCGGTCGCCTCCTAAAGTGTAACGGAGGCGCCCAAAGGTTCCCTCAGAATGGTTGGAAATCATTCGCAGAGTGTAAAGGCACAAGGGAGCTTGACTGCGAGACCTACAAGTCGAGCAGGGACGAAAGTCGGGCTTAGTGATCCGGTGGTTCCGCATGGAAGGGCCATCGCTCAACGGATAAAAGCTACCCCGGGGATAACAGGCTTATCTCCCCCAAGAGTCCACATCGACGGGGAGGTTTGGCACCTCGATGTCGGCTCATCGCATCCTGGGGCTGTAGTCGGTCCCAAGGGTTGGGCTGTTCGCCCATTAAAGCGGTACGCGAGCTGGGTTCAGAACGTCGTGAGACAGTTCGGTCCCTATCCGTCGTGGGCGTAGGAAATTTGAGAGGAGCTGTCCTTAGTACGAGAGGACCGGGATGGACGCACCGCTGGTGTACCAGTTGTTCTGCCAAGGGCATAGCTGGGTAGCTATGTGCGGAAGGGATAAGTGCTGAAAGCATCTAAGCATGAAGCCCCCCTCAAGATGAGATTTCCCATAGCGTAAGCTAGTAAGATCCCTGAAAGATGATCAGGTTGATAGGTTCGAGGTGGAAGCATGGTGACATGTGGAGCTGACGAATACTAATAGATCGAGGACTTAACCATATAATATGTAGCAAATGTTATCTAGTTTTGAAGGAATATGCCTTCATAGTTTGGTGATGATGGCAGAGAGGTCACACCCGTTCCCATACCGAACACGGAAGTTAAGCTCTCTAGCGCCGATGGTAGTTGGGACCTTGTCCCTGTGAGAGTAGGACGTTGCCAGGCAATTCGGAGGATTAGCTCAGCTGGGAGAGCACCTGCCTTACAAGCAGGGGGTCGGCGGTTCGATCCCGTCATCCTCCACCATTCTAGCCGACTTAGCTCAATTGGTAGAGCAACTGACTTGTAATCAGTAGGTTGGGGGTTCAAGTCCTCTAGTCGGCACCAGCAACTATGGCGGTTGTGGCGAAGTGGTTAACGCACCGGATTGT
>NZ_JBHWUE010000253.1:0-2134 GCF_042738615.1 Rhodococcus sp. NPDC059968
CTAACGCCGATTTTCACTCAGCGAATCGACCCGCATTTTGTGTCTGTTCACGCGAACTCGTAGCGCACGGTGCGGCCACCGAGCCAGGGGACGGAGATCTCGGGCAGGGTGGCTTGGCGGAGCACGGGTGAGTAGGTGCGCCGGTCGAGGCGAACCACGATCTGGTTGCCGTGGTTGAGGATGTGGCCGC
This sequence comes from Rhodococcus sp. NPDC059968, assembly GCF_042738615.1. Taxonomy (NCBI): domain Bacteria; kingdom Bacillati; phylum Actinomycetota; class Actinomycetes; order Mycobacteriales; family Nocardiaceae; genus Rhodococcus; species Rhodococcus sp. NPDC059968. Next base: position 191 of record NZ_JBHWUE010000253.1, read on the forward strand.
CGGTGGACAGGAACCGGCGTTGCAGGGTGTCGGGGGTGGCGGCCTGGTAGCCGGGGATGCGGCGGCGCAGGGCGTCGCAGAGGGTGTGGGCCAGGACGGTGAGCACGACGTCGAGGTCGATGTTGAGGGGGACGGCTCCGGTGAGGGAGTCGAGGTGGAAGGAGCGGATCGCTTCGGCGAGGCGTTGTTCGATGTTCATTCTGCGGGAGTAGGTTTCGATGATCTGTTTGGCGGGCATCGAGTGCTGGTTGGTGATCAGGATGGTGGGTTCGTCGTGGCCCAGGCCGGCGACGGCGAGTTGACGCAGCGTGCCGGGGTAGGTCGATAGTTTCGCGGCGGGGTCTTCGATCATTCGGACGCGGTGGGTTTTGCCGCCGGCGCGGGCCACGGTCAGGTTCGTCCAGGCGCTGGTGGGTAGCGCGTGGAGGTGGGCGGTGAGTTTGGGGGTGCGGGCGCGCAGGGTGATGAAGCCGATGCCGCGCTGGGTGAGTTCGCCGAGCTGGGTTTGGGTGGTGACCTTGGAGTCCATGACGAGCAGGGCGGGGTGGGTGCCGGTGACGGTTTTCCAGTGCTCGGCGAAGTCGAGGACCTCGTTGTTCTGGGTGGCTTTGGCCAGGTCGGCGTTGGCGTAGAGCAGGGCGTGGGAGTCGGCGTCCTCGGCGAAGAACGTCAGCACGCTGCGGGTGCGTTGCGAGCGGGAGGGCACGTAGTGCTTTTCCAGCGCGGCGTCCTCGCCCCAGTGCATGACGGCGTGGAAGTCCAGGTTCAGCACCTCGCCGGTGGCCAGGCCCGCGGCGACGGAAGCCTTGTCCAGCGCGGTCAGGAACTTCTTCTGCTTGGCGTGTTGCAGGCGGTAGGAGTACGTGGTCAGCGCGGTCGTCTTGGGCAGGGCGGTGAGGCCGGCGAACAGCGCGGCGCCGGGGTCGGCGGCCAGGTCGTGCACGTGGGAGACCCGGCGGGTGCCGGTCAGCTTCACTGCCAGCAGGCCGAGCAGGTAGTTGATCGCGGGGATGTCGCGGGTGCCGGGGTAGCCGGCGGCGGTGACCAGTGCGGGCAGGTCCAGGGCGAGCAGGTCGGGCAGCGCGAGCAGCAGCCCGGCCATCCGGGTGGGTGCGTCGGCGGGCAGCTGCGCGTAGTCGTCGGGAGTCAGTGCACGGGCCCGGGGCAGGTTTTCGCGACGGGGGCCGCCGCGGGCGGCTTCCGGTCGGCGCCAGATCCGGGGTAGGCCGGCTTCGGCGATGACCTCACTGATCCCGGTGCGGTTCAACCCGATGCCCTCGGCGGCCAGCTCGGCGGCGATCTCGTCGATGGAGTATCCCTGCGCGCGCAGGGCGATGATCCGGGTGCGGGCGGCGTCCTTGCCGGGTGCGGTCTTGGGGCCGGGACGGGCGTCGACGAAGAAGTTCTTCGCTCCGGCGCGGAAGTCGGCCACGGCCGAGCGCAGCCCGGCGGTGGTGTAGCCGAACCTCTCGGCTACGGCCGCGGCGGGTTCACCGTCGAGGAGATAGGCCCGCAATGCCTCGTAGCGGGTCTGCGGGCCTGGCGCCGGGACGGCGAAGAACTCGCCACCCGCCCGGGCTGCTTGCGGGGTATTCGCTGACTGGTCGATAATGCTATTCAATCGTGTTCGGTCGCGGCGATCAACGACCTGCGGGCGCGTGTCGCCTGACTCGGCCGCTGATCACACCAGAATCCCTGAAATAACCCCAATGTAGTTCCAGTTGCCGCCGGTTGTCCTTCAGGGCCTTCGGCCGGGCCGAGGCAATACCAGTCGGGAATCGGCCTACCAGTCAGCGAGATGCCTTCACTATCTCGTGCCGTGATCCCATCGCCGCTCACCGAATCGCCTACTACACAAATCCACCCAATCCTCACGACGCCATGAGCACGGCCCCCCGCGTACCCAAGCTCAGGTAATCACCGCTCCGCGAAAATCGGCGCTAA
>NZ_JBHWUE010000254.1:0-2131 GCF_042738615.1 Rhodococcus sp. NPDC059968
GCCTGGATCGACGCATGGAACGACGATCCAAAACCCTTCGTGTGGACCAAAACCGCAGACGAAATCCTGGACAACCTCGCCAACTACTGCACGCGAATTAATCAACTGAACAACGACTCAGGACACTAGGAGCCCGCTGATTTATCGAGGCGGTGGGGGTTGGCGGTGTGGGAGAATCCTCCGGTCCGGGAGTCGATGATGTGCCGAAAATAGTGTTCGGGCATTGTGGTTTCCGCTCCGGGCCGGGATCGGGCCGTTGATCGTCGGGTGCGTGGCGCGTGGCCGCGGTGGGCGCCCCCTGCGGGGGCTATCCCAGGGCCCACATCCCGTCCTCGATGCTCAATCCGAGGCCGGTGAGCCGTTGCAGGTTCACCGCTGCCGCCCTCAGGTTCCACCACGCGTCGTTCTTGGCGACGCCCCGGTACCGCAGCGTTCGTGCTCCGCGGGTCATCCACGCGATGCTGCGTTCGATCATCGGGCGATGCTGCCGGTAGTCCCGGCGCATCTGCTCATCGCGGGCCCACCGGGCCCGGTGGGCCCGCACCCGCCGATCGTGTTCCCCGACATGGACGGTGCGGCCCCGCACGGAGTTGGTGCAGCGTGACCGGAATGGGCATGTGGTGCAGGCCCGTCCGAACGTCGCGGTGCGGGGTGTGTTCGCGAACGACGCAGTCTCGCCGTTCGGGCAGGTCACCGTCTCGCGGTCGTGATCGACGGTGAACTCGTCGGCGGTGAACGCGTCCTCGAGGCCGGTGGGGGTGGGGACGGGTTTGGGTTTGATCACCGGATCGTGACCGGCCTCGGTGAGGTCGTCGAGCAACTGACCACTGCCGTAGGCGGAATCACCGAGCACCTCGGCCGGGCCGTCGAGGGTGTCGTCGTCGGCGAGCAGCTGACCGCCGACCTCCGCATCGCCACTGCCCCGGCCTGCGGCCTTCGTCAGTTTCGCGGCGGTGATCAACCCGGTGTCGGGTTCGGCGGCGATGTGGCCCTTGTAACCGTCCTGCCGGCGTGAGCGGGTCTTGCGGGCGTGCCGGGTCTCGGTGTCGACGGTGGAGATCACCCGATCCGGGGCGACCTTGCGGGCGATCCGCCACCGGCCCCCGCCACCCTCGCCGCCGCCGTCGTCGGTGACCCATTCGACGTCCTGGCCGGCGACCAGCGCCAGCAGCGCCAACGCCTGCCCCGCCGGCGAGTCCGGGTCGACCGGGTCGGTGTCGGGCCCGGTCAACGCGGCACCGATCGCCACCGCGTCGCGCACCAGGGCGTCGACCAGCTGGTCGCGGGCCGCCTTGTCCTCCCAGGCGATGTCGGGTTTACCGGGGGTGGAGTAGTCGCAGGCCGTGCCGAGCCGGGCCACCGCCTCCGTGCCGCCGGGCACCAGGGCGGCCACCCGGCGGATCGCCGCGACCAGCTGGGTGACGGTGTCCTGGGTGGCGACCGCGTCATCGAGCACGGTCGAATCCAGTGCCCGCCGGGTGCGTCCCTTCAGCACACCGGTGTCGGCGATCACCTCCTTGACCACCTCGAAGATGCGGTTCGGGCGCGCGGAGGCGGCCAGGCGTTTACGCCAGTAGGTGAGCACCGTCGGATGGAACGCGGCCCCGTCGACCGGGAGCCCGCAGGCGGCCTTCCACCGCAAATCGAAGGTGACCGCCTCGGCGGCGGCCCGGTCGGAGAGACCGTGCAGGGCCTGGAGCACCAGCACCGATGCGACGACCTCGGGGGCCAGGGAGGGACGTCCACGGGTGGAGGGGAACAGGTCGGTGAACAGCTCGGGCGGGAACAGCTCGTATCGGTGCTCGGCGAGGAACGAGAACACACTGCCCTCGGGAAGCAGATGCCCCGCCACCGACGAGACGTCCCACAGATCACCTTGCGAATCCGAATTACCCTGCACAGCAGCATTATCGCAGGTCAACCACCCAAAACCCGGCTCGACACGCGGCGGTCGGCTGTCGGATAGTTCAGCACGCTCCTAGTGTCCTGAGTTATTGATTCGTTGAATATTTTGGTATCATCGGGTGATGACACGTGCTGGTCGCCCGAAGGCGGAATTGGTCCTGTCCGATGTCGAGCGTGACACGCTGCTGGGTTGGGCTCGACGCGCGAAGACGTCGCAGGCGTTGGC
>NZ_JBHWUE010000255.1:0-2031 GCF_042738615.1 Rhodococcus sp. NPDC059968
CTCCCTGAGGAACTCGAACTCGGACGCCTTCGTGTCGAATGCTCCGAGCATCGCTACCGTTGTCACATCGACTCCTTCGTCGCTTCCCATTGCGGGTTCGCAATACGGCGACAATGTCTAGGCCTGTATCCGCTCCTCGAAGGGATAAGTGGGATACATCAGGTGAGGGTCCGGGCGTCCTGTCTCGTGCTCTCGAGGAGATGCTGGACGTCGACGAGCATGCGGGTCTCCCGGGGTTCAACAGTTCCGAACAACAGTATCTGTCACATCGTGGCCAGCTGCGAGATCAGGGGTTCGATGCAGGTGCCCGACCCGCCCCTCGCCCACAAGCCGGTCCTCCAGGAAGAATGCCTCCAGGTCCTCGGAGACCTCGATTACATCGTGCTCCTCGCCCGCCCTCGTGTATACGACATCGCCGGGTCCCACTTCGTAGGTGTTCCCCTCGCTGGCGATGACCGCCCGTCCCTTGTAGATAAGCCAGTACTCATCACAGTCGTGAAAATGGTTGTCGAACCGTCCTCCGACACTGGGGACTCGGAAAACCCCAAGCGCGGTCAACGGACAGCCAGTCGGCGCACTTTTCCTACGCATCGGCTGTTCCTGTAGATGGATGACGGGCATGGTGAGCCTTTCTGGTTTGCGGAAGATCAATCTCTGAGCACTTGTACTGCGGTCCCCTCAAGCGGCTGCCGCTACGCGAACAGAAAACGATGAGCACAGATTCGGGACGATGGGTCTACAGAGGATCGGCGACCTTGGGAACGTTCGTATCGTCAAGGCCCGCCGTCACTGCGGCTTGGGGTTCTGGGCTACCCCCATGTACATGGTTGCATCAATACGCGTGGCCTCGAAGCGTCGCGGCTGCCCCTTGATCACGGCCAGGCAGCCAAGGCACGCATCGTAAAAACAGCGCTCGTGGCAGTAAGACGCCTCTCCGGCAATGTGCGGTGTTGGCAGCACATTCGGGTGGAAGCGAAATGGTGCGTCCGGGGGCACCGGTTCGGTGCTGAACACGTCAATCGCGGCCCTAAGGCGGCGGTTGTCAACCGCGTCCCACAGCGCCGGCTCGTCAACAACGGCCATGCGGCTCACCAGCACGAAGAGGCTACCGACGGGCAAGGCGTCGAAGACTGTCTTGTCGATCGCGCGTAGCGACGATTTGAGAGGTGGAATGCCGACAACGAAGATCTCCGAGGCCGCCGCAAGCTCCTCAAGCGAGTCCGTGTATGTCAGTCCCAGCTGTTCAGCGCCGGACTTGTCGAGGATCGGATCGTAGACAGCGGTCGGGCAGCCGAAACCGCTGATCAGCTCGTGATATCTCCTGTTAATGCTGCCGTAGCCGGCGAGCCCGATCTTCTTGCCAGCGAGATCGCCGTAAACGTGCCCGAATGAGTCCCACGACGATCGCTTCCAGCCACCCGCCCGCATGAGCGCAACCGCTGACGGAATGTCGCGCAATAGATTGAGGGTTTGAGCCAGTGCAAATTCTGCCACGGTGGGCGTCATCGAGCGTGAGGTGTCGACCAAGACGATCCCACGTTCGGTCAGTTCGTCAATCGACACGAAGGTGGTAAAGCGGTTATCGAAGGTTCCCCCGATCGCCTTTAGCCGTGGCGCACTATCGAGCATCGCGCCATCTATCAAGATGTCCGGCGACCTCCACGGACTTACAAGAAGAAGATCGGCACTGGGCAGGGCCGAACGCAGTTCCTCCCGCCATGACGGGTCGCTGAGCGCTATGGTCGTCGTGGTTCCTTCGGTCTCCAATAGGTCAGCGCCGCGTTTGATGTAGTCATCTGACGGCTGTGTCTGACCAGAGAAGGACCGGGGATCGGAAAGAATGATGGTGTTCAAATTGCGTGAGGCCATTAAAAAATCCTGTCTTGTAGGAGAGCTTCAATGCTCATCTTCAAGCCTGCTTCATCTGCGGGTTAGTGCGGGACCTAGACGACTGCGGACGTGAACGCCGCGCGGAAGCCGCGGACGTTGGAGGCGATCGCCCCTTCCAGAGGTAGGCGCTCCATTGAAGAC
>NZ_JBHWUE010000256.1:0-1947 GCF_042738615.1 Rhodococcus sp. NPDC059968
GTAGAGGTGCGCGGGACAGCGACGGGCATGTTCGCTACGCAGTAGAACACCGAGTCGTGGACCTGGTAGGTGGGTTCGGCATGCGTGGTGGGACGCGAGTCCTCGAAGCAGCCGCCCTGGTCGATGGCGATGTCGACAAGCACCGAGCCGGGCTTCATCCGCGAGACGAAGGTGTTGGACACCAGCTTGGGGGCCTTCGCGCCGGGGACGAGAACGGCGCCGATGACGAGGTCCGCGTCGAGCACGGCCTGCTCAAGCTCGAGGCTGCTAGAGACGATCGTCTTGACCTTCCCGGAGTACTGGGCGTCGATCTCGCGCAAGCGGGCGACGCTCTCGTGCAATGAATCTTCCCTCGATACGCACCCTGGCAGGTTGCTCCCAGCGTCTTCCCGAACATCCCGAATGCGTTTGAGCAGAAGTTGCGCTGCCATCGCGCCCATCTCCCGTTGATGCACCTCGTAGGTCGTAATCGCCGGTCGGTACACCTCCGACCAAGGCGAATTGAAGAAGGCTGCGACCGATTGCCGGTCGTCGAGTTTCTTCGTTCCTCGCCGCTGTCGGGCCGGACTCCGTCGTCGCCGACCTCCTCGACGCGTCCCGACGCTGACACCCTGTCCGAGAGTCGTTCCCGTGCGGTGGGCAACTGGTTGCGGTGGCCCTTGATTCCGGCTCTCGGCTTGTCGAATCCTCAGCCAACGGGGACTCCGGATCGGGCCATGTTGGTGAGGAGCACCGATACCGCTCGATCGGCGAACTCGGGTGCGTTGATGTCGCAGTCGAGTTCGACCAGTTCAACGCGGTCTGGGTCGATCCCCGCGCGGATTGCGGCGAAAAGCGCCTCGTCCGCGACGTGGTCGGCGAAGGGAGCGCCCTCCACCGACAGTGCGGAGACACCCCTCAGAGGAATCAGCACCGTCGTCGCTCCGATCGATGCGTTGAGCCGTTCCGCGAGCCTTCGGCCGAGTTCCTCGGTCTCCTCCGGAGTGGTGCGCATCAGCGTGACGGACGGATTGTGTTGGTAGAGGCGACGAGTCGAGAACTCGCTCGGTACACTGTCGCGGGGACCGAAGTTGACCATGTCAAGTGCGCCGACAGAGACCACCTGGGGAACGCCGCGGAGTGCCGCCGCAGAAAGCCGCTCGGGACCGGCCGCGAATACCCCACCGACGAGTTCGTCAGCGAGTTCGGTCGTCGTGATATCGAGGGCCGCGTCGATCAAGCCCTCACGGATGAGGCGCTCCATCATGCGCCCGCCCGTACCGGTCATGTGGAAGACCACGACCTCCGATCCGCGCCGCTCGAGCTCTCCTCGAGCACGATCCACGCAGGGCGTGGTGACGCCGAACATGCTCGCTGCGATGGTCGATGCGCTCTTCGTCGGGACGCGGGCTCCGTCTGAGCTTTGCGCGACGATGCTTGCTGCGGCCTTCTCGATCACCCCGCGGAGAATACTGTTCAGTCCAGCGATATCGGTGATCGAGGGCACCAGGATGAGGTCGCTCTCCCCTACATAGGGTGCAGTGTAGCCGGACGCCGCGGTCGATACGATCATCTTCGGAACACCCAACGGCAGTTCGCGGAATGCCGCGCCTGCGACGGCTGTGCCACCAGTGCCGCCGAGGCTGATAGCCCCGTCGATGTCGCCGTTCGCGGCGAACCTGCGGAAGAGCGCCGCGGCGCCGTTGGCCATCGCCCGCATCGCGGCTCCGCGGTCGCGCCCCCTGAGCAGCTCCTTCAGGTCCGCCCCGCCCAGGTCCGCCACCGTGGAGCTGGGGACGTCCGCCCATGCCGGCGGTCGGTCGTGAACTCCGAAGTCCACCGCGAGAACTCTCGCGCCCCGCCGCACGAGCTCCTCCCTGAGGAACTCGAACTCGGACGCCTTCGTGTCGAATGCTCCGAGCATCGCTACCGTTGTCACATCGACTCCTTCGTCGCTTCCCATTGCGG
>NZ_JBHWUE010000257.1:0-1926 GCF_042738615.1 Rhodococcus sp. NPDC059968
GAAAGGTGCCCTTCATGAGCGGCCCCATGACCGGAATCAAGATCGTCGACCTGTGCTCGATGATGTCGGGCCCCTGGGCCACGGACATCCTCGGCGACCAGGGCGCGGACGTCGTCAAGGTGGAGGTGCCCGGCAGGGGCGATCACGTCCGCTCCCTGCCCAATCGTTCCGGCGACATGTCGGCGATGTTCGTCAACGTCAACAGGTCGAAGCGGTCCCTGACCCTCGACCTGAAGACACCGGAAGGTGTTGCGGTGCTGAAGAAGTTGGTCGCCACGGCGGATGTCGTGGTGCAGAACTTCCGGCCGGGCGTCGTCGAGCGCCTCGGCATCGGATACGACGACCTGGCCCCGCTCAATTCTCGGCTGATCTATCTTTCGATGAGCGGATTCGGTGAACGCGGCCCCGCCGCGGGCCAGCGGGTCTACGATTCGCTGATTCAGGCCCTGACCGGCCTGACCACCGTGCAGGCCGGGTCCGATGAGGAACGGCCCCGCCTGATCCGCACGATCCTCCCCGACAAACTCAGCGCCATTGTTGCCTCCCAAGCACTTTCGGCGGCACTGTTCGCCCGCGAACGCACCGGGGAGGGACAGCACATCCGGCTCTCGATGCTCGAGGCGGTGCTGTCGTTCCTGTGGGCATCGGACATGGGCGCCTACACGTTCCCGGACCAGCCGGTGCCGCTGTCGCAGGGCGGCAGCTTCATCGACCTGATCTACCAGACCGCGGACGGCTACATCACCGTCGCCACGAACAGCAACGGCGAATGGCAGAGCATGTGCAAGGCACTCGGTCACCCCGAGTGGATCGAGGACGAGCGGTTCTCCACCCCGGTGGGTCGATCGAAGCACATCAATGAGCGTTTGGAACTCATCCAATCTGTGCTGCTGGACAAGAGCTCTGCCGAGTGGTTGGCGCTGCTCGACACCTTCGACGTGCCGGCCGCACCCATCCTCACGCGGGCAGAGGTCATCGAACACCCGCAGGTCAAGGCCGCCGAGATCATCGTCGAATCCGAGCACCCCGTAGCCGGGCGTCTGCGGCAGGCACGAGTGGCGGCCCGGTTCCTGGGCACCGTCCCGGATGCACCCAGGGGTGCGCCGCTGCTCGGCCAGCACAACGGCGAGATCCTCGCAGAAATCGGCTACAGCAACGACGAAATCGCTTCGCTCGCTGCACAGAAGATCATCGGAACCGAGCAGGACGCCACCGCCGGCGTCCTCGCCTGAAAGGAAGTTTGGACAGTGTCCACAGTATTGGTCGTCGGTGCCGACAAGGGCATCGCTCACTCGATCGTCCGCCAGTTGCACGAGCGCGGCGATGACGTCATCGCCGCCTGCCTGTTCGACGGCGCCGACCTCACCGCCGACGGCATCACCGTCGAGCCGAACGTCGATGTCACATCGCAGGAATCGGTCGAGGCGCTCGCGTCACGGCTCGCTGCAGCGGGAACCGAACTGGACGCCCTGATCCATGTTGCCGGGGTCATGTGGCTCGACGAACTGGGCGCGATCGACTACGACCTGGTCCGCAAGCAAATCGAGATCAACACCCTCGGACCGCTGCGCACGATCGAAGCAGTGCGTCCGTTGCTCAACGAGGGCGCGAAGGTCGGCATCGTCACCAGCCGGGTCGGATCCCTCGGCGACAACACCTCCGGTGGCATGTACAGCTACCGGATCTCCAAGGCCGCCGCCAACATGGCCGGCCTGAACCTGCACCACGACCTGTCCAAGAACGGCATCAGCGTGCTCATGCTCCATCCGGGCATGGTCGCCACCGACCTGACCAAGGACTTCCCCGGCGATCACACCTACATCACCCCGGAACAGGCCGCCACCGGACTGATCAAGAACATCGACAACCTCACCCCCGAGAACTCGGGCCGGTTCCAGCATTCGAATGGCACCTTCCTGCAGTGGT
>NZ_JBHWUE010000258.1:0-1913 GCF_042738615.1 Rhodococcus sp. NPDC059968
CTAGGAGGCCGCTGAACATGGGCGGTTTCGGGGCTGGCCGCTGTACGGGCTGAGGCGGAAAAGGTGGCGGGCGGCGGCGCGGGATGTCGGATTGGCTGCGTGACGCAGCGTGTGAACCGTGAGAGGGTGTGTGGCCCGCCCGGTAGGGGCTCGGGTCGAGGCCGATGAATGCCCTTTTCAGGCGGTCTGGGCCGCCAGGACCCAGACTCCTGCCGTGCGGGTGAGGCCACGGCCGACGAGGTTACGCAGATTGAGCCCGGCGGTGCGGCGGGTGAGCCAGGCGTTGTTCTTCTCGGTACCTCGGTAGCGGAGTTTGATGCGGCGGCCGCCGCGGCTGGCGATCTGGGAGATGACCCGTTCCACGTTGGGCCGGAACGTGCGGTACTTCTCCCGCAGTTCGGGCTGAGCGGCCCAGTCCCGGCGGGCCCGGCGCAGCAGGTCGTCTCGTTGGTGCAGAACGATTTTGCGGCCGGTCTTGGAGGTCGTGCAGCGTTCACGTAGCGGGCACCCGCGGCACAGTGCACCGAAGCTGGCCACCCGGGTTCGGCTGATCGGGCGGGTGTGACCGGCCGGGCAGCCCACCGTGCCCGCTTCCTCGTCGACGGTGAAGTCGTCGACGGTGAATCCGCCCTCCACGGGCGCCTGCAGCGGTTTGGGTTTGATCACGGCCTCGTGCCCGGCGTCGTCGATCGCGCCACGCAGATCTCCTGTTCCGTAAGCGGAATCCCCGTACCACTCCCGTGCGCCGGCCCCATCCACACCGTCCTCGTCGTCGCCGTCCTCGGTGGGGGTGGTGGCCTCGCCGGTGGCGACCTTGTCGTCGGCGGCCAGGAACTTCTCCGCCACACCCGGATCGGAGTTCTCGGTCCCGGCGGCCTTCGTGAGCGCCTCGTCGGTGATGATCCCCGTCTCCGGTTCGGCGACAACGTGGGCCCGGTACCCGTCCCGGCGCGCCTCGGGTGACTTGCGGGTGTGCCGCGCCTCGGTGTCCACCGTGGAGATCACCCGATCGGGGGCGACCTTGCGGGCGATGCGCCACCGACCATCGGTGCCGTCGGAGCCCTCCGCGGGCTCGACATCCTGCCCGGCGACCAACGCCAGCAACGCCAACGCCGCCTGCGCCTGCTCGTCGAGGTCGACGCCGGCGAACGCCTCGACCAGCGCGTTCGCGTCGTTGACCAGGGCCGAGACCAGGGTGTCCTTCGCGCCGGGCTCGTCCCAGTCGATCGACGGCTTACCCGGCCCGCTGTAGTCGTGCCCGGTGCACACCGCCGCGATCGCCTCGGCGCCGCCGGGCACCACCCGCCGGACCCGCCGGATCGCCGCGATCAGCTGGGTGATGGTGTCCTGGGTGGCGACCGCGTCCGCCAGGATCGTCGAATCCACCGCGCGTTTGCCGCGGCCCCGCACGATCCCGGTCTCCTCGACCACCCGGCGCACCGCCTCGTTGATCCGCTGCGGCCGCTCCGACTTCGCCAACCGCTTACGCCAGTACACCAGCGTGGACGGATCGAATCCCTTGTGGTCCAACGCCATCCCGGTCGCAACCTTCCACCGCAGGTCGCACCGGGCCGCCTCGGCAGTCTCCCGGTCGGAGAGATCGTGCAGGGTCTGCAACACCAGAATCGAGGCCATCACCGACGCCGGGATCGACGGTCGCCCCCGCCCCGAGGGGAACAGGTCCTCGAACTCCCCGTCGGCGAACACATCCCGGCGATGGGCGGCGAGGAACGCGAACATGCTGCCCTCCGGCACCAGGTGGCCGACGAGAGCCTCCGCGTCCAGAAGCTCCCGATCCACCCGCTCCACACCCTGCATGAACCTATTTTCCCAGTTCAGGCCGATGAATTCGGGAGGCGCGCCGATAATTCAGCAGCCTCCTAGCGGGAGTTTCCTGGATAAGTTGATCATGG
>NZ_JBHWUE010000259.1:0-1898 GCF_042738615.1 Rhodococcus sp. NPDC059968
CCGGTGATGCGCACGCATGCCGTGTCCCGGAAACTACGCACCGGCACAGCACCTATGCCCGCGTTCCTACGTCGATGCCGAGTTTGTGCAGACCCCTCTGTTGCGCACCATATTCTTCAACGATCAGCCATACGACCAGCGGGAACGCTGGGCGCCGACTGTCAGCGGTCATGTAATTCCCCAGGTTGAGGGGTTTGTCCGTCACGTAATTGGATCTGGCGCAATTTTCGTGAAGCCGCTGGGCGTGTCACTGACCTGCATCGACGAGGTCGGGTGAGGATTCTCCGGGTGCGCTGAAGACGGTGTGCGGGTCCTACTCCCGCATCTGGCAGGTATCGATGTTGTCGGTGTTTGGCGAGTCGGATCGACGATCCGACTCCAGGCCCGTTCCCGAGGTGACCGAGCGTGGTGCCCGCGGTGCGGTGGTGAGGCCACTCGTGTGCACTCGCGGTATCGCCGACAGTTGACCGACACCGCGATCGGCGGGCATCCGGTCTTGATCGATGTCCGGGCCCGCCGGTTCTTCTGCGACACCACTGACTGCGGGGCAAGAACTTTCGCCGAGCAGATCGCGGGGTTGACCGAGCGGTGGAGTCGGCGAACACCGGCGGGGACAGCGATGATCGAAGCGATCGGCCTGGCCGCGGCAGGCCGGGCCGGCGCCCGACTCTCCGGCCGACTCGGTGTCGCCGTCAGCCGGGACACCCTGCTACGGGCAGTGCGGTCGATACCCGACCGACCCATCGGTGAGGTGCCCGTCCTCGGTATCGACGACTTCGCACTCCGCCGAGGCCACGTCTACTTCCGCCGTCGTGGTGGATATGAAGACACGAACACCGATCGACCTGCTGCCCGACCGCACCGCCGGCACCGTCGCCACCTGGCTGCGCGGCCATCCCGAGATCGAGGTGGTCTGCCGAGATCGTGCCGGGGCGTACGCCGAAGGCGTCCGCACCGGTGCCCCGGACGCGATCCAGGTCGCCGACCGCTGGCACCCGTGGCTGGGCCTCGCAGGCGCGGTGGAGAAGACGGTGATCCGCCACCGCGCCGACCTGCGCCCACCCGCCGAGACCACGAGCTCCAACGACGGGATCGACAACCCCTCCTCAGCGCCTCCCGACCCGACCGAAAGTGGCCTGGCTGACAGTCGCCTGGCCACCCGAACCCGGGAACGCCACGCCGCCGTCCACGAATTGCTCGCGCAGGGAAGAACGATCTCGTATATCTCCCGGACACTGCCACTCGACCGTAAGACGGTCCGGCGCTTCGCCCGCGCCGCCGATGCCCAAGACCTGCTGCCAACTACGCGGACCGGCCGCAGTCTGCTCGACGAGTACGCACCCTACCTGCGTGAACGCGTCGCCGGCGGGTGTGTCGACGCGGCAGTCCTCACGCGCGAGATCACCGAACTCGGCTACCGCGGCAGCACCAAGACCGTGCGCCGATTCCTGCAGCCACTGCGCGCCGCCCACACCACGCCGCCCTCGAGGCCGGCCGCGCCCAGCGTCCGGCGGGTCACCGGGTGGCTGACCCGACGACCGGACCGGCTCACCGACGAGGACCGGGTCGGGCGCGACGCGCTCCTGGCGCGCAGCCCCGCGCTCGCCACCACCGGTCGACTGGTCCGGGACTTCGCCGAAATCATGGTTGATCGGCGCGGCCAGGACCTGAACGCCTGGATCGGCCGCGCCCGGCGCGAAGGGTCACCGGCACTTCGGTCGTTTGCTGCAGGCCTGGTCCGTGATCTCGATGCCGTAACCGCGGGGCTGACACTGCCGCACAGTTCCGGCGCCGTCGAGGGGCACGTGAACAGGATCATTCTGTGGAATCTGAGATGTCAAGATCATTCTCGTTTGGGCTGGTTGATCGGGACGATCGGTAGCAGGGTCGCGGTCGCC
>NZ_JBHWUE010000260.1:0-1844 GCF_042738615.1 Rhodococcus sp. NPDC059968
GCCGTCCTGTCCGCCCTCGCCGGCGAAGGCACCCTCGACCGCTCCAAGGCCGTCGAGGCCGCCAACCGGTACCGCATCGACGACGTCCGCGCCGCCGCCGTGTCCTATGCGGACACGGGAAGCGCCTAGTGGAGAACTGAAAAACTTATGACTGCAACAGTTTCCGAATATCTCGTCACACCGGCGGGGCAGGCGCCCGGGTCGGCGAGGCGCGCGAAGATCGTGTGCACGTTGGGGCCCGCGACGGCGACCGGTGATCGCATCCGTGAACTCGTCGACTGCGGGATGGATATCGCGCGGCTGAACTTCAGTCACGGCGAGCATTCCGATCACGAGGAGAACTACCTCCGGGTGCGGGCTGCGGCCGATGTCACCGGGCGGGCGGTGGGTGTTCTCGCCGACCTGCAGGGTCCGAAGATCAGGTTGGGGCGGTTCGCCGAGGGTGGCACCGTCTGGTCGGACGGCGACGTCGTGCGGATCACCGTCGACGAGTGCGAGGGCACCCATGCCCGGGTGTCGACCACCTACAAGCAGTTGGCCGAGGACGCCACCCCGGGTGACCGGTTGCTGGTCGATGACGGCAAGATCGGGTTGGTCGTCACCGGCGTCGAGGGCAGCGATGTGGTGTGCCGGGTCACCGAGGGGGGACCGGTCAGCAACAACAAGGGTGTGTCGCTGCCGGGGATGAATGTGTCGGTTCCGGCGCTGTCGGACAAGGACATCGCCGATCTCGAGTTCGCGCTGCGTCTCGGTGTCGACCTGATCGCGCTGTCGTTCGTGCGGTCGGCGGCGGACATCGAACTGGTGCATGCGGTGATGGATCGGGTCGGCCGGCGGGTTCCGGTGATCGCGAAGCTCGAGAAGCCGGAGGCGATCGAAAACCTCGAGGCGATCGTGCTGGCGTTCGATGCGGTGATGGTCGCCCGCGGCGATCTGGGTGTGGAGTTGCCTCTCGAGCAGGTGCCGCTCGCGCAGAAACGGGCCGTCCAGGTTGCCCGCGAGAATGCGAAGCCGGTGATCGTCGCGACGCAGATGCTCGAGTCGATGATCGAGAACTCGCGGCCGACCCGGGCCGAGGCGTCCGATGTGGCCAATGCGGTCCTCGACGGTGCCGACGCCGTCATGCTGTCGGGCGAGACGTCCGTGGGCAAGCACGTGATGGAGACGGTCCGCACCATGGGCCGAATCATCAGCGCGGTGGAGGAGAGGTCCACACAGGTGCCGCCGCTGGCGCACGTGCCCCGCACGAGGGGTGGGGTCCTGTCCTACGCGGCGCGTGACATCGGGGAACGGTTGGGTGCTGCGGCGCTGGTGGCGTTCACCCAGTCCGGGGACACGGTGCGCCGGTTGGCGCGGTTGCACACGCCGTTGCCGTTGCTGGCGTTCACCCCGCTTCCGGCGGTGCGGGCCCAGTTGGCGCTGACGTGGGGGACGGAGACGTTCCTCGTCGATCCCGTGTCATCGACCGACCAGATGATCCACCAGGTCGACCACGCACTCCTCGGCTTGGGCCGGTACCGGCGGGGCGACCTCGTCGTCATCGTCGCGGGGTCGCCTCCGGGCACCGTCGGGTCGACGAACCTGATTCACGTCCACCGGATCGGCGAAGAAGACCACTGATCGGATGTGACGCTGCAACCGTACGGCCGTCCGCTATTGACAGAACACGATGGACACGGTTTTCTCTATGTCAAGATACGAAACTGTGTTTTCGCATCGTGGAAGTTTTGCCAAGTGCGGAAGGTGAGTCATTTCATGACTGAGCGTGTTGAGGTCGGCGGTCTGCAGGTCGCGAAGGTGCTCTACGACTTCGTGAACGAGGAGGCGCTGCCGGGGACCGGGGT
>NZ_JBHWUE010000261.1:0-1784 GCF_042738615.1 Rhodococcus sp. NPDC059968
TCCCGGCGACCGCCGCGCTGCTTGACTTTCCGGGCATCCGATCCCTCGCGCGAACCGGTTTCCTTACCTGCCATTCATCAATGATCCAGCAGCACAGTGTGAATCCCGTGCAACGACACACCCTATTACCGAAGCATCTTTAGCACGCCAGCACATCGCGTCGGGCTTCGCCCGTGCCCGCGCCCGGTCAGATGGAGATCAGCACACGGAGACTCTGGAACGGCGGAATTCTGATGGGAGTCGATGCCGTAAACTGGAATTCAGGCACCGGGCTCGCCGATGCCGTGTGCCGCGCCCGTGGGATCGGATACTCACGTCCGCCTACGTGGAGTAGCGCGCGGTATCAGTTGGTCGCATTCTGCCTCTGCCTATTGCGACGCATCATCGAGCCCGACCGGTCGGAGTCGCTGCTGCACTTCGACAATCAGTCCCACGATCCCATGAGTGGCACAAACAGACCACCGTGAGCTAGACAGAGCGGAGATACCGATGGCAATGCCATTGCAATTGGGGTACAAGGCGTCAGCAGAACAGTTCGGCCCTAGAGAGCTTGTCGAGCTGGCAGTACTCGCCGAGAGCAGCGGGATGGATTCCGCTACAGTCAGTGACCACTTCCAGCCCTGGCGACATGTGGGCGGTCATGCGCCATTCTCTCTGGCGTGGATGACTGCGGTCGGCGAGCGCACGACACGATTGAAGCTGGGGACGTCGGTGATGACGCCGACCTTCCGGTACAACCCCGCCGTGATCGCGCAGGCATTTGCGACCATGGCGTGTCTCTACCCGGATCGGGTCATGCTCGGCGTGGGCAGCGGCGAAGCTCTCAACGAGATCGCGACCGGATTCGACGGGCCGTGGCCGGAATTCAAGGAGCGGTTTGCGCGGCTACGTGAGGCTGTGCAGTTGATGCGTGAGTTGTGGATTGGTGATCGCGTCGACTTCAACGGCGAGTACTTCAAGACCAGGGGTGCCTCGATCTATGATGTTCCCGAGGGTGGTGTACCGGTCTACATCGCGGCGGGCGGTCCCATCGTTGCGCGCTACGCCGGGCGAGCTGGAGACGGTTTCATCTGCACGTCGGGTAAGGGCATGGAGCTCTACACCGAGAAGCTCATGCCGGCCGTCACCGAGGGGGCGATCAACGCGAACAGATCTGCTGATCGGATCGACAAGATGATCGAAGTCAAGATTTCCTACGACACCGACCCCGAAAGGGCGCTCGAGAACACCCGTTTCTGGGCACCCCTGTCACTGACACCGGAACAGAAGCACTCGATCGAGGATCCAATCGACATGGAAAAGGCGGCCGACGCCTTGCCCATTGAGCAAGTAGCCAAGCGGTGGATCGTCGCCTCCGATCCTGACGAGGCAGTGTCGTTGGTCAAGCCATACGTCGCGGCGGGGCTGAACCATCTGGTGTTCCACGCTCCAGGCCACGACCAGCGGCGATTCTTGGAACTGTTCCACCGTGACCTCGAGCCAAGGCTGCGGAAGCTGTAATTTGAACCTGGGCGTGAATCGTCAGCCCGAACCACGTCAGAGTTCGCGTCCCAACCAGATTCGCTACTCGCCCGCCGATGCAGGAATCAGATACCGACATCGGCGGGCGAAGCAATGTGCGGCGGGCTGCTCGTCGTCGGCGGTCGAGTGGTTCCGCGCCGGCGTCCGACCTCGACGCGAACATTTAGACCGAAGTTGCGGTAGCTCTCGGCGGAGATTGCATGATCGACCTGAGAAGACGACGGAAATCGATTCGGAAATGTAGCCACTAATACTGCGTGTCG
>NZ_JBHWUE010000262.1:0-1738 GCF_042738615.1 Rhodococcus sp. NPDC059968
GCCGAATACGCACAGCTCGCTCAGATGATCGTCGAACACGACTACCTCAACGGTGAGACCATTCGTATGGACGGCGCCCTGCGCATGGCGCCGCGATAGGCGGCTGGCTCGCGAGAAGGGCTCGGGCGCCTTTCCTACCCTGCGACGGTGATCGCAGGGCTCGGGAGTTGCCCATTCGCACGGCCATCGCCGACGCGCCTCTGGTCTCTGGACCTGGGTCCTGTCGGCCTGAAGTCAAGCGGAGAGTCACGCTCCCGGGCGCGAAACAGCCTCCCTTCCTACGCGCGCTCCCCCACTTCACAAGCTATCTCAAACAAACACTAAACTGAGATAACTATTCACTCGTGCAATATTGAGGACGATACTGATTACCTCAAGTTAGGTAACGGCAGGCCATGGGGCTGGCCGCCCGGAGGACCGGACAATCCGGTGAGCACGACATTCGAACCCGCAATGCGGTGGGAACGACGATCAACCATCGCGGCAGACGACGGAGTTCCGCTCGTGACCCGCGAGTACGGCCCCGAAGCGGCACCCTTGACCGTCATCTTTGCGCACGGTCACTGCCTGAACATGCAATCGTGGGAGCTGCAACGCGCCTTCCTTCAGAGCACCTTCGGGTCGGAGATCCGGCTGGTCTACGACCAGTACGACCAAGCGCGGCCACGGCGAGTCCGGGTCCGCAGCGCCCGACACCATGACGATCGAGCAACTCGGCCAGGATCTCGACGCCATCATTCGTGCGGTCGGGGGCAATGCACCGATTGCGTTAGTCGGGCACTCCATGGGCGGGCGGAGCATCCTCGGGTTCCTTCCTGCCTTCACGCATCTGGACGAAACGGCAGGAGTGAAGGCATACAGGGAGCTGCCGGTGATCGTGGGCGCCTTCGACGAATCGACGCGCCAAGCCCATCCCACCACGCCGCCGTGGGATGAGGTTCGCCGGCGAGCTGGCCGACGAGGGGCGTGGGCGGTTCGGGGGTAGCTTCGAGCACGCAAATCTTGCTCTGGTGTATTTTTTAGCCGTGAACTTCTTTCTCGTCGTAGACTGCATCCATGCGACTGCGAGGATCACATGACTGCTGAGGTTTCGACGGCGGGTTCGGACTCGATCGGCGAGGACGGTGTCGATCGGGTTGAGCAGGCATGGGCGCGTGAACGCCCGGACATTGACGTCAGTTCCGTGGGAGTCGTGACCAGGATCTGGCGCATTGCACGGCATTTGGAGCGCGAACGCGTCGAGCGTCTGGCCGAACTCGGCACCGACAGGGTCACGCTCGATGTCCTCGCGATGCTGCGGCGTGCCGGCAAGCCGTATCGGATGACGGCCGGCCGCCTTTCCGAGGCGGCGCTGATTACTCCCGGGGGGATCTCGAACCGGCTGGACAAGCTCGAGCGCAGCGGACTTGTCAAGCGGAGCTTCCACCCGAAGGACCGTCGTCGCGTGGATGTGCAACTGACGAGGAAGGGCGTCAAGCTCGTCGATGAGGTCGTCTCCGACATCATGGATCACGAGTCTCGGCTCTTGGAGATCCTGGCGGGCGACGACCAAGCGGAGCTTCGGCGGCTCCTCAAGATCCTTCTGGCTCAGTTCGAGGATCCTGCGGTGGGGCTGGAGACCGACTGAGCCGGATCCTCAGGGCCTAAGCCTAGATCCACCGATCGACTGATGTATTCGTGCTGAGTTTCGTTGTGCGGCAGCGAGGAGGTTACGGGCGTGGGTGATCGTCCGACCTGC
>NZ_JBHWUE010000263.1:0-1669 GCF_042738615.1 Rhodococcus sp. NPDC059968
TCAATTCTTGGGCGGCGCGGTTGCGCAGGGCTTCCATATCGTCGACGTCGTCTTCGCTGCCCGGATCAATAATCCACCCGAGCAGCTCGCATGCGGCCTGTCCGACCACCCAGATCTGTGCGGGGGCTCCCAACGGTGTCAGCGAGGCCCAGCGGATCAGCTTGTCCAGCTTCTCGACCGAATCGACCGGACCGGTCAACTCCCGCCCGGACGGTGTGTACGTCCCCGCAGCGGTCACGATCAGCGCATGGCCATCGGCGTCTTCGCCGGCGGGCAATGTGTCCCACACCGGTGTACGGGGTGTTGCCGTCGGCTCGATCTCCGATGCTGGGAGATCCAGGGCATCAGCGGGCGTCGTTGGTTCCGCCGTGGCGGTTTCTGACGTAGCTGTTCCCGCCGGTGCGATTTCGGTGGGCTCGTCGTCGCCGTTCACCGCAGCGCTGTCCACTTCTTTGCTGTCCACCTCGGGAGACGGCGGGGTTGGGGCGTCGTCGGCTTCGGCGACGTCGCAGTGCTCGGACGATTCCGGGTGTCCGGCAACGGCTGGCTCCGAGTCCGCCTGATCGGCTGCGACGAAGACACCAGCATCGACGCAGACGGCGTCATCATCATCGGGGACAACGTCATTGGTGGAAGCGGAAGACGTCGTCAGGGTTGCCTCGGGCAGTGCGAACAGGGGTATCTGTTCCCCCCGGCCGCTCATGACTCCTGCTCGGCGATCCGGCCGTCATGATCTGCCGGCGGGACGCTGTAGCGGTCGAAGAACTCCTGCAGGGCCACGTCCACGACGTTGGTCACCGTGGATTGGCGATTGTTCACCAGCCAGGTCAACCGGGCCTCCGTCGAGGCCAGGACCCGGGTATTGAGCGGAACCTTCGCCGGGCCCTTCCGCGGTTCCAACTTCGCCGTCAACTCCGGACTCGGCGTTCCCGCACCACCGGAGTCTCCCGCACCGGGAGCGCGTTTCCCCGACCCCGCGGCGCCTCGTCCGCCCGCGGTCGGGCGGCGGCGGGCGCCGCCCCCGGAATTTCCCACCTTCGCCATACCCACCCACTCGTATTCCGCGTGCCGCCCGTGTGCTTGCGCGGACATCACCCTACCCACTACGTGCCTTATTGCAGGTATTTTCGCTGGCATGTTTGCATGCAGATTTGCGCCCAGGATGTGACGGGGTGCTACCGGCGACGGCATTGACGCCGCCGGCGACGACCTAGTCGGAGACACAGCTCGGGTACGTCAGCGCAGGAAGCCGTCACGACCCGACCACCTCGGATTCGTCATTCCACCAGCGTGATCGGCACCCCGGGAGTGATGAACAGGTGGTGTTGAGCGCCGCCGTCATGGGTGAGGGACATCGCCACCCCCGGGGTGTGTCCCTCGGCGAACCGTGCGAGCAGCTCGCGGGTGGCCTCGAATCTGGTGTGGCTGATGCGGTAGGTGACACCCGCCTAAAGATGAGGCCGGGCACCCGACCCTCCTTCTGCTGGCGGTGGATCGTTGCCGAAAGTCTCGCTGACACCTGGCGACCGGCGAGGACGGACACACCGTCGCGGTCCGACGAAGGTATCGGCTGCGGGCGGGCTACCAGCGGTGGACGACGCTCGGGTCCGGCTCGTCGCTGCCCCGAATCGCGACCGGAGTCGCCGGCGTAATCAGCAGGCGAACCGTC
>NZ_JBHWUE010000264.1:0-1638 GCF_042738615.1 Rhodococcus sp. NPDC059968
CCTCAATCCGTGGATCGGTGATCTCGGTGATCTTAGGGTCGATTCTTTGGTGATGGCGACGGGTGACGCTGTTGGGGCGTGGTTGATCTGCTGACCGGTTGTCAGCTCATCCACGTTGGGTATTCCTGGGTCGGGGCCGGTGTGGCCGGGTTGTCGGGTCAGGCAGCTTGTGGCGGTTCGTAGTCGATGATGTTGTCCCAGAGGGTTGTCCAGTCGGCTTGTCGCGGCCAGTGCGCGGGTAGGTGGAGGACGGGTTTGCGTGCTGGCCGGGCGAATCGGGCGGGGACGTTGACCAGGTGCCGGCGCAGTGTGGCGCCGCGGGCGACGGCGTGGCGGCCGCCGGCGAGGGTTCCGGCGGCGCGCAGCAGGTTGTGGGTGATCGCCGCGCAGAGCGTCCAGGCGCTGTTCGCGCCGAAACGCCCCGACGGGATGTGGGCGAGTGGTCCGTCGATGAGGTCCGCGAACACCGTTTCCACGATCGCGTGTTTGCGGTGGGTGATGTCGGCGTCGGCGGTCGGCAGGTCGGAATTGGTGAAGAACGGGTGATACCGCCAGACCGGGAACAACGCATCCGGGTAGTTCGCGTCCTTGACCCGGCGCACGATCAGGCGGGCGGTGACCTTGTGGCGTCCAGAGAACGCGGTGTACTCGACCTCGGCGACCTCGGCGTCGGAGATCAGCTCCCCGGTGTCGGGGTCGGTCACCGCACCGGGATAGTGCACCGGCATCCAGTCGCTGTCGTCGATGCTGGCGAACGCCCGAGTGATGCGCGGATTACGCGTCATCACCAGGGAGAACTCGATACCCGCGGCGACCGCGGCGCCGATGACGGCCTTGTTGCCGAACGCCGAATCGCCGCGGGCCATGATCTTGCCGTTCGCGCCGCAGGCGCGGGCGGTGCTGATCGCCGACCGCAGCTGGGAGGCGGCGCCGCGTCCCGAGCCGGTCTTGCCGGCCCGCAGCCGCATCTCCGCGACCACCGGCGCCGCCTGCGCCGTGGACAGGGTCGTGACCAGCGGGTTCAGGCCCTTGCGGAGCAGGGAGCGGCCGGCGATCTTGGCGTGCCCGTAGGACGCTCCTTGTTTCTGGTGCCCGTACACCGGCCGCAGCAGTGAGTCGATGTCGAGGAAGGCTCGGTCCTCGATGCCGGGCAGCAGCGGGGTGCGGGCGGCGAGGGCGATCAGGTGTCGGCGTAGCACCGCCCCGAGCTGCAGGCTGTGCCCGAACGTGAACTCGCGCAGGAAGATCCCCAACGTCGACGGGGCGTACACCTGTTCGAAGAGAATCGGGGTGCCGCCGGCGCGGATCGTGTCCACGTCGTCGATGCTGTCGGCTCCGGTGAGCATCCCGCCGATGATCGAGGTCAGTTTCCCCACCGGGTTCACCGCACCCGAGGCCACCCGCGTGGAGGTGAGGTCGACATGGGTGTCGATCAGCTCCGACAGGCCGGTCTGTTCACCCAGTTCGAGGACCGGGACCAGCCCGGCCGCGGACACGAGATTATATTCGTCGAACACCGCGGACCCCGCCGTGAACGTGTGCGATGATTGCACTGAAAGTGCCTTTCCGTATGTGGACAATCGTGATGTGAGAATCTTGATTGTCTCACTACGGGAGGCGCTTTCGTCATTCGCACCC
>NZ_JBHWUE010000265.1:0-1635 GCF_042738615.1 Rhodococcus sp. NPDC059968
AGTGGTCTGATTCGCTAATTCGTCGGGGGTTATGCCGCTTGCAGGGTTCGGTCGTGGTGGTCGAGTCGTTCGAGGTGTCGGTGCAGGTCGGTGGTGGTGTACCGCCACTTGAACGGCACGGCGGTGGCGTTGTACCGTTCCTCGAAGGAGAGCAGGCGCTGTTCGACAGCATCGAGGTCTTCGAAATCGTTGGGCGAGACCACTTTGCGTTGGACTATGGAGAAGAAGATCTCGACCTGATTGAGCCACGACGCGTGCACCGGGGTGTGCACCATCACCGCGTTCGGATACCTCGCGGACAGCCGATCGATCGCGGCCCGGCCCCGGTGCGAGGATCCGTTGTCGACGATCCAAAACACCCGTTGCGCCGACGCATAGGGCTCGCAGGTCATGACCTGATCGACCAGGGCGGTGAACGGCACTATGCCGGTCGACTGTTCGCATCGACCGAACACCCGGGCATGGTGGACGTCGTAGGCCGCCAGATACGCCAACGCCCCACCGCGGCGGTAGTCGTGATTGACGCGCATCGGACGTCCTTTACCGGCCGGCTGGGTGGGATGGCAACGGCGACGGGCCTGGATGGAGGGCTTTTCGTCCGCGGAGATCACGTACTCGTCCGCGCCCAGCTCGACGCCGTCGTACCTGCGGGCATACAGATCGAGGACGACAGCGGCTTTGGCCTCGAACCGTGGATCCCGGACGAAGATCCACGACTGGTACTGCCAGGGTTTGAGGGCGTCCTGCGTGAGCCAGCGGCGCACCGTCGACACCGAGGCCCGGATCCCGTCGGTCAGCAACTGGCGGGCCAGTTCCGGGGCGCTCCACCGAGACAGGGGCAGCTGGTGCTCGGCCGGCAACTCGCACGCCCACACCTTGACCCGGGCCACGTCCGTGGGGGTGTACACCGGTGGGCGCCCCGATCGGGGCGCGTCGACCAGTGCCTTGATGCCCTTGGCGCAGAATCGGGCGCGCCACTTGCGGGCGGTATCGACGCAGATGCCGAGTTCGTCGGCGATGGCCGCGTTCGAGGCGCCGTCGGCGGCCATCAACACGATCACCGCGCGCAGCACCACCTTCTGCGGGGTGTTGCCCGCCCGCACCCGCCGCTCGAGCTCGACGCGGTCGACCTCGTCCAACGCGACCTGGAACGGACTGACCATCACCACAGCAGCACCAGCAGGTCACATTCATCACACATGCCCCAACCTTCGCGTGCGACACCCCCGAGGTTGGTGACCGACACGGGTGGTCATCGGGCACGATGAACCCTGTGCCGACACCACCGGAATCGACGAAGAACTCGCTGCGCCTTCGGTTGTTCGATCACGCCCGCGCCCGCTGGCCGCAACTGCGTGACGTCGACGCCCGATTTCGAGGATCCTTCGCCTACGTCGACGCGACACTGCCGGACGGCACCGTCCTACCGCTGATGCGGCTGCGTTACGGAGGATCGGCCCGCTCGTGGGGATTCGCGATCCACCTCGCCAGCACCGGCAAGTACCAGGACTCGATCCTGCCCAGCGGCGACTTCGCCGGCACCCCCGAGGACGCACTCGACTGCGCCTGCGGGCTCTACCTCGCCGACCCCACCGCCTGGCAACAACCCCCGACGAATTAACGAATCAGACCACT
>NZ_JBHWUE010000266.1:0-1630 GCF_042738615.1 Rhodococcus sp. NPDC059968
CCGAAGTTGCGGCGGTTTGGCAGCAGTTTATGTGGTTTGACCAGGTGGTTTAGTGGGTGGTTGTGGTTTTGTTCTGTCGACGGTGTCCTCAGGTCAGGGTCAGTGGTATCGGGGCGCCGAGGAGGTCGAATGCTCGTCGTTGTGTCGGGGTGGGTTCGGCCAGGGTTGCGATGACCGGTCCGCTGTCGCCGTAGCGGAGGTCGTTTCTGGTCAGTGTCGACAGATGGGTGAGTAGCCCCTGATATGAGCGCACGGGCAGATCCTCGGCCGTGGTGCGGCGGGCTGTTTTCGCTTTCGCGGCCGCGGAGATGGTGGCCGGGGCGACGGGGTCTTCGCGTCGTTGCGGTGGAT
Source organism: Rhodococcus sp. NPDC059968 (assembly GCF_042738615.1). Classification (NCBI taxonomy): domain Bacteria; kingdom Bacillati; phylum Actinomycetota; class Actinomycetes; order Mycobacteriales; family Nocardiaceae; genus Rhodococcus; species Rhodococcus sp. NPDC059968. The sequence continues at coordinate 352 of NZ_JBHWUE010000266.1, forward strand.
TCTCGTCGGTGAAAGTCAACGGCGCCAACGCGCTACGCAGATGCCAGGTCAGGTAGGCGGCGAGGAAGCAGATCAACACGTGCGCTTTGACTCGTTTTTCGCGGCGGTGGTGGATCGGCCGCAGGTCCAGGTCGATGGCCTTGAGGCTGCGGAAGTCTCGTTCCACCCGGGCCAGGTTCTTGTACGCCCCGATCACCGCGGGGGTGTCGAGTTCGCCGGGGGTGGCGGTGGTCCGGAGCACGTACAGACCGTCCAGGGCCGCTTCGGCGTCGATCCGCCCGGTGTTGCGGGCGACGGTGAGACTGGTGTCGGTGATGGTCAGGTCGAAGTGTTTGCCCATCTTGAATGTGCCGAGGACCTTCCCGACTTTCAGGCCGATCTTGTCCGCGCCGCGCAGGCGGCCCGCCGCCGCGGCGGCGATGATCGGGGCGAGTTTCGCCTCGGTCGCGGTAAGCAATTCGCCGCGTTTGCGGGCGCGTTCGACGGCCAGCAGCGGGTTGCGGCACGCCACCAGTCGTTCCCCGGGGTAGTCGGGGTGGGAGATCTCGGCGAAGTTCTGCTCATCGAACAGCGACATCTGCAAGGGTCCGTCGTCGGCGGCCAGGGCCGCGATCTGCGGTGCCCGCAGCGCGGTGAGCCAGCCGATGCCGCCGAGTTCTTTCAGGGCGGTGATGCGGGCGGAGGTGATCATCCCGCGGTCGCCGACCATCAGCATGTTCTCGAGCCCGAAGGTGTCTTTCACCGCGGTCACCGCGTGGGTGAAGGCGGTGGGGTCGGCGGTGTTGCCGGGGAGCACCCGGATCGCGACGGGACGCCCCTCGGGGTCGGTGAGCAGGCCGTATTCGATCTGTTCGCAACCCTTCTTGCCGTCTCTGGAGTATCCGCGGGCGGCCAGTTCGCAGTGCCGCCCGGTCACCCAGGACGAGGACAGGTCGAACATCGCCATCCGTGAGGGATTGACCTTCGGGTCCAGATGCCGGGTGGCCAGCTTCTTCTCGATGCCGCCCTGACGGCCGACGAGCCAGTCCATCGCCGCATACACCTCGTCGGTGCCGACCTCGCTCACGCCGAGGTCGCCGGCGAGGGTGGTGTCGGCCCACCAGGAGATGGTCGCCAGCTTCGATGCCGGGGCCACGGTGCGGGCCAGGATCAACGCCATCGCGATCTCTCGGTGACGGCTCGCTGGACCGAGCAGCGCCGGCAGGCCCAGTTTCTTGGCCATCACCGCCGCCGCGGCGAGGTGCCCGTGCGGCAGGGACCGGGCGACGGTGACCACCGA
>NZ_JBHWUE010000267.1:0-1617 GCF_042738615.1 Rhodococcus sp. NPDC059968
CTAGCCAAATTGTCCCTGGTGGGACGCCCGTTCCGGGCTGAAAATGGTGTGGTGGTCGCCCGTCGACGCCGTCCCCCTATGGTTCTTCGAGGCCGTCATCTAGCCGGGCGTTGGGGATCACGCCGTGGGCCCTTCACTGTTGCCGTCTTTGTCGAGCACGAGGATTAGATTCCGTTTCACCCCGGTGATCCCCACGGGTGACCACGCCTGATCAATCGGTGTGTGCGCCGGTGAGGAGAGGACGACGATGCTGGTGGAATCGCACGACGAGGAACAGATCATCGCCCGGGTCGCGGCCCTGGATATCGGCAAGGCGGAGGTGGTGTGCTGCGTCCGGATCCCGGCAGAGGCTGGACGGAAGAAACGGTTGCAGGAGGTGTCCACGCATTCGACGATGACCCGGGCGTTGACCGAGCTCGCGAATCATCTGGTCGAGTTGGGTGTCGAGCGGGTGGTGATGGAGGCGACGTCGGATTATTGGAAACCGGTGTTCTATCTTTTGGAGGCGCACGGGCTCGATCCGTGGCTGGTCAACGCCCGCGACGTCAAACACCTGCCCGGTAGGCCCAAAACCGATGTCCTCGACTCGGTCTGGTTGTGCAAGGTCGCCGAACGGCAGATGCTGCGACCCAGCTTCGTGCCGCCCTGGCCGATCCGCCGGCTGCGGGACCTGACCCGCTACCGCACCGATCTCGTCGGGGCGCGCACGGCGGAGAAGAACCGGGTCGAAAAACTTCTCGAAAGTGCCTGCATCAAACTCTCGGTCGTGGCCTCGGATCTCTTCGGGGTATCCGGACGCGCGATGATGGACGCGTTGATCGCCGGCGAACGGGACCCGAAGGTCCTCGCCCAGCTGGCGCGGTCGAGGATGCGGACGAAGATCGCCCGGCTCGAGGAGGCGTTCAACGGGCACTTCGACAACCACCATGCCTTCCTGCTGGCCCGGATGCTGGGCCGGATCGACGCGATCGACACCGACATCGCCGCGGTCGACGAGCAGATCGAGGCGCAGCTGGCCCCTTTCTGGTCGGCGGCGGCACGCCTCGATGAGATCCCCGGCATCGGACCCGTCGCCGCCGCCGCCATTCTCGCCGAGGTAGGGGTGGACATGTCCCGGTTCCCCACCGCCGGGCACCTGTGTTCGTGGGCGAAATTCTCCCCCGGCATCAGCTCCTCAGCCGGCAAGTCCAAGGGCAACGGTGCCACCGGGCACGGCAACCGCTACCTCGCCCGCGCCCTCGGTGAGGCCGCCGTCGTGGCCGGCCGCACCGACACGTTCCTCGGTGCCCGCTACCGGCGGATCGCCAGACGACGGGGTAAGAAACGGGCCATCGTCGCCGTCGGCCGCTCCATCCTGGTCATCGTCTGGCACCTGTTCTCCGACGACCAGACCACCTTCCACGACCTCGGCCCCGACCACTACACCCGCCACATCAACCCGGACACCAAGAAACGCAACCACATCCGTCAACTCGAGGCCCTCGGCTACACCGTCACCCTCACCCCGGTCGCCTGACCCGCACAACAACACCACCACGACCTTCCCGGCTCCGCTACGTTCCGCCGGGACAACACACGTGCCGGCACCGCAGGCACGTCACCTCATTTTCGGATTAG
>NZ_JBHWUE010000268.1:0-1523 GCF_042738615.1 Rhodococcus sp. NPDC059968
CGCTGGTACGCGACCTCGACATTGACGCCGCGGGCACGTGGCAACGTCCGGTCCCGCCTGCTCAAGGTCGGCCGCTGGATCGCAGCCGAACATCCCGAGGCCGCCGATCCGACGGCGTGGACCCGGCAGACCTGCGCGACCTGGGTCGCCGCACTGGACCGGATGAACGTCGGCGACTATGTGCACCGCACCACCGGACTCGAAGAGCGCATCGGCAAGCCGCTTCAGGCCTCGACCAAGGACGGTCACCTCGCGGCGATCCGGAGGTTCGTCGCCGACTGTCAGGAATGGGAATGGCTGCCGCGACGCTTCGATCCTGGGCGCGCACTGCCCACCCCGCGCAGCATCACCGCGCTGCTCGGCCCGAACCCGCGGGTGATCGCCGACGAGATCTGGGCGAAGCTGCTCTGGGCGGGACTGAATCTGTCGCACGCCGATCTCCCCGAGACACAGACCGGGAACTTTTACCCGTTCGAACTGGTCCACGCGATCACACTGTCCTGGTTGTTCTCCGGACTGCGCAGCGACGAGATCGCCCGCCTGCGGGTCGGCTGCAACCGCCGGCGGCACGACGACACCCCCATCGTCGGCGACTCCGATCAGGTCCTGGCGCGTGACGCGGTCTGCCTGCTCGATGTCCCCGCGCACAAGACCGGCACCGCGTTCACCAAGCCGGTCGACCCGATCCTCGGCCAGGCCCTCGACACCTGGCATACCCTCCGCCCCTCCCAACCGCAGTTTCACGACCGCCGCACCGGCGAGCGAGTCGACCTGCTGTTCGCCTTCCGCGCCCGCCGGGTCTCCTCGTCCTTTCGTCATCAACACGGTCATCCCGATGCTCTGCCACAAGGCCGGTGTCCCGACCGCCGACGTCCGAGGCAACATCACCAGCCACCGGGCCCGATCGACGATCGCCAGCCAGCTCTACAACGCCAAGGAGCCGATGACCCTGTTCGAGCTGCAAGCCTGGCTTGGCCACCGCTCACCGCAATCCACCCAGTACTACGAAAAAATCAGCCCCACCACGCTGACGCGGGCCTACACCGACGCCGGATACTTCTCCCGCAACGTCCGCACCATCGAGGTTCTCCTCGACCGTGATGCCGTCACCTCCGGCGCCGCCGCCGGTGGCGACGAGCCGTGGCAGTACTACGACCTCGGACACGGATATTGCACCTACACGTTCTTCGAGCAATGCCCACACAGGATGGCGTGCGCCCGCTGCGACTTCTACGCCCCCAAGGCATCCGGCAAGGGACAACTGTTGGAGGCCAAGGACAATCTCCAGCGTATGCTCGCCGCGATCCCGCTCAGCGACGAAGAGCGCACCGCCGTCGACGAGGGACAGACCGCCCTCGACAACCTCCTGGAGCGACTGATCGACGTTCCAACCCCGACCGGCACGACGCCACGCGAGATCGGTGTTCCGGCGACCGCGACCCTGCTACCGATCGTCCCGATCAACCAGCCCAAACGAGAATGATCTTGACATCTCAGATTCCACAGAATGATCCTGTTCACGT
>NZ_JBHWUE010000269.1:0-1509 GCF_042738615.1 Rhodococcus sp. NPDC059968
AACAACTGGTGTCGCACCCTTGCGCGGAGACTTCATCTGTGTTCGTATTATCTCCATCAATTCACAGGCACCCGCCACGTATGCCACGTGTGAGTCGAGCGGCTCACTGCAGCTCGCCCCTGGCGATCCGATTCGCGTCGACCGGCGTTCGTGGTGAAGGAGAGGCAGTCATGACCGACACTCGAGATATGGCCCACCCGAGGGCTGAGGACGCCGTCGGGAATCGACGGCAACTCAGACGCGTGTATTTCGCCAGCCTGATCGGCACGACGGTCGAGTTCTACGACTTCATCGTGTTCGGGGTGGCGGCGAGCCTGGTGTTCGGGCGGGTCTTCTTCGAGTCGACGTCCGAGTCGCTCGGGACGATCCTCTCGTTCGCGATTCTCGCGATCGGGTACGCGGCTCGACCGCTCGGCGGGATCATCTTCGGTCACTTCGGGGACCGGGTGGGCCGCAAGTCGACGCTGTTGTGGACGATGGTCCTGATGGGGCTGAGCACCTTCCTGATCGGATGCCTGCCGTCCTCGGCGCAGATCGGCGCACTCGCACCGATCCTGTTGGTCACCCTCCGCCTCATCCAGGGCATCGCCGTGGGCGGTGAATGGGGCGGCGCGGTGTTGATGGCCGTCGAACACGCTCCCAAGAAGTCACGCGGATTCTTCGGCGGAGCGGCAAGTTTGGGATCGGGAGCCGGAGTGCTGCTGGCCTACGGGGCGTTCGCGTTGCTGAACAACCTGGACGACGAGGCGTTCCTGACCTGGGGATGGCGGTTGCCGTTCCTCTTCTCGGTCGTCGTCGTCGGCGTCGGTCTGTACGTGCGGCTGCGGATCGAGGAAAGCCCGGTCTTCGAATCCGAACAGCACAACTCCGAAGCAACGGAGAAGCCGCCCATCCCGCTCATCGAGGTCTTCCGTGAGCGACCCGGCAAGGTTCTGCTCGGCATCGGCACCGTCTCGGGCACCTTCATGTCCCAGGCAATCGTGTCGACCTTCCTGATCTCATACGCCGCCACGCACTACGGTCTGGGCCGGTCGACCCTGCTGACCCTGCTCAACATCTCGCTGGTCATCATGATCTTCACCATCCCGTTCTTCTCGTTCATCTCCGACAAGGTCGGCCGGCGCCAGATCTTCATCCCCGCCGCGATCGGCTACGGCGTGTTCGCGTTCGTCATGTTCCCGATGATCGGGTCGGGGTCCCCGCTGATCATCCTGGCGACCTTCATCATCGGAATGGCGATACTCAACTCGGCAGCGACAGGAACCTCCGCCACCCTGCTTTCCGAACTCTTCCCGACCAAGTTCCGCTACACCGGCGCCGGCGTCGCATACCAGTTCGCCGGCCTCATCGGCGGTGGCATCGGCCCACTGCTCGCCTCGATCTTCGTCGCCCCCGGCGGAATCGGACCGATCGGTGTCTCGATCATGCTCGCAGCATTCTGCACACTCAGCGCCATCTGCGCATACCGGATCGGCGACAACCGCACCGTCGACCTCAGCGACGCATGAC
>NZ_JBHWUE010000270.1:0-1486 GCF_042738615.1 Rhodococcus sp. NPDC059968
CGCTCACTGGTGCACCATCCTTGTGTCGGTGGTTTCAGATGGACTGCCGATGCACCCGAGGTGCCGCCGGGTCACTGCCCTGCTCGCTTGACACGATCGATGTCCGGCATGAGTTCTGCAGGACCCGGCGGTCGCCCGGGCCGCGCCGACCGTCGACAGGGCTGAGCGCCACCGAGCGCCGAACAGTGAGCGAACCGGCTGCCGCGTCCCGGCACCGCACGAGGGTGCCTCCCCACTGGGTCTAGCAGCGAGGAGGCCGACATGAAGTCTGCCAGAAACACCCTGCCCGATGAACCACCCAACGCCCTGACCTGCGGCATCGACTGGGCCCGCGACGATCACGCCGTGTCCGTCGTCGATGCCCGCGGCCGCGAGGTCCACCGCTGCACCGTCGAACACAGCGCCGCCGGGCTGCGCGAGCTGCTCACAGTCCTCGCCCGCACCGGCGTCTGCGAGGTCGCGATCGAACGCCCGGACGGACCGGTGATCGACACCCTGCTCGGCGCCGGGATCACCGTGGTGGTGATCAGCCCCAACCAGGTCAAGAACCTGCGCGGCCGCTACGGATCGGCCGGCAACAAGGACGACCGCTTCGACGCCTTCGTCCTCGCCGACACCCTGCGCACCGACCGCGCCCGACTGGCGCCGTTGACCCCCGACCACCCGGCCACCGTCGCGCTGCGCCGCGTCTGCCGGGCCCGCAAGGACCTCGTCGCCCACCGGGTCGCCCTCGCCAACCAGCTGCGGGCGCACCTGCGCAACGTCTTCCCCGGCGCGGTCGGCCTGTTCGCCGATCTCGACTCCCCGATCAGCCTGATGTTCCTGACCCGCTTCGACTGTCAGGACCGGGCCGACTGGCTCACCCCCAAGCGTCTGGCCACGTGGCTGTCCGGCGTCAGCTACAGCGGCCGCACCGACCCCGCGGTCCTGCATGCCCGCCTGACCGCCGCACCCCGCGGCGCCGTCGGTGACGACGGATCCGCGCACGCCCACATCACCCGCGCCTTGCTCGCCGCCCTGCGCACCCTCGTCGAACAGATCAAGTTGCTCACCGAACAGATCGGCGAGCAACTCGCCGGGCACGCCGACGCCCACATCTTCACCAGCCTGCCCCGCTCCGGCACCGTCCGTGCCGCCCGGCTGCTCGCCGAGATCGGCGACTGCCGGGCACGATTTCCAACCCCCGAGTCGCTGGCCTGTCTCGCCGGCGTCGCCCCCTCCACACGCCAATCCGGCAAGGCCAGAAGCGTCGGATTCCGTTGGGCCGCAGACAAACAACTCCGCGATGCCGTCACCGACTTCGCGGGCGACTCCCGCCACTCGAACCTCTGGGCCGCCGACCTCTACCGCCGAGCCGTCGCCCGCGGACACGACCACCCCCATGCCGTCCGCATCCTCGCCCGCGCCTGGCTGTTCGTCATCTGGCACTGCTGGCAGGACAACCTCGCCTACGACCCGGACAAACACGGCGCCCTCCAACGACTGA
>NZ_JBHWUE010000271.1:0-1484 GCF_042738615.1 Rhodococcus sp. NPDC059968
CGATGCGCCCGGCACGTGTGCCGGGCGCATCGTCGTGTCGGTGCCTAACGCCGCAGTTCGTGGGTGAGTGCTTCGAGTTCGTCGCCGCCGGCCATCTGCTGGGTGAGTTCTTCGAGGCTGATCTCGTCGAAGGTGCAGTCCAGTTTCTGGCGGCCGCGGTTGAGGAGCACGAAGTGGTCACCGACCATGTACGCGTGGTGCGGGTTGTGGGTGATGAACACGACCCCGAAGCCCTGTTCCTTGGCGGCGGAGATGTAGCGCAGCACCATCCCGGACTGCTTGACCCCGAGGGCGGCGGTGGGCTCGTCGAGGATCAGGACGCGGGCGCCGAAGAAGATCGCCCGGGCGATCGCCACACACTGACGCTGACCACCGGACAGCGACCCGATCGGGGCGTCGACGTCGGGCAGTTCGATGCCCATCTTCGACAGCTCGGACATCGTGGTGGCGCGCATACCGTTCGCGTCGAGGGTCTTGAACGGTCCCTTGCGCAGTTCCTGGCCGAGGAAGAAGTTACGCCACACCGGCATCAGCGACACCACCGCCAAATCCTGGTAGACGGTGGCGATGCCCTTGGACAGGGCTTCCTTCGGTGAGCCGAACGTGGTGGCCTCGCCGTCGACGAGCAGCTCGCCCTCACTCTGCTGGTGCAGGCCGGCGATGATCTTGATCAGGGTGGATTTGCCGGCCCCGTTGTCGCCGAGGACACCGGTGACCTCCCCGGCCCGCACCCGCAGGTTGATGTCCTGCAGGGCGATGATGTTGCCGTACTGCTTGCCGACGTGCTTGAGCTCGATCAGCGGGATCTTGTCGCCACCACCGGGTTCGGTATCGACGGGCATCTGTTCGATGGTACTCATGCGGTCACCTCTTGGCGGCGTAGTTGCGGAAGGCATTGTTGGCGATGACCGCGAACAGCAGCATCGCGCCGAGGAAGAACTTGAACCAGTCCGGGTTCCAGCCGGCGTAGACGATGCCCTGGTTCGTCATGCCGAAGATGAACGCGCCGATCGCGGCGCCGATCGCGGTGCCGTACCCACCGGTGAGCAGGCAGCCGCCGATGACCGCGGCGATGATGTAGAGGAACTCGTTACCGATACCCTGCCCGGACTGGACGGTGTTGAACGAGAACAGCAGGTGCATGCCGACGAACCAGGCGGCGAACCCGACGGTCATGAACAACCCGATCTTGACCTTGGTGACCGGGACACCGATGGCGCGGGCGGAGTCCTGGTTGCCGCCGACGGCGAAGATCCAGTTCCCGATCCGGGTCTTGAACAGCACCCAGGTGGCGATCGCGGTGAACAGCAACCACCACACCACGGTGATCCGCACCGACACCCCACCGACCTCGAACGAGGACGCGAACACCTTCTTCGCCGAGTCGAAACCGGCCATGTCCGAGACGCTGGGGGTGGCGACCTGCCCGGTGACGAGTTTGGTGACCGCCAGGTTGATGCCGGTGAGCATCAGAAACGAGCTCA
>NZ_JBHWUE010000272.1:0-1484 GCF_042738615.1 Rhodococcus sp. NPDC059968
TCTCGTTCGGGGGCTGCCGCCCGCACCGCGGCGAACATCCGCACGTAGGTGCCGTCGTCCGACCAGCGGCGATGACGCTCCCAAATCGACTGCCATGGGCCGAAGTATTCGGGCAGATCCCGCCACGGTGACCCGGTTCGGAATCGCCAGGCGATTCCTTCCAGGGTCAACCGGTGGTCGTTCCACGGACGCCCCCGACGGCCCGAGAGTGCAGGGAGGACGGACTCGATCACAGCCCACAGGTCATCGGAGATCTCATTGGCACGCAACACTGTCCCAGTGTCGCGGATCAATCCCCGATCAATTAGCAGACACGCTCCAGGCTGCGGCAGCCGTGGAAGACACGGCGGGAAAGGCGTATTCGGGGTCGTATTGCTGGCCAACATCGAGGCAGTGGTGCGGTTGGCCTAGCGTAGGCCTAGCGTCGTGCGCCGGGATACGTTGCAATATGTGGCGAGGCGTTCGAGAATCTCGTCGGCGGTCTTGGTCCAGACGAAAGGTTGGGTTCTCGTTCCATAAGGACCCAGTCGCGGATCGATTCCCAGCGCGGCGACACTTGTGCGCACCGCACCGACGTTGTTGGTCGGTGACAAGGCCGAACCAGCGCTCACCCTGGTTGAGCCATGAGGAATAGGTCGGGGTGAAATGCATATGTGGAAACGAGCATGGACCGCAAGCCATTTGGCCACGATCGGAGCCTTGTGGGTGCCGTAGATGCCCCTACGGATGCCAAGCGGCCGACCTGTATGTGCTGGCATCTGGCCGGGGTTCGGTGATGATCTGGTAGATCTCTCGGGCGATGTAGGTTTTGAGGCACCGGATTACCTCCCGGCAGGTCGTGCCTTCGGCGATGCACCGGGCGAGGTAGGCGCCTGTCTGGGCGTCCCAGCGCAGACGGGACAAGTGATGCGGTACAGGGCGGCGAAGGCCTGTCGGTCTCCGCCGCGGTCGAGGCGGCGACGGGTGGTCTTGCCAGAGGATGCGTCGACCGGATTGACGCCGCACAGGGCGGCGAATGATGCCTCGCTGTGCAGTCGGTCGGGGTTGTCGCCGGCGGTGATGAGCAACGTTGCTGCGCTGCCGGGGCCGATGCCGCGGCGTTCCAGCAGCTTGGAGGCCATGGGCGGCGATGGCGTCGGTGATCCGACGTTCCAGGTCGCGGATTTCGGTTCTCAACTTGAGGATTCGGCTAGCTCTCGAGGTGCAGACTCCCCCGCTGACTTTGGGATTCGCAAAGCTCTAACTGCCAGTTGATTCCATTCTATTTACCAGTCGGCCGGTATGTCGGTGTGGGCGATCTGGTCCCAGCCCTCGACGGACTCGGGGGTGCGGGGCGCGGGTCCGGTGTAGATGGCGGCGGGGCGGACGAGCTTGCCGAGACGTTTCTGCTCGAGGATGTGGGCGCACCAGCCGGCGGTGCGGCCGCAGGTGAACATCGCGGGCATCATGTGCGCGGGGACCTCGGCGAAGTCGAGGATGACCGC
>NZ_JBHWUE010000273.1:0-1430 GCF_042738615.1 Rhodococcus sp. NPDC059968
GGCGACCGCGACCCTGCTACCGATCGTCCCGATCAACCAGCCCAAACGAGAATGATCTTGACATCTCAGATTCCACAGAATGATCCTGTTCACGTTGCCTTCGACAGCGCCGGAGTTGTAGGGCAGGGTCAGCCCGCCCCGGACGGCGGTGTGGTCGCGTTCGATTCCCCGGACGAATCGGTGCAGGTGTGGCAGATCGTCCGATGCGGCGGCCGCCATCCAGGAGCCCAGACGGTCGCCGTGGCGGCCGGTGAGCATCTCGGCGAACGCGGTGACGTGCGCGGCGGTGGTCTCGAGGTGCTGGCAGCTGGCGAGAACCTGTTTTAGTCCGAGTTGCTCGTCGTCGGTGAGGCTGTCGGGATGGTGCAGCATCCACGAGGTGATGGTCCGAACCTTCGGGATTTTCGGTGTGGCCGGCGGGGCGGCACCGACGTCGCGGAACGGGCGGAGGTAGTCGCGGACGGTGGCGTAGCTGCCGCGATAGCCCAAGGCCCGGATCTCGTCGAAGAGGGTGAGGGCGGTCGTGCATCCGTCGTTCCATCGCTCGTGCAGGTGCTCGGTGAACTCGTCCAACACGGTGCGCCGGCCTGCCCGCGGTGTGGCCAGCAGTTCGTCGACGCTGCCAGCGCGGTAGTACCGGCGCACGGTTTCCTTGGCGAGTCCGAGCTCGCGCTGGATCGGTTTGATTCCCTTGCATGCGGATCTGAAGAACTCCGCTCTCACGCATCTGCCGTCGAACTCGTTTTCGGCGAACGCCGCCTGGCTGGTCTGCGCGGTGATGGCGTTCAATCTCACCAGTGCCGCCGGCACTCGCTCACGGCTGACCCGAAGCTGACGAAGCGACCACCGGCACCCTCCGGCGCACCATCGTCTCGGTCCCCGCGCGCATCGCGTCTTCGGCCCGACGGTTGACGCTGCACCTGCCGACCGACTGGCCGTGGGAAACAGCCTGGAACACACTGTTCGACAGAACGTTCGGCCGCAATCACCCGATCATCGTCTAACATCCGCGACACCTGCCCACCCTCGACGCGAAAGAGCAAGTGGAACAACCCGACACGAGAGATCGGGTGCTCAACCATGCCCACTTACCGACCTTTGCTGCACACCGAAACTCGCCCGACTGGATCAGCGAATCGGTGCATTCGGGTTGAATTAGACCAGCTGCCCGCTGATTGGGATGAACCTCAGAGACCTCGCTGGTGGACAAGCTATCCGCGCAAGCCAGCACGATCCGTGCCCAGGTCGCCAGCGCCTGAGCGGTCTTCCCGCGCCGCTCCCATCCCTGCAACGTATTCGCTCGGCCTGAGTCAGTTCCTGCACGACCAGTTTCGGTCCCTGCGGGACATCCAGCGCCACTTGGGCATAGCTGACGCTATGGCGGTCGGTCCTGCTCCCCGTCATGCCTCCGATGTATATGCCTCCCACGC
>NZ_JBHWUE010000274.1:0-1421 GCF_042738615.1 Rhodococcus sp. NPDC059968
TTAGCGGGGACGGCTGGCGGTCAAGAATGCGGGTCTTGGGCGTGTCGTGCGCGAATGGGTAGCGGAGCTCCGGTAGAAGAGGGCGTCCTCCAAGACATCCTCGACCCAGGAGCTCCGCTGACTACCGATTCTGTCATCACACGTGTCGTCACCGTCGCGGGAGGCCGGTTCGCCCCGGGTCATCTCGGGGAGCTGACCCGAATCGTGGGCTTCGACATGGTCGACGCCGCATTGGCCGAGACCGGCAAGGTCCAGGCCCGGGTACGTGATCTGCCCTCGCGGGTGGTGGTCTACCTGCTGCTGGCCGCCGGGCTGTTCGCCGAGGTGGGGTTCGGGCAGGTGTGGCAGCGGATGATCGCCGGACTCGACGGGCTCGCGGTGGCCACCCCGACCGCCGGAGCGCTGGCCCAGGCCCGACGCCGGATCGGCCCGGCACCGTTGCGTGCCCTGTTCGACCTGCTCCGTGGCCCGGCCGCCGGCCTGGCCACGAAGGGCGTGTACTGGCGGGGGCTACTGGTCACGGCCATCGACGGCACCATGATGTGCTGCCCGGACACCGTGGCGAATTTGCAGGTCTACCACCGGGGCGGCGGGTTTCACGGCGGCACCGGGTATCCGATGGTGCGCCTTCTCGCTCTGGTGGCGTGCGGCACCCGCACCGTGATCGACGCGACGTTCGGTGCCAGCAGCGTCGGGGAGACCACCTACACCCTCGACCTACTCCGGGGGATGCGCCGCGGGATGATCGTGCTGGCCGACCGCAACTTCGCCTCGCAGGCGTTGCTCGCCGCGGTCCGCGACACCGGTGCGCACCTGCTGGTCCGGGTCAAGAACAGCCGCAACCTCCCGGTCTGCGCCCGCCTGCCCGACGGCTCCTACCTGTCCCGGATGGGCCCGGTCGAGGTCCGTGTCCTGTGCTGCGAGATCACCATCACAACCAGCACGGGAGCTCGCAGCGAGACCTACAAGCTGGTGACCACCCTCCTCGATCCCGACTGTCCCGCAACCGAAATCGTCCGCCTCTACCACGATCGGTGGGAGATCGAGACCGCGTTCCTGGAGCTGAAATCGACGATCCTCGGTGGCCGGGTGCTGCGTGCCCGCACCCCACGCGGGGTCGAGCAGGAGATCTACGCGCTGCTCGTCACCTACCAGGCGTTGCGCGTCGCGATCACCGACGCCACCCTCGGGTGCCCCGACGTCGATCCCGACCGTGCCAGCTTCACCATCGCCCTCAACGCGGCCCGCGACCAACTCATTCACGCCGCGGGTGTCATCGAAACCACCGTCGTCGACCTCGTCGGCATCATCGGCGAACGCGTCCTCGACCACCTGATGCCCGCCCGACGATCACGAACCAACCCCCGCGTGGTCAAACGAGCGATCTCCAAGTTCGTCGCCAGCACTGCCCGCGGCCGCAC
>NZ_JBHWUE010000275.1:0-1418 GCF_042738615.1 Rhodococcus sp. NPDC059968
GAGCAGCACGCCGACGCCGATCCGGGCGGACGCGAGCAGCAGCGAAATGTCGACGCGCGCAGTCATGATGAGGACAGTATCGCGAGCGCAAGCAGGTGGCGTCGTCGAGTAACCTCCGCAGTAGCCACCGACGACCGTCGCGGCGAGGCCAGGTGCCGGCCGAGGCTTCCCGTCCAGTCGTTGATGATGCGCTCAGTGCGGTCTGGTGCGGCGCCGAACATTCATCGACGTTTGCCGATGACGCTGGCGATCATGTCCCCGTCAGTTCGGGGTTCGGCATCTTCCAGGTCCCGTAGACCCGCCCTCAGACTGGCCCAGGAACCTCGATAGGGCGGGCGGTGGCAGGCCTTCTCGCAGCGCTTTCCTCGGTCCTGAGCCTTGGACCACCCAACTAGCGCATAACTATGCAACGGGATGGCGGACGCTACCGTCGTGCCCGTGAACCGTGATCGCTGCTGTTGTGGTGCCGGCGGTGACGGGCTATGCCCGTCACGGATTTCTCCGGCCGAGGAGAGCGGGCGCGAGCAACCAGCACCACACCCGCCGCGAGGAATCCGGCCGTGGTCACCGCGACCATCCCTGGCGCGGTCAGCGCACCGAGCCCGACCACCAACGCGACACCGGACACCGCACCCAACGCCAGGCAGACCACCCCGGCCAGCACCGTCACGACCCTGACCATGAGCACACTCTCGTCCCCCGGGCGCGAACTCATCGCGTCCCGTCGCCCCGAGCGTCGGGGCCGGCGGCCGGGCACCGACCGGTGCTCGAGACCCGACCGGCCGCGCTTGTTGGTGGGCCGCCGCGGTGTTCGGTGCCGTGGCGGACCCGTCATTGGATGCGGGGATCGTTCTCGGCGCCGGGACGTGGGAGGAGCCGCCCACCGGTGAGGGCCTCGACGACGCCGGCGATGTCGGTCGTGGACAGTTGTTTCTCCGGCCAAGGGTTCGGGATGCGCTCGGGCCGCGGTTTGCCGGGTGTCTGATTCGTCATGAGCGGGATGCCCCATCCGGTCGAAGGTGCTGGGCGCGAATCCCACCGTAGGCGCGCGCCGCAACCAGGGTGTTTCGCGAAGGTGAGGTCGACATGACTTCTCTCCCCCGGCTCGCCGCCGCGGCCCGGTCGGTCCGGTACATGACTGGCCCGTACGGCGGAGCCTGGCTGGCCGATACTGGGCGGGTGCAGCACTTCCTGGCCGACCACGAGTTCGCGGTGACTGCGGTGATGTCTGGCCTCATCGTCACGCTCGCCGTCGCGGCGATCTGGTCGATCTTCCAATGACGCGTGACGTCCTCGACGAGGGATCGCGAACGCGAGCGGTTCGCCTGACTCCGCCCTACGAGGCGCTCTTGAAGAGAGAGTTCTCGTCGAGGAAGCCGGCACGACCTCCAGCCGCTGTAGCTCAGCACCGGCACCGG
>NZ_JBHWUE010000276.1:0-1401 GCF_042738615.1 Rhodococcus sp. NPDC059968
GTGTCAAGCGAGCAGGGCAGTGACCCGGCGGCACCTCGGGTGCATCGGCAGTCCATCTGAAACCACCGACACAAGGATGGTGCACCAGTGAGCGAGATGGTCCCCGCGGACGACACTCGCCGCATCGCGCTCGTCGACCTGCTCGATCGGGTGCTCGGCGGTGGCGTCGTCATCACCGGTGAGATCACCCTGTCGCTCGCCGACGTCGACATGGTCCGAATCTCGCTGCGCACACTCATCGCATCGGTCAGCGCACTCGTTCCCGACCCGGTCGGGCAGGAGCCCGCCGATGACTGAGTCCGAGCCCGATGATTCGAATGAACCGACCGACATCGGTCGCCGGGTTCTGCCGCAGAGAATCGACGCCGACCCCGAATCCGTCGAGAAGGGCCTGGTCACCCTGGTCCTGACGATCGTCGAACTATTACGTCAATTGATGGAACGGCAGGCGCTGCGCCGAGTCGAGCACGGCGATCTCAGCGACGAGCAGATCGAACGCATCGGCACGACGCTCATGCTGCTCGAGGAGCGGATGGCAGAGTTGCGTGATCATTTCGATCTCACGCCCGAGGACCTGAACATCGACCTCGGACCGCTGGGGCCGCTGCTGTCGAACGAATAGCCCGGAACTCACCGAGGTTCGATCAATGTTTGAGGGCGTTCTTGATCTTCTTGCCCGCGTCCTTGACCTTGTCTCCCATTTGCTTGGTATTGCCCTTGGCTTGCTCCTTGCTCCCCTCGCCTTCGAGGTGGGCGTTTCCGGTGGCCTTGCCGACAGCCTTCTTGGCGGCGCCTTCGGCGGTTTCGACCTTGTGCCGGATCTTCTTTCCCATGTTCATGACGACGTCCTGTCCTCCGTGATCCCTTCTGATTTGCCGAGATCACCAACTTCAGTCAACTCGCACACAGCGCCGCTGTCGAGAACCTCGATCGCGTCACCGTCGCAGCAAGAGCGCACTGTCTCCGAACTCGTGCCACAGGTAGCCGCGGGCAAGCGCCTCGTCGTAGACGCGACGGACGGCGGCCTCCCCCACCACCGATTCGAGCAGCATCAGGTGCGAGGCCCCCGGCGCGTGCCAGCCCGTGATCAGGCCGTCCACCACCCGGGTCGGCCTCCCCGCGCTCAGCACCAGATCCGTCCAGCCGGTGCCCGCCACCGCCGTGCCGTCCGAACTGGCCTGGGTCTCGAGGGCCCTGGTCACGGTGGTGCCGACCGCGATGACGCGACCTCCCGCGGCACGCCGGTCGTTGACCAGCCGCGCCGTCGGCTCCGGCACCTCATACCGCTCGGGGATCGGCGGCTCCCCTAGCGGGAGTTTCCTAGATAGCTGTGGCTTCGGTGCGATTAGCGCTGGTGGGAGCTGGTTTTGGTGTGGTCGGGGTGTATTACCTAAGTTGGTG
>NZ_JBHWUE010000277.1:0-1399 GCF_042738615.1 Rhodococcus sp. NPDC059968
TCGTTGCCGCCGGTGCCGCCTTCGTTCCGTACAACTGGCGATGGGCAACCGAAGAGCTGGCCCACGGCATCAACGAGACCGGCGCACGCGTCGTACTCGTTGGTGATGGTTTCGACGCCGCCATCGCGGAGGTCCTGGCCGGTGACGGCCTCAAAGGGCCGGTCACCGTCGTGCACGAGGGCGACGAGTTCGACCACCTCCTGCGGTCGGAACCGATCAAGGGTGTTCCGGTGGGAGCGTCTGATGCTGCCTGCATTTTGTTCACCGGCGGCACCACCGGGTTCTCCAAGGGCGTTGTGCTCTCGCATTCGGCGATCCTGACCAACGCCGTCAATGAAATCGCCGACTGTCGCATCGGTGGCCGCCCGAACGATCGCGGCCTCGTCGTCACCCCGCTCTTTCACTCTGCCGCGCTGCTGTGCTGGTTCCTGCCCCACTACGTGACGGGGAACAGTTCGGTTCTCGTCCACAAGTTCGTGGAAGACGAGATCGCGGATCTTGTCGCGCACGAGTCGATCACCAACATGTTCCTCGTGCCCAACATGATCCGGCGCATGCTCAAGTCGGGCACGTTCGACACCGATGGGTTCCGCGACAACTTCAAGGCGCTCCACACCGGTGCCGGGCTGCTTCGCATGCCGGACAAGCTGGCTGTGTCGGCACTGATCCCGGACGTCGACCTGTTCTTCCGCTACGGCTTGACCGAAGCCGGACCGATGGTCACCCGATTGCTCCCGCAGGACATGCTCCGGCCGGAGATCGACGGCTCGATCGGCACCGAGTACCTGCTCACCGAGGTCGAGTTGCGTGACCTCTACGACGGCACCCCCACGTCGGTGGGGGAGATCGGAGAGATCTGCGTTCGTGGCCCCAATCTGATGACCGGATACTTCGGCCGCCCGGAGGCCACCAAGGAGGTCCTGGAGGGCGGCTGGTTGCGCACCGGTGACCTTGCTGTCCGCGACGAGAATGGCTACCTGTACTTCCGCGACCGGGCCAAGGACATGATCAAGACCGGTGGCGAGAACGTGTACAGCTCGGAGATCGAGCAGTTGCTCCACACGCACCCAGCTGTCATGGAAGCCGCCGTGCTCGGTGTGCCGAGTGAGGAGTGGGACGAGGAAGTGAGAGCGGTGATCGCCGTTCGGCCGGGTCAGACCGTCACGGAGACGGAGATCGCAACGTTCCTGCGCAAGCACTTGGCCGGATACAAGGTTCCGAAGATGATCGCGCTCGTGGGCCCGAACGCCCTGCCGATGAATCCCAGCGGCAAGATTGTCAAAACCAACATCCGGGCGACGATGGGCTGGTAACAGCCGGGTCGGCAATCGACGAAAATGTGGAACGACTAACGTACGATTGTTCCCGAGACCGCTCGCCGGCTCCCCTGGGAGCCGTC
>NZ_JBHWUE010000278.1:0-1395 GCF_042738615.1 Rhodococcus sp. NPDC059968
GTGCCCCTCCTTACGTTTGTGTGGGCAGTCTTACCTCGATTCCGCCGAGATTGAGATAGATCATCGCCTTGAGTGATTTTGCTGAATGATGACCGTAACCGCGGGCATTGATCAGTCTGATCTTCGAGTTGATCCCCTCGATAAGGGCATTGGATATCCCCAACTCGATTGCTGCACAGATTTGCTCGGATTTCTTGTCGATCATGCGCGCCAGTTGTACGAACGCGTTGATCCCGCAGGACTGCGCTTCTTCGATCCACCGCCGTAGATACCGTGCAGCGTTCTGGGGCGCGATCTTGCGGTAGAGATCGCGGAACTGCTCCTTCAGACGCCACGCTGTCCCGACCTCGGTATCGGCTGCGGTCACCGTCCGCAGCAACGACTTGTGTTTCTTGGTGAGCCGATTCTTACCTAGCCGCAACACTGTTCGAGCTTTACGCCATTCCGGGGCTTGCATCGACAAGGTCCGGCGAACAGACGCCGCGTCGGAGAACACACGATCCAATGCTCGGTTCACCCACTGCATCACATGAAAGGGGTCCATACACTGACGAGCCTGCGGGACGTGATCCTCTGCGGCGGCACGGAAGGCGGGAGAGCCGTCCATCGACACCACCTGCACCTTGTCGCGCTCTTTCGCCGACTGTTGCTCGAAGAACTCCGAAAACGAGTCTCGGCCTCGGCCCTCGGTGATGTAGACGACCTTGCCGGTGTCGTGATCGCCGACGATGGTGAGGTACTTGTGCGGATGCCGGTAGCAGATTTCGTCGACTCCGATTCGATACAAATTCTCGAGCCTGCGCGAGTCGATCAACGCATCGACTGCCCGCGTGACGATGGAGGTGACCGTCCGCCATGCACAGCGCATCAAGGTCGACACCGAGGTCCGATCGGTGCGGGTGACCAACCACAGCACCATGTCCTCGAAGTCGCGTGTATGCCGTGCTGTCGGACGCGCCCACGGAATGTCCTCGGTCCGGACGCCGCAGGTCGGGCACTCGATCCGTCGGATCGGATACTTCAACCACACCTTGTGGCGGCCGAAGTCGAGATGGCGCCAGCGCCGCGGCGCGTGGTCGTAGGCAGCGGCGCTCGTGTAGCCGCATGGGCACTTCACACGGCGTGCTGCGAGCCTGACGGTGACCTCGACGGAGTCGTCTGTGATCGACACATCCGACACCGATGCACCGGGGATTTGAAGCAGACGGTTAAATGCAGTACTGACGCGCACGTGTAGCGGTCCTCCGGGTTGAGGTTGGTGTAGGAACCCCAAAATCTAGAGACCCAACACGTGCGCGTCCCTCATTTCACCGGCAACTCGCCGACCACTGCGTCCAACAACACAACCCACCCTGAACAGCAGAAATGACGCCCACACAAACCTCAGGAGCGCCA
>NZ_JBHWUE010000279.1:0-1366 GCF_042738615.1 Rhodococcus sp. NPDC059968
CTGCTGACCGGGGCGTCCGTGTCGACTGAGACCGAGAGGATGCTCACTGAGATCGACGGAATCGCCCTGAGGATGCCCTACCAGGCGGAATCCACTGCCCGGCAGAAGATCAACCAGGGACGGATGGACTACGTCGACATCCACCTCTCACACGTGGCCCAGCAGGTGTGGGAGGGCTACTACGGCGAGGTGAACGTCGCGGTCGTCGAAGTTTCCGGTATCACCGAGACCGGCGAGCTGATCCCCTCCGCGTCGGTCGGAAACAACAAGACGTGGCTCGACGTCGCGGAGAAGGTCATTCTCGAGGTCAACTCGTGGGTCCCGGACGCGATGGACGGTATCCACGACATCTACTACGGCACAGCGCTGCCCCCGCACCGCCGGCCGATCGAACTCACCGACGTCGAGGACCGCATCGGGCAACCGCATTACCGGGTGGACCCGGCCAAGGTCGTTGCCGTGGTGGAGACGAATGCCCCCGACAGTGCGAGCGCGCTGACCGCCCCGGACGCGGCCAGCGAGGCGATCACGGCCCACGTGCTGGACTTCTTCGACCACGAGGTGAGGCGTGGCCGGCTCCCGGCGAACACCCTGCTGCCACTGCAGGCGGGCGTCGGAAACGTCGCCAATGCCGTACTCGGCGGCCTCGATCGCGGCCCGTATCGCGGTTTGACCTGCTATTCCGAGGTCATCCAGGACGGGATGCTGCACTTGATCAAGCACGGCACCGTCCGGTTCGCGTCGGCTACCGCGCTGGCACTCTCGGAGGCCGGGATCGAGGAGTTGACCTCCAACATCGACTTCTACCGGCAGCACATCCGGCTCCGCCCGCAGGAAATCAGCAACCACCCCGAGGTGGTCCGCCGACTGGGAATCATCGCGATGAACGGGATGCTGGAGGCCGACGTCTACGGGAACGTCAATTCGACGCACGTGATGGGCACCAAGATCATGAACGGCATCGGCGGATCCGGGGACTTCGCGCGCAACGGATACCTGTCGATGTTCCTCAGCCCGTCCACCGCGAAGAACGGGGCGATCTCGTCGATCGTCCCGATGACCCCGCACGTCGACCACACCGAGCACGACACCCAGGTACTGGTCACCGAGCAGGGCCTCGCCGACTTGCGTGGGTTGTCGCCGCGTCGCCGGGCACGGGTGATCATCGAGCGCTGCGCGCATCCGGAATTCCGGCCGCTGCTCACCGACTACGTCGAGCGGGCGACGGCCACTGCGGGAGCCGGCCAGACGCCGCACCTGCTCGGGGAGGCGTTCTCGTTCCACCAGCGGTACCTGGAGTCCGGCTCAATGCGACTCTAGGACGGTCACCTTCCCGCTCTCCCGTCGGGCGGTGGACCTTCCGGGG
>NZ_JBHWUE010000280.1:0-1328 GCF_042738615.1 Rhodococcus sp. NPDC059968
AAAGTCAAGCAGCAGCTTGAATTCATTGTCAAACAGTTGCTTGACGAACGGTGCGGGCCCGCGAACCCTGCGCCGGGGACGGACGCCGGCACCGCATTCTCGAACGGGGTGAGCTGTTCGGCGGCAATTCGTCCGGCCGCACGGTCGGCGGCGATCCGTCCGGCCGCACGGTCGGCGGGGATCATTTCCGACGGTCCGAAGAACACGTCCCCCGGCGCCATCTCGGATTCGAGCTGCAATTCTTCGGGTCTGGGCAGTTCGATGTGCGGCGCGGGCGCGAAGGAGGCAGTGGTGGCACTCATTTCCGTGAGAGCGCGGATAAGTCGGTCGGTGATGTGCTCGTCGTCGGCCATCGACATGGACATGGTGGCGAGGATGCGCCGGTGGTCGGATATTCCGATGTCCAACCGGCAGTGCTCGCGCAACCAGTCGGCGCACTGGTAGCCGGTCTCGCTCACGTCGATCAGGATCTGCAGGCGGTCCAGGTCATGGGAGGCTTCCTTGCCCGGCAGGCGGTCCTCGAGGACATTGAGACCGTCGATGCCGTCGACGCCGCATCCACAGCACTCGACCGGCGGGCCCAACACACCGAACACCACCCACCGCGGCGGACCGACACCGCGTCCCGGGCACATCATCGATCAAACTCCGTGTGCCCACACCACCGAAACTCGCCGCGGCCCCCCACCCACCAGCTGACCGACCAGGTCCGACCCTCACCGGCGGGCATCGGCGCCCCAAGGGGGCCGCACCTCGCGTGCACGCAACGCAAGGCGCGCTCGGTCGACACGGTAGCGGCGGGGCGCGTGCACCCGACCAGCACCGGTGTGGCCGGGGAGGAAAAACACCCGACCCTCGTTTCAGCCTGCTGATGCACGGGCCCCTGGTGCCACTCGAACCGCCAACCGACATGCGTGATGTGATTCGGTCGACGGTTACGTGTCCCGCCGGCACGGAATGGAGGACCGCGATGACCGAAGTCGACCACATCGACGTGGCCGGGGCGCAGTCCGTGCTCGAGGTGGCCGAAGTGGTCTCCGCTGTGCTCGGGGCCCGGATGGAGATGGGCGGCGAACCCGGCCGCATCGTGGTCACCGGAGCGCCCGATCCCGATCTTCGGGTTGTCATCGGGCTGGCGATCAATGACCGCGGGCTGCCCGAAAGGTGGACCAGGCGAATCACGATCACCCACGAGCGCAATAGCGACGAACGCCGCCGCTGGACACAGCACCCACACCGCGCCCTCACCGAACGCCGCGATTGGACACTCACCGTAATCCCCGGCGGCCCACCGAACCCACACACCCCACCCTCGTCGAACGCCCGGG
>NZ_JBHWUE010000281.1:0-1298 GCF_042738615.1 Rhodococcus sp. NPDC059968
CGGACCACGTCGTAGGTGGAGTCCGGCGGCATCGGCAACGGCGCCACCCCGGTGCGCCTTTGCGGCAGGAACCCACCGAGGGCGCGGCGGCGGTCGAGCATGTACTGGATTTCCGGGGCGTCGTTGCCGGGGTGGTAGTACGGCGGCATCTTCGGGTCCTTCTCCAACTCTTCGTCGGAGATCGGGATGCGCTGCAGGTCCCGGAAATTCTTCAGATCGTCGAGGGTCAGCTTCTTCATCTGGTGGGTGGCGTTGCGGCCCTCGAAATGCTTACCCAGGGTGTAGCCCTTGATGGTGTGCGCCAGGATCACCGTCGGCTGCCCCTTGTGCGCCATCGCCGCCGCGTACGCGGCGTAGATCTTGCGGTAGTCGTGGCCGCCGCGCTTGAGGTTCCAGATGTCCCGATCCGACAGGTTCGCGACCAGTTCCTTCGTCCGCGGATCCCTCCCGAAGAAGTGCTCCCGGACGTAGCCGCCGTCGTTGGCCTTGTAGGTTTGGTAGTCGCCGTCCGGGGTGACGTTCATCAGGTTGACCAGGGCGCCGTCGCGGTCCGCGTGCAGCAGGGCGTCCCACTCGCGGCCCCAGACCACCTTGATCACGTTCCAGCCGGCGCCGCGGAAGAACGACTCCAACTCCTGGATGATCTTGCCGTTGCCGCGGACCGGGCCGTCGAGGCGCTGCAGGTTGCAGTTCACCACGAACGTCAAATTGTCGAGGCCCTCGGTGGCCGCCACATGCGCCAGACCCCGCGATTCCGGTTCGTCCATCTCGCCGTCACCGAGGAACGCCCACACGTGCTGATCGGCGGTGTCCTTGATGCCGCGGTCGTGCAGGTAGTGGTTGAACCTGGCCTGGTAGATCGCGTTCATCGGGCCCAACCCCATCGACACGGTCGGGAACTCCCAGAAGTCGGGGAGCAGCCGCGGGTGCGGATACGACGGCAACCCGCCACCGGAGTCGGCGTGCGAGTGTTCCTGCCGGAACCCGTCCATCCGCTCCGCCGGGATCCGCCCCTCCAAAAACGCGCGGGCGTAGATGCCCGGCGAGGCGTGGCCCTGGATGAAGATCTGATCCCCACCACCGGGGTGGTCCTTGCCGCGGAAGAAGTGGTTGAACCCCACCTCGTACAGGGCGGCCGACGACGCATACGTCGAAATGTGGCCGCCGACCCCGACCCCCGGCCGCTGCGCCCGGGTCACCATCACCGCCGCGTTCCACCGGATGAACGCCCGGTACCGGCGCTCGGTCTCCTCGTCGCCGGGGAACCACGGCTCGTTCTCCGTCGGGATGGTGTTCAC
>NZ_JBHWUE010000282.1:0-1282 GCF_042738615.1 Rhodococcus sp. NPDC059968
CCGTGCCACCGTCGACGACAGCCCGGGCGCGGGCCTCCTGCGCATTCAATGTCCGCTCATCACGCGCTGCCCGACGAGTCGAGTACTGCCACACCGCCCGCCACGCATTCGGATGCTCCACCGAACTCCACACCGGTTCGGCGCGTTTACGAACGTTGTTGACCACCGAACGTCCGTGCCGCGGAGTGATCGTGTCGATGACCTGCCCACTGGTGAACGCGTTTCCATGCCAATGGAAGTGGGACGCCAGATCTCCGGGCGCCTTGGTGACACGAGAACCCACGATGAACTTCAGGCCGGCAGCATCGAGGTCCGTCAGGTTCGCCGCCGACAACATCCCGGCGTCGGCAGCAACGACCATCTCGACATCCTCGATATCGTGCCTGGCCTGGAACTGACGCACGATCGGGACGATAGTTCTGGTTTCGGCGTGGTTGCCTTCGAAACAGCCGATCTCCAACGGAAAACCGGTGCGGTCCACCAGCAGTCCGACCACGATCTGCGGGTCCACGCGACGCTCTTTCGAGTAGCCGACTTTCCGTAGTTCATCCTCCTTTTCGGCCTCGAAGTACAAGGTCGTGACGTCGTAGAGCAGAAGGCTCAGGCCGCCGGTGTGAGCGGCGTAGGAGAAGCACTGCGTCGCGATCGCGGCGCGATAGTCGCGATCGATCACCGACCGCAGGTGCCGTTTGATGGTGGCGTAACTCGGCGGGTCGGCACCGAGATCACTCAGGACCCGGCCGGCGTCGAGTTTCGAGCCGGGCTCGACGATGCGGGCGATGACCAGATCCCGAAACACCGCATCTTCGATCCGCTCGAAGCCGAGCTGCTCGTACGCGGTGTGCAGGACCTGACGCAGCAGCACCGAGGCGGTGGCTTCGGTCCGGCCCGGCGCATCGACCACAGGCGGTTCCTCGGTCGGGGGCAGCAGGGCGCCCTGGCCGGTGGGCAGGACGTCTTCGACCGGCAGTTGCGGGACGATGCCCAGGTCGAAGGCCTGTTGATCGGGTTCGAGCCAGGCTCGGGCCTGCTCGAGCAGAACCCCGAGTTCGACTTCGGTGTGGGCGGATCCGATGTGTTTGACGATTTCCTGCCGGCCACCGGAATAGCGGGCGACCTGCACGGCTGTGGCCCCGGATTTGGTCCGTACTCGCCTGATAAACGCCACATGGGGAGCGTAAACCGGCCCTCGTTAGTGCGTGAAACCAGCCTTCCTGAACCGAGAAACCTCTGGTCAGAGGGCTGCGTCCTGGCTTCTCACCTCGGAGTGAGCCAAGTCAGG
>NZ_JBHWUE010000283.1:0-1262 GCF_042738615.1 Rhodococcus sp. NPDC059968
CACCGCCCGCATCCCATCTTCCCGGTGTAGCCCGAGCGGGTCGAGTCCCTCGTCTCCGCGGCCGTGATCACGACACCGTCCTGAGCTCCCGCGTGCTGACCGAGAGCGTTTCGGCGCCGGTCGGCGTGACGACGAGCGTGTCCTCGACCATCATCCCGCCCCAACCCAGCACGTAATACGGTGTCTCGACACACAGCACATTCCCCGGCTCGAGCACGTGCTTGTCGCCGGGTGCGACGCGGAAGCCCTCGTAGATCTGCATCCCGATCCCGTGCCCGCAGTGATTGCGCCGATACGGCCGCAATCCGGCCTCCTCGACGGCCTCGATGGCGGCGGCGAAAAGATCCGCTGTCCGCAGCCCCGGCCCGCAGATCTCGATCTCGCGCTCCTCACCGCGCCAGATCGCGTGGTAACGGTCGCTCTGCAACGCGGTGGGCTCGCCGATCACCGCGGTCCGACCGATATCGGACCGGTAGCCCTCGTAATCGCAGCTGACGTCGAACCTGAGCAGGTCACCCTCGCGGATGACGGCATTCGTCGGGAACTCGTCGGCCAGTGCCGAACGCTCCCCCGTCGTGAGGGTGATCGAGCGCGGCATCGCACCACCGGCGGCCATCGTCGAACCGACGATGGCGGACAATTCGTTTTCGGTCACACCCGGTGCCGCCGCGGCGATCGCCGCCGTGATCCCGTCTTCGGCCAACCTCGCCGCATGCCGCAACCGATCGACCTCACCGGACAATTTGACGCTGCGCACCTGCTGCAGCCACCCGCTCGCGTTGGCGAACGTCGCGCCAGGCAATGCACTTGCCAGTGCCTTACGCACCTCATCAGCACAATCGTCCTCGTCGACACCGACCACAGACAAAGACGTGGACTGGAGCAGACGGGCGGCGTACTCGACGCCGGCGCCGAGCGAGGCCTGCTGCGGTGCGCACTGCAGTGCCGGATGCTGCTCGGTGACGGAGTCGAAGTAGAACGCGCCGTAGGGGATGTATCGATCAGGGGCGATGCCGCCCGCCACCGCCGGCGCGGCTTCGGCGGTACCCCCGACCAGCAACACCACGGCCGGGGTGACGATCGCGGCCATCCGCTGGCTGCGGCGGTTCGCCCCCGGTGCGCTCCGGTAGCCGGTCGCGTACTGGATGTTCTCGAAACCACAGCACACGATCGCGTCGTAGCTCGATTCCGCAAGCTTGTCCCGCAAGCGGTCCAGCCGCGCCTCGGTGATATCGCCAATGTCCGGTAGTGTCAACGTCATT
>NZ_JBHWUE010000284.1:0-1217 GCF_042738615.1 Rhodococcus sp. NPDC059968
CCGACGAGGCGGTTGCCGAGTGCGCGGAGCGCTTGGTGGTGCAGGTCGCCGGCGTCGCGTCGCTGGTCGTAGAAGTCTCGGGCGCCAGGACTGGACGACAGTGCGCAGAACGCCCATTGGTCGATGGCGTCGTAGAGGCGCCGGTTGCGGACGTGGCGGGCGAGCACCGCGCGTTTCTTGCCGGACGCGACCGTCAAGGGTGAGGTTCCGGCGTAGTTTCTGCGAGACTTGGCGGGGGTGTAGCGGTCGGGGTCGTCCCCGAACTCACCGAGCACCCGGGCGCCGAGTATGACACCAAGTCCTGGCACGGAGCGGTAGATGTCGGCGTCCGGGTGTGACTCAAAATGTGTGGCCAGTTCGGCCTCGAGTTCGGTGATCTGCCGGTTCAACTCGACGATGAGGCCGACCGCGGCGCGGGTGGTGGCGGCGAACGCGGCGGCGACCGGCGCCGGTGCGGTCAGGTGCTCGGCCCGCAGCCCGGCCCGGATTTCGCGGGCCCGGGTGTCGAGGTTGCGTTGCCGGCCAGCCTTTTTGAGGGCGGAGCGGATCGCCGGCAGGGTCAGGTGCGCGGCCTCGGCGGGTGTCGGGGCGCGACCGAGCACGGCCAGCGCGTCGCGGTCGTGCAGGTCGTCGAACACCTCCAGCGCGGCCGGGTAGTACTCGCGCAGCGCCGAGCGCAGTGAGTTGGTGTGCCGGGTGCGGGTCCAGATCAGATTCTGGTGTCCGCGGGCGAGGACCTTGATCGCCTCCGCGTCCGGGCTGTCTGCGGCGATCGGGCGGTGGTTGTGTCGGTCCGTGCGCACCAGATCCGCGAGCAGCTTGGCGTCACCGGCGTCGGACTTCGCACCCGAGACGTGGTGCCGGTCGCGGTAGCGCGCCGCGGCGAGGGGATTGATCGGATACACCTGATAGCAGGCGGCGGTCAGCGCCTGTACCCACAGGCCGCGGTCGGTTTCGATGCCGACCACGACCTGACCTGGTTCTTCGGCGTGCTCGGCTATCAGTTCGTGCAGCTGCCGGATGCCGGACAGCCCTTCCGGCAGCCGCCGAGATGCCAGCCGCCGCCCGGCCTCGTCCATCAAATGGACATCGTGATGCTGTTCGGCCCAATCGTCGCCGACGAAGATCATCGATCGCCTCCTCCGCTCTCATGGTGTTGGATGAAACCTGTTCGAGCCCAGAGGCACCCGGCGGCAACCTAATGGATCAGTGCTCGC
>NZ_JBHWUE010000285.1:0-1190 GCF_042738615.1 Rhodococcus sp. NPDC059968
ATCGTCCGCTCCCGGCGCGTCGGGTGTTCATCCCCAAGCCCGGCACGGTGGAGCAAAGGCCGCTGTCGATTCCTTCGGTGCGCGACCGGATCGTCCAGGCCGCGTGGAAACTGGTGGCGGAGCCGGTGTTCGAGGCGGATTTCCTTCCGTGCTCGTTCGGGTTCCGTCCCCGGCGTGGTGCCCATGACGCGCTGCAGGTGCTCATCGATGAGTCCTGGCGGGGGTGTCGGTGGGTGGTGGAGACGGACATCGCCAACTGTTTCGAGGCGATTCCGATCGAGAAGTTGATGCAGGCGGTCGAGGAACGTGTCTGCGACCAGCCGTTCCTGAAGCTGCTGCGCGTGATGTTGCGCGCGGGAGTGATGGAGGAGGGGCAGGTCCGTCGGCCGGTCACCGGAACCCCACAGGGCGGGGTTGCATCCGCCTTGCTCTGCAACGTCTACCTGCACCGGCTCGACCGGGCATGGGACGTGGACGAGCACGGGGTCCTGGTGCGTTATGCCGACGACGCGCTGGTGATGTGCAGGTCCCGGCGGCAGGCCGAGGCCGCGTTGACGCGGCTTCGGGAACTGCTGGCCGATCTCGGCTTGGAGCCGAAGGAGGCCAAGACCAGGATTGTGCACCTTCGGGTGGGAGGCGAGGGAGTGGACTTCCTCGGTTTCCATCATCGGTTGGTGAACGCGCCCGCTCGCCCCGGGCGGCGGCCGTTCCCCTTCCTCGCCCGCTGGCCCGCGGACAAGGCGGTGCGGCACGCACGGGAACGGATCCGGGAATTGACGGACCGCTCCCGATTGCTGCTGCCGACCGAGGTGGTGGTTCAGGACCTCAACTTGTTCCTGAACGGCTGGGCGGCGTACTTCAAGTACGGCAACTCAGCACACCGCTTCGGGGTGATCAGGGAGTACGTGCGGATGCGGATGGCGCTGTTCATCGGCAAACGTCACAAGCGCTCCCGCAGCTTCGGATGGCACGTGGTGGCGTATGCCTCTCCGGACCATCTGGGCCTGGTCAGCCTTTCTGGGAACGTCGTCGCCCCCAGGCCCTTCCGGGACTGGCGGGGGAAGCCGAATGCCGGTGGTGAACGACGTCGGTGAGCCGTGTGCGGGAGAACCGCATGCACGGAATCGAGGTGGCGGGGGCTGGAAACGGAACGCACGTACTGCGTCACCGCGCCAGTTCCCGACCCTATT
>NZ_JBHWUE010000286.1:0-1173 GCF_042738615.1 Rhodococcus sp. NPDC059968
CCGCTCACGGGTCTCGGTGTCGTACTTCCTCGGTGCTGGCATGACTTCATTCTCCTGGTTCAATCAGGAGTCTCCACCCGACCCAGGACAGTTCAATCCACGCCAGCGCCTCCAGAGACCAGGCCACGTCGAGCCGATCGTCCACCAACCGCGCGAGCCGCACGCTTTGCTCGAGCAGCCACGAGGCCCGCCTGTGGTCGGTCTGCCACACCGCCAACCCGAGCGCCCACAGCGAGTACGCCCTATGCACTGATTCGCCGCGAAACGTTGCTTCGGCGGTGCCCTGAGCTGCGCATTCTGGCAACGAGCCGTGAACCTCTGGGCATCGGCGGCGAAGCTGTGATGCGGGTCCTGCCCCTGACAGTCCCCGATCCGGATCGCCCACCAGCGTTGCAGGGGCTGCCTGGGTACGACGCCATCACGCTGTTCGCGGCGCGGGCAGAGGCCGCGGCACCCGGATTCGTGCTCTCGGAGGCCAACCGGGTCACGGTCAACTCGGCCAGCACCGCGACCGCCCCCACCAGGTGTTCGCAGTTGTCCAGCATGAGCAACACCCGCCGGTCGGCGAGATCGGCCAACAACTCCAGCGACGGGTCGGAGGACTGCTCCCGCAACCCCAATGCGGCAACCACGTTGTCCGCCAACAGTTCCGGGTCATGAATCTCCCCCAGCTCGATCAGCCACACACCGTCATCGAAGGCGCGGCGCACGTTCGCGGCCATACGCACGGCCAGTCGTGTCTTGCCGACACCACCGACGCCCGTCAGCGTTACCAGACGGGTAGCCGACAGCAGCCGCTTCGCCTCCGTCAACTCGCGGCGACGACCCACGAAACTGGTCAATTCCACGGGCAGGTTTCCCACCTTGTCCCGGACGATAGGAAGCATCACATTTGTCACTCTCCGTTGGGCAAAGTGATGCTCACTGCATCACCTGGCCCCGTTCAACCGAAACTGCATGACCTCGATACGTGTCGGCAGTTCAGATTCAGTGGTGGAATTTCGGTCTCTTCGCGGCTGCCCCCGGGGCCTGTGCCGAACTGGTCCATATCCATTCAGAGCTGGACTCCGGTGTCCGCGGCCCCCTGACTTGGCTCACTCCGAGGTGAGAAGCCAGGACGCAGCCCTCTGACCAGAGGTTTCTCGGTTCAGGAAGGCTGGTTTCACGCACTAA
>NZ_JBHWUE010000287.1:0-1172 GCF_042738615.1 Rhodococcus sp. NPDC059968
ATCTGCTCGATCTCGCGCTCCACGGCCGCCCGGTCGCGGCGGGTGCGCCCGCGGGCCAGGCGCACCTGCAGGGCGCCGAGCCGGTCGCGGGCCTTGTCGAGGGTCTGGTCGAATCCGCGGGACTGGGCGGCGTGCAGCGACGCCGAGTGGGTCACAATCGCCCGCCGCCGGACCCCGAGGGCGTCGACCTCGGTGTCGTAGGCGCGCATCCCGGGCAGTCGGGGATCGTCGACCCGGTGGTAGGCGTCAGCGGGCACGGTCAGCAGGGCCGGGTGATCCGAGGGCGGCAGGGAGCCGACGAACCCGATCCGCGCCGCCTCGATGTGGGCGTGGTTCGCGGCCGAGTTCTGCCCGGCGTCGTAGACGATCGTGGCCCCCTCGATGCCGGCGGCGACGCTGCGGTAGCGGTCGACGAGATCGTCGATCACCCCGGGGAACTGGGTCACGTCGGGGCGATCGCCGGGGTAGGGGTGCGAGAGCAGCGGAATACCGCCGTCGGAGGTGATCACCAACGCCAACCCGACCAGGCGCAGGTCGACGCGTTTTTGTTTGGCCTTGCCCCGCTGCGCGATCGGGGCGGCCTCGTTGCCGGAGTCGATGTAGGTGGCGAAATTCGTCATGTCCAGCACCAACGCGGTCAGGTCGAGACCGAATTCGGTGACCATCCGCGCCGACAACGCTCCCTCGATCCGCGCCAGATCGTCGCGGTCGAGACGGTCCATCGCCGACCAGAACTTGCGGTGATCGAGGGACCCGGCCGGCAGTGGGCACCACCGCGGTGCGGCGGTGGAATCCCACCAGGACGCGAACGCCGCCTTCGAGCACGGGGCGACGATCCGGTTCAGCGTGGCCAGCGCAATATAGGTGCCCACCGATACCGCCGCGTCCGAGCGGCGCGGAGCCACCCCATCGATCGCCTCGGCCACGCCGAGACGTTCGAGCACCGACCACACCGCGGCGACATCCCCGAACTTCTTGTGTGCACTGCGCACCGGCGCACCCGCTTGCGCGCCGGCGAGTTTGGCCGTCACCTCCTCCGCGCTGCCCAGGTACTGTTGCGAGACGATGCGCGGCTTGCCCTCGACCCGGGCGGACTCGACCAGGTAGTAGTACGTCTTCCCTCCCTGCCGTTTCCCCACGATCGAAGCCATATATAGGTAATACACTCTCCG
>NZ_JBHWUE010000288.1:0-1151 GCF_042738615.1 Rhodococcus sp. NPDC059968
GCAAGGGCGCAACCCTGGCCGACACGTTCAGTATCGAGCAGGCGACGGTTGACCGCACGGGCACGGGTCTGCAGTTCGTCGAGGTTGGGAAGCCGACGTAGGCAGCCCAGGTCGCCCGGGTCGTTGACGACGGTTTCGATTCGCAGCGCCCGCCCGTCCTTGAGGTACTGCTTGATCCGCGAGTGCCGGTAGAAGGCGTTGACATTGACCTCGGTGCCGTAGGTGACGATCTTGGTCTTGAACTGCCCGGCCGCCGGACGTCCCCGCCGCTGGCCCCGCTTGAAGATAAGCTCGATGACCTCCGGGCGGCCGATGTCGAGATTGTCTGCGACGAGGGCCTCGAAGAATCCGCGAGCATGCCGGGGCGCATCGAACACCATCGTGCGCGAGACCTCGACCTGCCGCATCGACAGCTGCCACCAGTAGCCCGCCGCACGGTCGGCACCGGTGAGCGGCAGCGGCAGGATCGACCACCACCGTTCGGCGAACACCCCAATCGTGCCGGGCTCGAGACGGTCGCAGATCGCCTGTAGTGCAGTGGGGTCGGTGCAGGAGGCGAACCCGTTGGACAGTTCGGTGAAGCCGATCCCGGCCTTGGCCGCCTGCCGTTTGGCCCACTCGTGCCCGTTGACCCAGATCTTGGCCGGATACGGGAAGTAGGCGCAGACCTTGACGAACGCCGGCCCGAAGTCGTCGTCCCAGAGGTAGAAGTAGTAGCAGGTCACTCGCCGGTCGGTCTTGGTGAAGGAGAACCACACCCCCGTGGTCCGCCCGGTGCGTTTGGTCGCGGTGAACACCGGGGCGAACTCCTGTGCGACCCCGATCGCGGCTACCCCCGGCCGACCGGTCTTCGCCTGCCTGCTCAGGTACGGCCCCATCACGTCGATCTTGCGGTCGTGCTTGCCGAACCCCACCACCGGGATGTGGTTGTCGTCGGCGAAACGACGCACCGCCCGGCGGAATGCCGTGCCGATCCTCTCCAGGATCGCCGGCGACGGGATCGGGTAACCCAGGTGTGCGGTCATGAACGACACCACCTGCCCACCGACCTGCAGATTCGGCACATAGGCGTTCAGGTAGATCCGGTCCAGACACTCAACGTCGAGCATCACATGCCCGTCGAGCAGATCATTCACCGTTGTCAGTGCAGC
>NZ_JBHWUE010000289.1:0-1126 GCF_042738615.1 Rhodococcus sp. NPDC059968
TGCTCGATGATCCGGCGGTCGGTGCGGAGGTGGCGGGATCGTCTCCGGCACCGGTGACCGATGCGGAGCGA
Source organism: Rhodococcus sp. NPDC059968 (assembly GCF_042738615.1). Lineage (NCBI taxonomy): Bacteria > Bacillati > Actinomycetota > Actinomycetes > Mycobacteriales > Nocardiaceae > Rhodococcus > Rhodococcus sp. NPDC059968. The sequence continues at coordinate 72 of NZ_JBHWUE010000289.1, forward strand.
ATGCTCCCGGTCCGGGAGCAGCATCCGGCGTACGTGATTTACACGTCGGGCTCGACGGGTGTGCCGAAGGGTGTGGTGGTCTCGCACCAGGGGTTGGCGAATCTGGTGGCCGAACAGTGTGCCCGGTTCGGGCTCGGTCCGGATGCGCGGGTGTTGCATGTCGCATCAACGAGTTTCGATGCGGCGGTGCTTGAGCTGTTGTGGGCGTTCGCGGCGGGTGGGCGGCTGGTGATTGCACCGCCGACAGTCTACGGCGGTAGCGAGTTGGCGCAGATTCTGTTGCGCGAGAAGGTGACCCATATAGCGCTGACGCCCGCAGCTCTGGGGACGGTCGATCCGGCCGGGCTCGACGATCTCGGGACCGTCGTGGTCGGTGGCGAAACGTGCCCGCCGGACCTGGTGTCGCGGTGGGCACCGGGCCGGCGGATGGTCAACACATACGGTCCGGCCGAGGCGACGATCCAGTCGAATGCCGGTGCGGCGATGAGGGTGGGGGAGCCGGTGACGATCGGGGGTCCGATCCGCGGCGTGCGGCAGGTCGTGCTCGATGCGTGGTTGCGGCCGGTTCCGATCGGGGTGGTCGGGGAGTTGTATTTGGCGGGTCCGGGTCTGGCCCGCGGATACCGTAACCGGATGGGTTTGACGGCGTCGCGGTTCGTGGCGGACCCGTTCGGGGGCCCGGGGCAGCGGATGTATCGGACCGGGGATCTGGTGCGGTGGTCGCGGCTCCCGGAGGGGGGTCTGACTCTCGACTATGTCGGTCGATGCGATCTGCAGGTCAAGGTTCGTGGTTTCCGGATCGAGCTCGGCGAAATCGAATCGGCTCTGGTTGCCTGCGCGGGTGTGGCCCGGGCGGTGGTGACAGTGCACGGGGACGGCACCACCGGCGACCGGTTGATCGGGTACGTGGTGCCCGAGCCCGGGGTCGACCTCGACACGGTAGCGGTCCTTACGTTCGTGGGCGAGCGGTTGGCCCCGCACATGGTGCCCGCGACCGTGATGGTCCTCGATGCCCTGCCCCTCACGGCGAACGGCAAACTCGACCGCGCTGCATT
>NZ_JBHWUE010000290.1:0-1116 GCF_042738615.1 Rhodococcus sp. NPDC059968
CGGTCGGCCGTATATCGTCATGCCTTACCACGCCCAGGACTCCCTCGACGCGCGGATCCGGCGCCACGGGCCACTTCCGCTGGACGAAGCGCTGCGACTCGGGGTGAAGATGGCCGGTGCCCTCGAGACTGCCCACCGCCTCGGAATCCTTCACCGCGACGTCAAGCCCGGGAACATCCTGCTCACCGACTACGGCGAGCCGGCACTGACGGATTTCGGCATCGCCCGCATCGCCGGCGGATTCGAAACCACCGCCGGCGTCGTCACGGGGTCGCCGGCGTTCACCGCCCCCGAGGTGGTGACCGGCGAGCCCCCGAGTGCTGCCGCCGATGTGTACGGGCTCGGGGCCACGTTGTTCGCTGTGATGACCGGTCACGCTGCGTTCGAACGCCGCAGTGGGGAGCAGGTGGTGGCCCAGTTCCTGAGGATCGCCGCCGAGCCCGGTCCGGACCCACGCAAGCACGGCATTCCCGAGGACGTCAGCGCGATCATCGAACGTGCCATGGCCGGCGCCCCGGCGGGCCGCCCCTCCGCCACGGAACTCGGTCAGCAACTCCGAGCATCCCAACGTCTCCATGGCTTCCCCCTCGACGCGATGGCACTGCACACCGAACCGGAAGACGTGCAACGAAAGGAGGACGTGATGGCGCCGGCCAACCAACTCGTCTCCCATGCACACGAATTCTTTCGCGAAGTGACAAGTTTCGTCGGACGCCGAAATGAAGTGGCCGCGGTCAAGGCGCGTCTGTCGGATTCTCGGATAGTGACGCTCACCGGATTCGGTGGGGTGGGTAAAACACGGCTGGCATGCCGCGTCGCCGCGGAAGTGCGCAGAACCTACACCGGCGGCGTCTGGTTTGTCGATCTCGCCGCGATCTCCAGTCCAGACCTTGTCGTCAGCGCAATTACCGAGGCGCTCGACATTCGAGACGGAATGAATGCGGACGGTAGTCACTACCTGTTCGAATTCCTCGGTGAAAGACATGCACTCATCGTCTTGGACAACTGCGAGCACTTGATCGAGGCGTGCGGAACAATCACCGCCGACATTGTTCGGCGGACGGACCGCGTGCAGATCCTGGCAACCAGTCGGGAACCGCTCGGTGTGCTGGGGGA
>NZ_JBHWUE010000291.1:0-1106 GCF_042738615.1 Rhodococcus sp. NPDC059968
GTCAACCTGGTCTGAGACACAATCGGTGTCCGTAATCAGTGAGGTTCGAGGGCGAGTTCGGAGTAGGAAGCATTGAGTAGCGAAGAGACCGCGGACCGGGTGGATCCGGTCGGTGTGCGGCCCGGTGAGGTACCAGATCCGCAGGTTGCCGAGAGGGCAGTGCGGCGGACGTTCACCGCGAAGTACAAGCTCGCCGTCGTCGAGGAATACGAGCGTGCCGAGCACGGCGAGCGGGGGGCGATCCTGCGGCGGGAGAACCTGCACTCATCGTTGCTCACCGAGTGGCGTCGTCAACGCGACCGGGGTGCGCTCGCCGGTTTGTCGGTGCCGCGCGGACCCAAGCCGACGCCCGCTGCGCCGGACCGCGGTTTGACCGCGGAGAACGCCCGGCTGACCGCGGAACTCGAGCAGGCCCGGGAAGTGATCCGCATCCAGGGGGAACTGTCCGCGCTCTTGGAGAAGCTCTCATCGAGCAGCGTGGAGACGCCCGGGAGCAGGCGTTGACGATGATCGATCACGCGATCGCCGAGTTGACGCCGCTGATCGGGGTGCGCCACGCGTGCGCCGCGACGGGTCGTGCGCCCGCCAGCTACTACCGTGCACACCCGAAACAAGTTGGTAGACAGGATGTGTCGCTGACAATCCCGGAAGCTGGGCCCGCGGACACTTCGGCGCGGGAGAGTACGCAGCCGCGGGCATTGTCGAACGCGGAACGGGTACGGGTTCTCGAGGTGCTGAACTCGCAGCGGTTCGCCGACATGGCTCCCGCGCAGGTGTATGCCACTCTCCTCGACGAGGGTGTCTACCTGTGCAGTGAGTCGACGATGTACCGGATTCTGCGGGAGAAGAACCAGACCGGGGACCGCCGCCGCCAGGCCACACACCCGCCGAAGGTGAAACCGGAACTGGTTGCTGATCAGCCGAATTCGGTGTGGTCGTGGGACATCACCAAGCTGCACGGGCCGGCGAAGTGGACGTACTACTACCTGTATGTGATCTTGGACATCTACTCCCGGTACGTGGTGGGGTGGATGATCGCCTCCCGCGAGTCGAAGACGCTGGCCGAGCGCCTGATCGCCGAGACCATCCGGGAGCAGAACATCGGC
>NZ_JBHWUE010000292.1:0-1102 GCF_042738615.1 Rhodococcus sp. NPDC059968
TGAATCGTCCCGGGTTTGATGCGCACCTTCTTTCTTGGGAAGGTAATCCTTATGCCGAATGTCTATCCAGCCGAGGTGCGAGAGAAGGCCGTGCGCCTGGTCCTCGAGCACCGTGGTGACTACGCCTCGGAATACGAGGCGATCCGCACAATCGCCGAACGGATGTCACTGAAGACGGAGACCGTACGGGTGTGGGTCCGCAAGGCCGAAGCGGCGGGTGATGGCACCCATGCCGCGTCGGCGTCCGAGGCGGAGATCGAACTGCGGGCATTGCGCCGGAAGAACGCCGAGCTCGAGAAGACCATCGAAATACTCAAAGCCGCAACATCTTTCTTCGCGCGGGAGTGCGACCCGCCACGCAAGTGATCTGCCGATTCATCGCCGAACACCGCGATCAGTTCGGGGTCGTACCGATCTGCCGCGTGCTCACCGAGCACGGGTGCACGATCGCCCCGAGAACCTTCTACGCCTGGCTGGCGCGCCCGCTGTCGAAGCGCGCCCTGTGGGACGCCACCATCACCGCGGTGCTGGCCTCGTACTACGTCGAGCGGGACGAGCACGGCAGACGCAAACCGGAGTCGTTGTACGGCTCGCTGAAGATGTGGGCCCACCTGCAACGTCAGGGCATCGAGGTGGCCCGCTGCACCGTGGAGCGGCTGATGCGCGTGAACGAGTGGCGCGGCACCACCCGGACGAAGAGGGTCCGCACCACCATCGCGGAGCCGTCGGCGCCGCGGCCACCGGACCTGGTCGATCGGAACTTCCGGGTCGACCGGCCCGATGCGCTCTATGTCGCCGACTTCACGTACGTGCGGATGGTGCCCTGCTTCGCGTACACCGCGTTCGTGATCGATGCGTTCGCCGGCACGATCGTCGGTTGGGAGGTGTCGACGTCGAAGGAAACCGCGTTCGTAGAGCGGGCGGTGAATCACGCCTGCATGCTGCGGTCGATGCAAGGCAATCCGTTGCGCGAGAGGACTATTCACCACTCGGATGCGGGCTCTCAATATACGGCTCTGCGATTCGGGGAAACCCTGTTCCTGCAAGGACTTCGGCCGTCGATCGGGTCGGTAGGTGACGCCTACGATAATGCCCTGGCGGA
>NZ_JBHWUE010000293.1:0-1091 GCF_042738615.1 Rhodococcus sp. NPDC059968
TAGGCGTGGGTGCCGCGGATCGGGCCGCCGATGGTGACCGGGCCGCCGGGTGGCAGTGGTCCGCTGCAGTTGCTCATCACGGTCGTCTCGGTGGGGCCGTAGCCGTTGAAGAAGCGGCGGGGGGAGTTGGTGCGGGTGGTGTCGGTGTTTGTGGCCCAGCGGGTGAGTAGGTCGGGGGTGCAGGCCTCGCCGGCCGACAGGACGGTGTGCAGGGTGTGGAGGTGGGTGGGGTCCATCGTGGCCAGTGCGGTCGGTGTGATCACGGCGTGGGTGACGTGGTTGCGGTGGAGGAGTTGGGTGAGTTCGTCGCCGCCGAAGACGGTGGGTGGGGCGATGACCATGGTGGCGCTGGATCCGGCGGCGAGGAGCAGTTCGAAGACCGAGGCGTCGAAGCTCGGTGATGCCACGGCCAAGGTGCGGGAGTCGGGGGTGATGGTGAATCGTTCGCGTTGTTCGGCGGCGAGGTTGGCCAGCCCTTGGTGGGTGACGACGACGCCTTTGGGGGTGCCGGTGGAGCCGGAGGTGTAGAGCAGGTAGGCGGTGTTGGTGGTGTGCAGGGGTCGGGATCGGTCGGCGTCGGTGATCGGACCTGAATCCATGGTGTTGCAGCGGGTTTCGAAGTCGGGGGTGTCGATGACGAGCCATGGCAGTGGTCCGGGCAGGGTTGTGGCGTGGTGGGTGGTGGTCAATCCGAGTGCGGCTCGGGAGTCCGAGAGCATGTGGGTGATGCGGTCTTTCGGGTAGTTCGGGTCGATTGGGAGGAACGCGGCGCCGGTTTTGGTGGTCGCCCAGACTGCGAGGACCGCTTCGGGGGAGCGGGGGAGTGCGATGGCGACGGTGTCTTCGGTGCCGATGCCTTCGGCGATCAGGATCCGTGCGAGCTGGGAGGATGCGGTGTCGAGTTGTTCGTAGGACAGGTGGTGGTCTTCGTATAGCACCGCCGGTGCGGTGCGGTCGTGTGCTGCGGCGGTGGTGAGCAGTTGTGGCAGTGTTGTTGCGGGGTGTTCGGGGCCGCCGGTGCGGTCGAGCAGGTTCCGTCGTTCGTCGGTGTCGAGGATGTCGAGGTCACCGACCCGACACCCCGCATCGGC
>NZ_JBHWUE010000294.1:0-1066 GCF_042738615.1 Rhodococcus sp. NPDC059968
GCGGACCGGACAAGACCGCACCGGCGATGCTCGGCACCCCGGACCTACCGCCGCTGATGCCCGCTCCCGGCTCGTATGTCCGTGAGCGATGAACCGCCGCAAGAACAGTGAGGATCACCCATGACCACCCGTGTAGCGCACCCGACAGAACTCCTCGCCCTGGTCGGCGAGCAGATCGGCACCACCGACTGGTACGAGATCACCTACGAACAGGTCAACCTGTTCGCCGACGCCACCGGCGACTACCGGACGATCCCCACCCACCCGCAGCGGACCGCCGGCACGCTCCTCGCGAATCCGATCACCCCCGCCTACCTGACGCTGGCACTGCTCCCGAGGGCCCTCGACGACCTGGTCTGGATCGACAGCGCCCCCACCACCCTCGACCACGGACTCGGCACCGTCCATTTTCCCGCACCCACAGCCGCCGATGCCAAGGTCCGCTGCACCGGCCGGATCCTGGCCGCGCAGCGACGCCGCACCGGCATCGAAGTCGTCTTCGGCATCACCGTCGAAGCCGACGGCGCGCCGCGACCCGTATGCGTCGCCGAACCGATACGCATCTACCGATGATCACCCCCGCCGTGAACCCGGCAGACGAAACCCGAATGGTGCGCGCCCGCGGGCAGCACCTGCGAGTGTCCATCAGACACGGCGACGGCGTACCGCTGGTGCTCTGCAACGGGATCGGCGCCGGCCTCGAGGTCCTCGACCCCCTGGTCGAGCACCTCGGCGCGAGACGCACCCTGATCCGATTCGACGCACCCGGAGTCGGAGCGTCACCGAACTCGCGACTACCGTACGGGTTTCCGTACCTCGCCCGAGTAGTCGGGCGGATGCTGGACACCCTCGGCTACGAACGGGTCGACATGCTGGGCTATTCGTGGGGTGGTGCCCTGGCCCAGCAATTCGCATTCCAGAACCCGCGCCGGTGCCGACACCTGGTCCTCGCCGCCACCGCAACCGGTGTCCTCATGGTGCCCGCCCGGCCGTCGGTCCTGACGAAGATGCTCACCCCCCGCCGGTTCGTCGACCGCGACTACCTCGCCTCGATCGCCGCGACCAT
>NZ_JBHWUE010000295.1:0-1031 GCF_042738615.1 Rhodococcus sp. NPDC059968
TGGCTCGATCTGGGGATCGACGCCGCCGGTGAGGGCGGGTACGCCCGCGAGCTGACCGAGGCGGAGCGGGCGCAGCAGCAGCAGGCGCTCGAGGAGGCGATCAAGGGCTTCGACGTGGTCATCACCACCGCCCTGGTGCCGGGCCGACCGGCGCCCCGGTTGGTGACCGCCGCCGCGGTGGAGGGCATGAAGCCCGGCTCCGTGGTGGTCGACCTGGCCGGGGAGACCGGCGGTAACTGCGAGCTCACCGAGCCCGGTCAGACCGTCGTCAAGCACGGGGTGACGATCTGCTCGCCGCTGAACCTGCCCGCCAGCATGCCCGAGCACGCCTCGGAGCTGTACTCGAAGAACATCTCCGCTCTGCTCGAGTTGATGCTCGTCGACGGGAAGCTGGCCCCCGATTTCTCGGACGAGGTCCTCGCCGCCGCCTGCGTCACCCGCGACACCAAGGAAATCTCATGATCACAACGCTTCTCAGAACACTCGCGACACCCCTGGCGGTATTTCTCGACCATGTGATGGTGCCCCGGCGGGCGTATGGCTTCGTCGACCTGTCCCAGGAACTCTGGGACGACACCGATGTTCGTCCGGACACCAAGGCGGCCGTCTGATGTATACCGAATTGTTGGCGAACATCGCGATCCTGGTGTTGTCCGGGTTCGTGGGGTTCGCGGTGATCTCCAAGGTCCCGAACACGTTGCACACCCCGCTGATGTCGGGCACGAACGCCATCCACGGCATCGTCGTGCTCGGCGCGCTGGTGGTGCTCGGCAAGGTCGAGGACCCGCCGTGGGGCCTGCAGGTGATCCTGTTCGTCGCCCTGGTCTTCGGAACGATCAACGTGGTCGGTGGTTTCGTGGTCACCGACCGCATGCTGGCGATGTTCAAGTCCAAGCCCACCGCCCCTGTTGCTGCTGAGAAGGGTGGGGACAAGTAATGGAGTATTTGGTCAACGTTTTGTACATCGTGGCGTTCGCGATGTTCATCTACGGTCTGATGGGCCTGACCGGCCCGAAGACCGCGGTCCGCGG
>NZ_JBHWUE010000296.1:0-1025 GCF_042738615.1 Rhodococcus sp. NPDC059968
GCCTGACTCCGCCCTACGAGGCGCTCTTGAAGAGAGAGTTCTCGTCGAGGAAGCCGGCACGACCTCCAGCCGCTGTAGCTCAGCACCGGCACCGGTGACGTCACCGTCAGCTTGGTCGAGTATTTGCGTCGGCTTTCGGGACGTGCCGGTGCAGGTTCCTCTTACGGAGCGTGCCTCTTACGGAGCCTGCCTCGATCAGCCACGCTGCCGGTTGGTCAGGATTTGATGAAGTGCGCCTTGATCACGACGTGGGTGGCGAGGCGGGAGCCCTTTTTCGTGTAAGTCAGGCCCCAGCTGCTGCGGTCGAGGTGTACTTCGGCGGTGACCGCCGCGGTGTCCTCCGTGGCAACAACATGGGCGGGGACGGTGAGCGGTCGAGTCTGGCCGTGAACGGTCAGATCGGCGCCGAGATGTAGGTGTCCCGGTTCGGCGGGTCGTGCCTCTGTCGCGGTGAAAATAATGGTGGGGTACTTCTGGACGTCGAAAAAGTCGGCGGAGCGCAGGTGCTCGTCGCGTTTGCTGTTCTTGGTGTTCACGGAGGTGGCGTCGACGACCAGGGTGCCGGTGATACTTCCGTCGTTGCTGACCGTTCCGGCGCCCTCGACGGCATGGAAAGTCCCGGTGACCGGGAGTAGCCACAACGCCTTGGTGTGGAAAGCGATCGAGGTGCGAGCAGGGTCCAGAGTCCAGGACCCGACGAGCGTGGACAGATGGGGGACGGGCTCCATGGGCGATGTCATCGTGTACCTCCGGTAGGTGGCGATCCGTAGTCAGAGAAGGTCTCGGGTCGGGGAGCGGGCCGCCTGATCGGGGTGTCACCGACCATCGGCCTCAACCGGGCTCAGCCCGGAGATGGACACCCTCTGGCAAGTATCGATCGTAGCTACGTGGCCGAGCGTCTCATGGAGGCTCGCGCTGGCCCCGGTGGCGGATCGTCAAACAGGACTACGTCACCCAGGCCAACGGGGGTCCGGCGGAAAGCGCGGGTCACTCGCCTTATGTCTCGCCCTCTGGGTCGGTGTCGG